>CALDCK010000452.1 GCA_937937315.1 uncultured bacterium
TGCGGCATCGGTAGGGCAGGGCCGAAGCGAACGGCATCGAGGCCAGCCACGGCGAACGTAGCTGGGTACAGGGCCAGAACGCCGAGCGTTGCGAGCACCACGTCGCCGCGATCCACGCCGGGACCAGGAGCCGCCCGCTCCCGGATGAGCTCAGGGTCGAGAAACGCGAAGGCGGCCGCCTTGGGCAGGGAGTAGATACCTAGAACAGCCCACGCCATGGGCCATGAGAGGCTGCCGGCGGCGCCGAAGAGGCACGCTCCGAAGAGGAGTACCTCGGCGATGGTCAATGCGGTGGCCCGAATCAAAGTTTCACCCTGCGGTCTAACCTTGATTTTACCCGGCCGAGAAGTTCCCTGCTTGCTGGGCTGTCGGTCCCTGTTCCAGGGCTCAGGGAAATCCCACGGAAATGGGCCGGAGAGCGGGGTTTTCCACTCCAAGACGTACCGCGGTCCCCTCGAAATCGGTCGGATTCCCTGTACCTTCCCTGTGGATCAGGGACTGGCACCCAAGACACGGGTTCGCACTAGACTGGCCCCACCGCCAACCAGTTCGCAGCTCCCGGGGTCTCTCCGGTTGGAGCGCGATGGGGCGGGAAGAGTCTCCCGAGTTCGTGGGTGGTGCCGCGGGGTTGGGGCGCCTGACTGCGCCACTGCCGCCAATCTTCTCTGTGGCCAGTTTCGTGGTTCGGAAGGAGGGCGGATGGCGAGCGGTCTGGATACGTTTTGTCGATGCACTCGGGTTCCCGCTCGAGAATTTCTCTGATCGGAGGGGCATCGAACGTGAAGCGACGATCTATCTCGTATTGGGGGGCCTGCCTGGCAGTCGTGCTAGGCGCGGCCCTCGCAGTGAGCGCACCCGCTCTAGGGGAAGATCCCGGAAAAGGAACGAAGGCCTTGGCCGCGCCCATCCCGGTGAGGATGAATCCCGACAAGCTGGCAGGCGTCGGTCTTTCCCCTTCCGAGCCCTTCATCGCACCCGAGCAGGTGCTCGAGGGAAGTCACAGACCGCGCGGTGAGATGCTCTACCAGGGCGAAGAACTCGTGATGGAGATCTACGAGGATGACGCAGCGACCTTTGCGGTCAGCGAGCCCTTTCCCCACGATGAATATGTGCTGGTGCTGAGTGGCAAGCTGATCCTTACGGATTCCCGTGGCACGCTGCACGAGTACTTCCCGGGCGACTCCCTCATGGTCCCCAAGGGCTTCACGGGAATCTGGAAGATGCTCGGGAACTATCGTGAGCTCGTTGCCATCGAAAGGGCCGCCTACGAGCGGGTATACGGGCCCCTGCCGAGCGACGCGAGCGCCGACCCGACCGGGAAGTAGCTATCCGTGGCAGACGAACGAGACTCTCGAACGGGTCGGAACCGCGACGAGAAGAGCCGCGATCGCGAGCTCGGGCTCTTCCAGCCCATCACGCGGCGAGACCTACTTCACGGTGCTGGCGTCGCCGCGGTGGGCGCAATGACTGCGCCGCTTGCGGCCCTTGCCGACGAGACGGAGTTCGCGCCGGAACGCGCCGCGAACTACTACCCCCCCACGCGCACCGGCCTACGTGGCAACCACAAAGGCTCCTTCGAAGTCGCCCACGAGCGGGCTTGGAAGGGCAAGGAATGGTTGAGCCCTACCAGCGTCGAAGAGCGCTACGACCTCATCGTGGTCGGCGGGGGCATCAGCGGGCTGGCGGCGGCCTACTTCTATCGCGCGGCCTACAAGGACGCGCGCATCCTCGTTCTCGACAACCACGATGACTTCGGCGGACACGCCAAGCGCAACGAGTTCCATCACGCCGGCGAGCGCTATCTCTCCATCGGCGGCAGCGTTTTTCTCGAGCACACGAGCTTCGGCGGCGTGACGCTCGGGCTGCTCAGCGAGATCGGGGTCGACATCGAACGGCTGCGCGAGAAACAGGACCCGGGTTTCATCAATCACCCCTTCGGCCTGGACTCCGGCGTCTTCTTTGACAGCGCTCACTACGGAACGGATCGGCTGCTGACCGGGCCCTTGATTCCCTTCGTACGCACCGGAGCAGGCGGCGAGTATCGCTGGCTCGAGCAGCTGGCCGGCATACCGATCTCCGCGAAGGCGCGGGCCCACCTCGAGCGCTTTCTGACCCAGCGCACGGACTACATGGCAGACGTGCCCGATGCGAAGAAGGCCGCTGTACTCGGCAAGATGTCCTACCGCGACTTCCTGGTGAAGCACGCGGGCCTCCCCGACGAGGCCGCGAGGCTCTACCAACGCTATACGGCGCCGTACTTCGGCGTTGGGACGGATGCAGCGCCGGCCGACGACTGCCTCGAATTCGGATTGCCCGGGCTGCGCGGCCTGGGAGAGTTTGGGCGAGCTATGGAGGCCGAGATGTCGAGCTATCCGCAGGAAATAGAGGGCGCCTACTTCCCGGACGGCAACGCGACGATTCCCCGGCTGCTGGTTCGCAAACTGATTCCAGGCGTCGCACCCGGCAAGAGCATGGAAGACGTGACCAATGCGCGCTTCGATTACTCACGCCTCGATGCGCCCGAATCAAAGGTGCGGATCCGACTCAGCAGCACAGCCGTTCACGTCGACCCGCTCGCGGGCGCCGAAGCCGGCGTCGCCGTCACTTATGTCCGGGGAGGCCGCGCCTACCGTGTCCGGGCCCGCGAGTGCGTGCTCGCAGGTTATAACGAGATGATCCCGCAGCTGTGTCCACAGCTGCCCGAAGCACAGAAGACGGCCCTGCGATACGCGGTCAAGACACCGCTGGTGTCCACCAACGTGCTGCTCGAGAACGGCCAGGCCCTCACGGGTGTGGGCGCCGCCGGCTTCTATGCGCCGGGTCGCTTCCACACCCAGGTCTTCGGATTCGGTCGCAGTCTCGGAGATCATCACCAAGACTGGGATCCCGACAAGCCGGTCGCTCTGCACATGATCGCAGCGCCCGCTTCTGATTTCGAAACCGGCTCGATGCGAGACCGATTTCGCGCCGGGCGTCACCGCCTCCTTGCGATGTCGTTCGAGGACTACGAACGCGAGGTCCGCGAACATCTGGCGGGCATGCTGGCGGGCGGGGGCTTCGATCCGGATCGCGACATCCTTGCGATCACCGTCAATCGCTGGCCACACGGCTACGCGTACGAGCGCGACCCGCTCCACGATCCGGAGTGGCCGCAAGGAGAGGCGCCCCACGAGATTGGCCGGCGACGATTCGGCCACATCGCGATAGCAAACTCGGACTCGGGAGCGCACCCCTACGTGGATGGCGCCATCGATCAAGCACACCGCGCCGTGCAGGAGTTGGTGCGGAGTTCGTGAAGCGAGTCACTGTCCCGGCAGGGTGCGGCTCTCCAATAGCGATGCCAGTGGCGCCAAACGCCAGGTCGTGTTCGAGGTCGATTCCAACCACGGCAATTCCTGCCCGTTAGCGGGAAACTCCCTGTTCCCGAAACCAGGGAACACGGCGGGAGGAACCCCGAAAGGCGACCAAATCACGGGGGCAGCCTCGCCGGGCCTCCCGATTTCGGCGTGTCTCCCTGTATCTTCCCTGGAAATCAGGGATCTGCGTAAAGAGACGAGTTCGCTACTGACTGCACGCTCCGCCAACTAGTCCGCGTCTCCGCGGTGGGTTCACGCGGAGCACGCGTCCGCAGTAGAGAATCCCGCCATGTCGCGGAGTTCTGGGGCGGGCGGTCCCACGAGGCCGAACCGGAGACCGCCCCCTGGCGCCCGGGCGCTTCTCCTGAGCCGGAATCGTCTCCAGCAGCGATTCAGGCGGTTGGGTCTCCCACAGGGCGGCTTTCTGGCGTCCGGGCTCGAGGACGCCAGTCGAACCCGAGCAAGGCCCGCTGTTCGGTTGCTCCATCCGGCCTCTGGTCGTGTTTGCATTGAACCCTGGGCGCTCTGGGCTGGCACCGACGGCGGGCCAGCAGCTGAACGCCCGATCCGTTAGATACTCCCTTCCCCGTCAAGCCTTGATGGCGAAGAACTTCTCGCCGTCGAAGTCTTCATCGTGTCGAAGCATCCCGTGGATGGCGTGCAGTAGCTTTCGCATCACGGCGACGAGTGCCTGCATCTTCGTCTTGCCTCTTGCGAGCAGCTTCTCGTAGAAGGCCTTGACGTTGGGCTCCCAGCGGGCAGAGACCATCGCGGGCAGGAAGAGCGCGCGGCGCAGGTGCGCGTTCCCCGTTCTACTGATCCGAGCGGGCTTGTGTACCGAGCTACCCGATTGATACTGCTGAGGGTCGAGCCCCGCGTGCGCCACCCACTGCCGGGTCGTCATGTCCATCGGCAAGGTGCCGAGTTTCGCCAAGAGCTGGATCCCCGCAGCGTCGGCGATGCCCTTGACCGAGGTCAGGTGGCCGAAAGCCTTCCTCAGCGTATCGCTCTGCTCGATGACACTGAGTGCTTGCTTGCGCAGGCGGCCGATGCGGCCCTCGAGCAGTTCCACCAGCTCGCGGAGGTCCTGCTTCACGAAGTCGCTGAGCTCCTCGCTCTGATCGCTCGCGTGACGCCGGTTCTTCTCCTGCGTCACGCTCTGGCTCATCGTCTCGATACGTCGCGAAAGGGCCCGTAGCTCCAGGATCTCGGGATCTGGCGGGCACCACGTTTTGAAAGGCATTCGCATCGCGAAGTCGAGGATCACCTCAGCGTCGAGCGCATCCGTCTTCGAGCGCTGCAGCGAAGCCTTCCCGAAGCCGCAATGGCGCGTGGATTGGCCACGATCACTTCCACCCGCTTGGCACGATGAAGGGCGAAGGCCAAGTCGAGGCCGTAGACCCCGGTCGACTCCAGGACGAACCGGGCTCTGGCTCCCTTCTCCGTCGCAAAGCGGATCAGCTTCCGATGACCTTCCCGGTCGTTGTCGAGAACCATCCCGCTTTCCCGAGCCCCATTGCGATCCATCGCAACGACCAGTTCCTTCGCTCCGACGTCGACTCCAACGAAATGGCATGCGCCCAAGCCCGACCCTCCTCGTGGTACGCTAGGTCCCGGGTCTCCCGACCCTGCACATTCACCTACTGACCTTGTAGACGCAGGCTCTCGGGCCTCGGATACTCCACGGCATGGGTGACGAGGGCGGGAGGCCCATCTAACGGACAAGCTCTCTGGCTTCAGGCAGCAACGGCCTTGACCCGGGAACCCTCTCGGAAGTGTCAGTCAGGCCCGAAGAGCCTGCGGCTGGAGAGGTACAAGGTGGCGAGAATGACGGTTCAGGAACTCGGCAGCATCGGCGAGCTGATTGGCGCCGTCGCCGTCTTCATCTCCCTGGTCTACCTCGCGATGCAGATTCGTCAGAATACGCGCGCGGTTCGCATCGCTACTTATCAGGCCATTATGGATTCATCGAACCGATTCGGTGAGTTCCTCGCCCAGCCAGGTGTCGATCGCATCTATCGCCTGGGGCGAAAGGATCTCAGCGATCTCAATGAGGATGACTTGGCGCAGTTCCGTCTAGTCGCCGGCCAGGTTATGAACCTGTACGAGGGGCTGTTTCTTCACCACCAGCAGGGCGCAATAGACGATGATTTCTTCGGAGGCCGATTCGCGACCTTTCACCGAATGGTCCACCAACCCGGGTTCAAGGCAATGTGGACCGAAGGCGCACGCACGTACTACGCCCGTTCGTTCGTCGAGCAAGTCGATGAGCTGTTGGCAACTCCACCCGGTGGCAGCTCCGCCGCATAACAAGCCGCTGCAGTTGACCTCAGGCCGGCGGGCTGTTTCCGGGCTTGGTAGCCGCCCTCGCTGCGGGGAGCCCGCGGCGGGGACTCACCAACGAGGAGGGGCCCGAGCCCCTCCCGGGCGGTGACAACGTGGTGAAGCTCAGCCGAATCGACGGCATGCGTTTCAACCTGATTCGCTTCGACGAGCTGGGCAGCGACTGCAACAATCCCCCCATCGGGACCGCCGGCTGCGGCCCGCCGTTGATCCCGTGGAACAACCCCGAGACGACGGTCACCGCCTATCGCGACGGCGTCCCCGTCTTCTCCATGACGATTCCAGAAGACGACGGCACCCAGGGCACCGTGACCTACGTGCTGAACTGGGAGAATCTGGTCCACGTGATCTGGGACCTCGCCGGCAACGACTGGGTCGGCAACGGAACCATCACAGTGATCGACAATATCGAGGTCGAGCAGACTCCGCCCACGCTCATCCCCGCCCTCGGACCCTGGGTTCTCGGAATCGTCGCGATCCTGTTGCTGCTGACGGCCGCGATCCGGCGCGTACCCCACGCCGCGGGAGCGCGCCGCCTGTAGGTCGGCCGTCGAGCTGCGGGGGTTCATCCGCGCGAGCGGATTGTCGCCTTTGGCGAGGGCTGGCCTGCCGGAGCGGATTGTCTAGCGCGTTGCGCTCCTCGGGCCGGAACTTTTGCCAGCTCATGGGCTGCAAGCCTTCAACCGAGAGGGCTGCCGTGTGACACGACAGCGGAAGCCTCGGATCAGACCGCGAGCGTCATGTCCGGTGCGCCGATTCCGAACTCGAGGGGGTCCGTGTCGGTCACGACCTCCGTGGTGGGGAACAGGCTCGCCAGCGCCTCGCCCTCATGCGTGACGCGATAGGCCTTTTCCCGGCCCCGATCTTCCGAGGCCACCAGGCCGTCGGCTTCGAGACGCCTGAGGAAGCTCCGGGCCTTCAGGTAGGCCCCCCGGCCCGGGAGCCGACCCCGCCAGCTCGATGACGCGGGCCACATATAGTGAGCGAAGAGGCAGGAGTCGATCTCATGGATCGGATGCAGAATCGAGAGCGCGCGAGCGCGCGCGGCGGTGATCTCGGGCGTTGACTTCATGGTGAGCCTCCCTCTCTAGGGAAGTAGACGCGGGGCGCGTGGAGGTGGCACGTCTCGACGAGGGAGTGGTGCCCCAGGGGGATCAAAGACGGCGGCTGGGCCGTGTATCGGCAGCATCGCGCCAGAAGAGGGGCGGTCAGGAAGGTCGGGGGGCGGGCATCGTGCCGGCTGGCGGCGACGCTGGGCCCTCCCCCGCCGAGCCGGTCGCCGCGGAGGCGGCCGATGTGGGTCGCCCGCGCGGCGTGTCGCGGCTTTGACGGCCCTTCTCGGCGGTGGGAGGATGCGTCTCGCGGGGTCGGGAGGAGCGGCCGTGTCGTACATCGACATCCGGCCCTGGATCGCCGGTACAGCGCTCCTGCTCTCGAGCGGCTGCAGCACGTACAGTGACGTCGCGGGGTTCGTTGATTGGCCGGTGCCGTATACGGCATCGATACCGCAACCCAGCAAGGGCAGAAGCGTCGCAATCAGCGTCGTGGATGAACGCTCGTACGTATTCTCCGGCGCGAAGGAGGAGACGTTCATCGGCTTCATCCGCACCGGGGCCGGCATTCCATATGTGGGCTGGCGGTGCGCAGCCGCCGCTCACCTAAGGCGACAGGGGGGTGGGAGGCCCCCCGCCCCCTTCGTGGCGACGACTAACGCGGTAGCGGGTTGAATGGAGACAAAGGCGGGTCCAAGAACTGGACACGCCAACTCTCTAGGTCGTCGAACCACCCAGGGTCCGGGCTGATACGCTCGACAATCTCGACTTCGCCCCCAAGTCGAAGCTCCCGAAGCTTGTCTGGCAGAAGATCGCGATCCCCCGTCCTCATCATGGCAGGGTGTCCGACTGGATCTGCAATTTCACACGTCGCATGGGAGCCGAGCGGCCGGTCTGGATCTCTCGACGGGCCCCAATGGCGCCAATTTCCCAGTACCTTCCCTGCGGATCAGGGATTTCGGCAGCAGAGACGGGTTCGCTCTCGACTGCGCCCACCGCCAACTAGTCTGCGGTCGCGGAGACTATGCGCCCGCATCGACGGCCAAGCCGAGAAATTGGCGCGATTCCGCGGGGTTCTGGCGAAGGCGCCCTCACGGATCCGAACCGGAGACCGCGGGTTCCAGGCCGATCCGGTGCTGCGGCCCGCATTGTTCTCTGTTGCCAGGTTGGGCGGTTCGGATTCGCTCGGCATTCGCCGGCGCACGGAGGGCACTCCTCGCGCGGTTGGGCCCCCGACTCTAGGATCCAAGCAAGGAGGCTCGACCCGAATGGCTCCCTTCGAGTTCGTCATGACCCTGGTCTCGATCATTGTCGCCCTCGGCGTGGCGGAGCTCCTTGTCGGCATCGCGCGAATCCTGCGCAGTGAGTTGAAGTTCTATTGGATCCATGCGATCTGGGTCTTCACGCTCCTCGTGATGCAGCTTCAATACTCGTGGTCTCTCTTCGACCTAGAAGCGAGAAACGAATGGGTTTTCATAGATCTCGTTCGGCTGCTGGCGCCCCCCATCACCCTCTTCCTTGCAAGTTCACTTCTCTTTCCGAGTCGAACGGAACGCATTGATCTCGAGGAGTACTACTTCGCGAAGCGAAAGCCGATCTTCGGACTACTCTTTTGTGTGATGCTCTACTACGCGCTCTTGAGTCTTTCGCCGAGCTTTTTGACCGCGGTTCAGTTCGCTGGTGTGGCGATGGCGACCATGCTCTTTGCAACAGATCGCGCACGGGTTCATGCTGCGCTGACGCTTGCGTATGCCGCCGCTACGGTCTTCTTCGTCGCTTCGTTCTCCTACACGCTCGGCGACTCTGCCTTCAGATGAACCGACGGTCAGCGGGATGAGGAATCCCCGGACACATCCATCCTCGGAGGGTGCTTCGAGCTTACGTTCGTCCGCGCGACCGCCCTTGGCCGAAGCTCAGCTTGGCGGACCGAGCCGGCAAAGCCAGGTGTCCGAGCTCTCGTCGGGGCGACCGCCGTACTTTCCCTGCGGATCAGGAAACTCACCCCGGAGACGGGTTCGGCGTCGACTGGGCACACCGCCATTCAATCGGCGGCTGCGGAGACTCCTTTCGGTGCCGAGGTCTGCTTCGCGGCCTACTGCGGGTACTGCTTCGCCACCTCCACCTCGAGCATGCTCTTGAGCTGTTCGTAGCCGAACCTCAGGAGTGGCTTCCCGTTCACGAAGAACTGTGGCGTCTTGCGCACGCCGAGCGCACGGCCATCCAAGAGGTCCTGCTCGATGATCGCGGCGAACTTCGAGGCCTGCGCATCGCGGCGGATCCGATCGACGTCGACCCCGGCCCGCGGTAGGAATTCCCAGAATCTCTCGGGCTGCGGATCATGGTGGCTCGCCCATTGGGGTTGCGTGTCGTACATCAGCTGAAGGGTCTCCCAGAAGCGATTCTGTAGTGCTGCCGCTTCGAGGATCTTCACCATGGTGTCCGACCCCTCGTGGAACGGTGCATAGCGCAGGACGAGGCGCACCCGGTCCCGATGCTCGGCGAGCAGCGCCTTCACGTAGGGGGCGAAGGCGCGGCAGGTCTCGCATGCCGGATCGAAGAACTCGACCAGCACGACTCTGGCGTCCGCAGGACCCATGCCCCGTGAGTACGGTCGTTCCAGCGGGGAATCCGCCGCCGCAGCGAGTGCCTCGATGCGATCTGCCTGCTCACTCGAATAGAGATAGGTCGCTAGCCCGAAGACGAGCATGAGTCCGGCAGCCGAGATCAGTACGATGGTTTGCCTCTTCACGGCGACTGTCTCCTCTTCAACAAAG
>CALDCK010000453.1 GCA_937937315.1 uncultured bacterium
CATCCTCCTCGATCGCGGCTGGGACGCCACGCGCGTACTCGAGGAGGCGCTGGTGGGCGGAATGACCATCGTCGGCATCGACTTCCGCGATGGCATCCTGTTCGTGCCCGAGGTGCTGCTGGCCGCCAATGCCATGAAGGCCGGGATGGCGATCCTGCGCCCCATCCTCTCGGACACGGGGGCAAAGCCCGTCGGACGCATGGTGATCGGCACCGTGAAGGGCGACATCCACGACATCGGCAAGAACCTCGTCGGGATGATGATGGAAGGCGCGGGCTTCGAGGTCTTCGACCTCGGGATCAACACCTCGGTCGACGAGTTCATGGCGGCGCTGAAGGAGCACGAGCCCGACATCCTGGGCATGTCGGCGCTGCTGACCACCACCATGCCCTACATGAAGGTCGTGGTGGACGCCCTGAAGGACGCGAACGTCCGAGAGAACCTGATCGTCATGGTGGGCGGCGCCCCCCTGAACGAGGAGTTCGGCCGCGAGGTCGGCGCCGACGCCTACTGCCGCGATGCGGCGACCGCCGTCGAACGCGCGAAGGAGCTCGTGGCGAAGCGCCAGGCTGTCGCCTGAGATCGAGATGGAGCGGCCCGGATCCGTCCTGCTGATCGCTTGTGGTGCCCTGGCCCGCGAGATCGATGCCCTGCGTCGCCACTCGGGATGGGAACACCTCGCGGTGGATTGTCTGCCCGCGTCGCTCCACAACACGCCGGACGCGATCCCCGAGGCCGTCCGAGCCAAGCTCGAGTCGGTCCGGGATCGCTACTGCTCGGTGTTCGTGGCCTACGCCGACTGCGGCACCGGCGGTCGTCTCGACGCGGTGCTCGCGGAGTACGACGTCGAGCGCCTGCCGGGCGCCCACTGCTACGAGGTCTTCGCAGGCCCCGCCTCCTTCGCAGCGCTCCACGAAGAGGAGCCCGGCACCTTCTACCTCACCGACTTCCTCGTGCGTCACTTCGGGCGACTGGTGATCCGGGGGCTCGGCCTCGATCGGCATCCGGAGCTCCGCGACAGCTACTTCGGCAACTACCGGCGCGTCGTCCACCTGGCCCAGAGCGGCGACCCGGCCCTCGCCGCCCGCGCTCGCGACTGCGCCTTCGCGCTGAGCCTCGCCTTCGAGTCCCACCCCACCGGTCTCGATCCCCTCGGCGACGCACTGACGGCGGTGGGCACGCCCCCCACGGAGACGACGTCGTGGAGAAGCTGATCACGATCTACTGGCGCGACATCCCGGCCCAGGTGATCGGGCGCAAGGGTCGCCGCACCGCGGTCAAGAAGGTGCTCCACCCCCGCTTCCAGCGGGCGATCGATCGCGCGGCGATGCGCGCCGGCCGGGGATCGAGCGACGCCTACCTCGCAGACTGGCGCCGGGAGAGCCAGGCGGCCGAGGGCGATCTCGAGCAGGCGGTCGAGGCTCGCGCCGCGGCCCTCGAGAGCGCGTTCCCCCCGGACCTCCTCGATCGGGTGGCCCGCGCGGGCGGGGTCTCGCGAGAGGAAGACGCCTAGGTGTCTGCGAAAGACGGGCGGCCTCGAGGGGACGACGCCTCCGAGGCGAAGATCGTGTTCACGCCCTCGGGCAAGCGTGGCCGCTTCCCCCTCGGCACGCCGGTACTCACGGCGGCACGGCAGCTCGGCGTCGACCTCGACTCGGTCTGCGGCGCCCGGGGCATCTGCGGCCGCTGCCTCGTACGGCTCTCGGAAGGTGAGTTCGCGGCCTTCGGGCTGCGCTCGGAGTCCTCGCACCTGAACGAGGTCTCCGAGCCCGAGCAGCGCTTCGCCCTGCGCTCGGGCCTCGCACCCGGCCACCGGCTCGCCTGCCATGCACAGGTGCGGGGCGATCTCGTGATCGACGTCCCCGCCAGCAGCCAGGTGCACCAGCAGGTCGTGCGGAAGGCCCACGAGCACCGGAGCCTCCGCGTCGATCCCGTCGTCCACCTCCACACCGTCGACGTCGAGCCGGCTTGCCTGGAGCGCCCGGGCGGAGACCTCGAACGCCTGCTCGCGGCCCTCGCCAGCGAGTGGCAGCTCACCGACCTCAGGTGCGCCCCCCACGTGCTGCGCGACCTCCAGTCCACGCTTCGGGCGGCGGACTGGCGCGTCACGGCGGCGGTCCGCGAGCGGCGCGAGGTGGTGGCACTCTGGCCCGGCTTTCGCGGACGGGCCCTCGGCGTCGCCGTCGACGTGGGCTCGACGACGATCGCAGCCCACTGCTGCGACCTCACCAGTGGCGAAGTGCTGGCGAGCGCCGGCGCGATGAACCCCCAGATCCGCTTCGGCGAGGACCTCATGAGCCGCGTGTCCTACGCCATGCTCAACCCGGGAGGCGCCACCGAGCTCTGCACCGCCGTGAGAGAGGCCCTCGACTCTCTCGTGTCGGGTCTGCTCGCGCAGGTGGGCGCGGACCCCGAGAGCCTTCTCGAGCTCAGCATCGTCGGCAATCCGATCATGCACCATCTACTGCTCGGTCTCTCGCCGGTCGAGCTCGGCACGGCGCCCTTTGCCCTGGCCACGGACGGCGCGCTGGAGCTGCCCGCACCCGACCTCGGCCTCTCGCTCCACCCCGGAGCCCGGGCGTACTTCCTGCCCTGCATCGCGGGCCACGTCGGCGCCGACACCGCCGGCGTGCTGCTCGCCGAACTGCCCCTCGAGCCCGACACCACCACGCTGCTCGTCGACGTCGGTACCAACGCCGAGATCGTGCTCTCCCGAGGCGGGCGCTTCCTCGCAGCCTCGAGCCCCACCGGCCCCGCCTTCGAGGGGGCCCAGATCTCCTGCGG
>CALDCK010000454.1 GCA_937937315.1 uncultured bacterium
AGATGGCGGCGGCGCAGCACAAGGTCCATTGGAAGAAGGGCACGAGGCTCGCCGAGGGCGCCGACCTGCAGCTGACTACGAAGGAGGGCGAGGTCCTCGCGATCTCGCTCGAGCCGCTGATCCGCTTCCAGATGCTGGCCATCGGCTATCAGCACCCGGAGTGGGGACACGGCGTCTGGAAGGGCGAGGAGGCCATCACGAGCGAGTCGTGGAAGCTCGAGAAGATCGACCCGCTCGATTACAAGCACATCCACGTGCACCAGATCTGCCGCGCCCGGATGGGAGAGCGCACCGGCGTCGGCACCCTGGAGACGATCGCATTCGGCCCCCACGCGCCCTCGGGCTTCACGGACTTCCTGGACGGCGCCCGGGACGTCGGCTGAAGGTTCCGTGGAGATCGAGATCCGGGGCGCGCCGGCTCACACGCGCACGCTCGACGTGGTCCTGTCCCAGGCCGACCCCGGACGACTCGCGGCCCACGGCATCATCCTCGACCTGCGAAAGCGCGGCCTCGTCCCGATGGCCGGCGACCTCCAGGCCTCGGGCGTCATCCATCACATGCGGGTGGACGCCACCCTCGAGGTCAACGGCCCTACCCTGGAGACGATTCGCGCCGAGCAGCAGAACGTGGCGTTCGAGCCGTCGGCGGGAACCGGCGGCGAGTGCTGCCGCGATCCCGTGGAGCGCATCGAGGCTCTCGCCGGCGCCCGTCTCGACGCGAGCTTCGCAAAGCGGCTCGGCCGGGCCATCGGCGGTCCGCGCGGCTGCTCCCACGTGCTCACCCTGACCCAGCTGATGGGCTCCTGCGCGTCGGCGGCCGTCGATCTCGACCGGGCACGCCACGGGCCTTCGCCGGATCGCGCCGAAGGCGAGCGCGTCTTCGACCGCAGCCTCTCGGTCGACGGGGTGGAGAGCCCGGAGGGCGATCTCTGCCTGGCCCTCCAGCTGGCGGACCTGCACTTCGCACCGGCGCCTCCCGGGGCCGACGCCCTCGAGCGACTGGCCGGGCGACGCGAGGTCCGGGTCGATGCGACGGTCGACCTGAGCACGATGACCGTCGCCCGGATCCGAGCCGCCGAACGGGAGACCGGCGCCCAGACCCTCGACAGCGCCCCCTGGGAGCCCCTCGACGTGGCCTTCCTCGAGGGCCGGAGCGCCCTGGTGGGCATGGCGCGCTCCCTCTTCGAAGAGCTCGGCGGCGCACCGGAGCGGCGCCCCCTGCTCGACACCCTGCTGAACCTGGCGCCGGGCGTGATCCAGTGCATGCCCGCCCTCACCCGCTACTGGCAGCGCTGGCGCGACGCCCAGGCCTCGGGAAGCGCCCCGGACACGAGCGCCTCGAGCCCGATGACCGGCGGCATGGTCGACTCCTGCTACATGTGGCGCCGCGACGGCGCCCTCGGTCGCCGCATGACGAAGGACCTGCCGAAGCACGTCGCACGAGCGCGCGAATCCGGGGAGTGAGCGCAACCCGGAGGCCGGCGCCCTACTCCTCCTTGTCGCAATCCAGGAAGTGCTCGAAGGCCTCCGACGACATGGGGCGGCCGAGCAGGTAGCCCTGGAGCTCGTCGCAGCCGAGCTCGCGGAGCAGCGCCACCTGCTCCTCGTTCTCCACGCTCTCTGCAACCACACCGAGCCGCAGCCCATGGGCCATCGCGATGATCGCCGAGGTGAGCGCGGCGTCGTCCCGATTGGTCGCCAGGTCGACGATGAAGGAGCGATCCACCTTGAGACGGGTCACGGGGAAGCGCTGGAGATAGGACAGCGACGAATAGCCCGTGCCGAAGTCGTCGAGCACCAGGCCCAGACCCAGCTCGTGCAGCCGGTGCAGGGTGCGGGTCGTCACCTCGTCGTCCTGCATGATCGTGCTCTCGGTGATCTCGAGGTCGAGCAGGGCCGGGCTGATCCCGGTCTCCTCGAGCGCGGCCACGACGGTATCGACGAACGACTCCTGGCGGATCTGGTGCCCCGACACGTTCACCGCGATGCGAATTGCCTTGTACCCCTCGTCCTGCCACTTCCGCGCCTGGGCGCAGGCGGTTCGCAAGACCCAGTCCCCGACCCGCGAGATCAGACCGATCTCCTCGGCGAGAGCGATGAGCTCTTCCGGAAGGTCCGGGCCGATCTCGGGATCGTTCCAGCGCAGCAGGGCCTCCGCGCCGGTCAGCTCGCCGCTCCGGGCGTCACGAACCGGCTGGTAGAAGAGCAGGAGCTCCTCCCGGTCGAGGGCGCTTCGCAGCCGCACTTCGAGCTCGGCCTTGCGCTCCATGGACTCGTTCATCGCTCCGGAATGGAACTGATAGTTGTTCCGCCCGCGCTCCTTCGCGCAGTACATGGCCTGGTCTGCATTGCGCAGCAGGGCGCCCGCATCGGCGCCGTCCGTCGGGTAGATCGCGACGCCGAGGCTCGCGGTCACGTAGATCTCCCGACCCTTGACCTGGAACGGCACCTCGAGGGATCTGAGGACCCGTCGCGCGATACGACCCACGTCCTCCTGGCTGGATACCCGCGTCAGGAGCAGCGTGAACTCGTCACCGCCGAGACGCGCCAGGCCCGTCTGGGCCCCGGGAGAGGCGACTGCATCGCCCATCCGCAAGCATCCGACCAGCCGCTCACCGACCTGCCGCAGCAGCTCGTCACCGATGGCGTGCCCCCAGGTGTCATTGACGCGCTTGAAGGAATCCAGGTCGATGAAGCCCGCCGCCACCAGAGATCCGTCCCGCTCGGCGTGACGCACGGCCTGCTCCAGCCGTGTCTTGAACAGGCGCCGGTTGGGCAGGCCCGTCACGGCATCGAAGGAGGTGAGCATGCGATGTTGGCCCAGCGTCTGCTTCACCACGCGGCGCAGCATGAAGAAGCAGGTCAGGGACAACGTGGCCATCGATAGAAAGGCAGCAAGGACCGGCAGCCGCCAGAACACGGGGCTCGCCAATTCGTCGGGGACGCCCAGCGGCGCGAAGACGTAGCGATCGAGCACGATGCCCAGCCCGAGCAGGGGCAGCACGGCGCCCAGGAAGTAGGCCGCGAAGGTCGCGTTCGCCGGGGGGTGCGCGAAGATCGAGAGCCTGTGGTTCGGGGCCTGCATCACGACTTCGCCGGCGGCTCTTTGTCCGCGTCGTCGACCTCGAGCTCGAGATCCATCGAGAGATCGATCTCGTCGGGGGCCGAGAGGTCGTCGAGGGGCTCGGAGAGCTCGGCCTCCTCGGGAGCGGAGAAATCGAGGTCCTCCGGAGCGGAAAGGTCGGTCTCACCGTCAGCGGAGAAATCGAGGTCCTCCGGAGCGGAGAGCTCGGCCTCCTCGGGAGCGGAGAAATCGAGGTCCTCCGGAGC
>CALDCK010000455.1 GCA_937937315.1 uncultured bacterium
GACCCGCGCTTCTTCCCCGGCGTGCCGAGCACGATCGGCGGGCTGGTGGCCCTGTGCTCGATCCTCGTGTTCCCGCATCAGCCCGCCCTGATCGGGCTGATGGTGGGTGTCGCGTGCGCCCAGATGGTTGCCTTCCGCACCCACTATCGGCACCTGGGTCGGGCCCTCGCCGGTCGCGAGCTGCCGCGTCGCGCGGCCAGCGCGTTCTGCGGACTGCTCGTGCTGGGCTGGCTCGCCTGGGGAGGCCTGGGATCCGTCGCCGCGATCCTCGCCGCCAGTCTGTCCTACGGCTTCCTGCCGAGCGCGCTCGCCTTCGCTGCGGCTCTCGAGCAGCGGCGCGAGGGCCGCTCGTGCTGAGACTCAGCCGCCGACATCCTCGAAGGGGGGAACGTCTTCTCCGCGCGCTCGCGCCCGATGGCGATCCCGCAGGATCTCCGCGGCCTCGACCAGTGTCTCGCGGCTGGGGCCGACGGCCAGGATCTCGTCGAGCTCCTCGAGCTCGTCCTCGCTGAAGCCCCCCTCGAGTCGCTCTTCCCGGGCGACGGTGCGCCCACCGCCGAAGACGAAGCGCCGATCCGTCTCGCGCTGGAACTCCTTCGCGAGCCGGGCTCGCTCGGGATCGTCCTTCGTGAGCTCCTTCACCCAGGTGCTCCCGAAGCGCACGTGGGTGAGCTCGTCCGCGAGCACGAAGTCGACGGCCTGGGCGATCACGTCGTCGTTCTGGGCCTTGCCGTACTCGATGAGTGAGCGGAAGGCGTCGCAGGCCAGGCCCTCCAGACAGCGATTCACGCCGGCGACACGCATCACCGGGTCGTCCGCGCAGGAGACCTCGAAGAGGAAGGTGTTCTCGGGAAACTCGCCGACCTCTCCCCCGACGTGCTTGATGAGCTTCTCGTAGACCTGCACGTGGCGCGCCTCGTCCCAGCACTGGCGCGCCATGTCCATCTTGAACTGCCACGGCGCGTCGGGGAAATCCCAGAGCGTGCGGCTCGCCGCCTCGAGGGCCTGGAGCTCGCCCACGAAGATGCCGTGGAGCTGGAGGCGCAGCTGGAGAGGAGTCCGGTCCACTTCGGACTGGGCGCCGGCGTTCGTCAGGAACGCGAAGCCGGGGCCCAGCTCGTCGAAGACGGCCTCCAGGGCCGTGTCCTCGACCCGCTCCCGAAGCTTCGGCGCGATCTTCTCGAGGATCCGCACCACCGAGCCCACGTCGTCGGGGAGGGTGCGAAACAGCTCGTTGCGAGACGGCGAGCGCTTGAAGCGCGCATCCCGCGCGAGCTCGTCCGGAGAGAGGAACCGCTCCATCCAGCACATCCTCCTTCGGGGCCATGGCCCTCCGAAGAGAAGCTACTCGACTCACGCCGCCGCAGCGAGTCTGGGGGCGGGGATGGGGGCACCGGCGGAGAGCGGGGCGCCCGCCTCACAGCGCTACTCTGCGCAGCCCATGCACGAGGGTGAGGTCGAGCAGATGGCGCGCGTCGAGGAGCGCCACTGGTGGTACCGGGGTCTGCGCGACGTCGTCCGCCGCTGCCTCGCCCGGCCCGACCTCGCACTGCCTTCCTCTCCCGCAGTGCTCGACGCCGGCTGCGGGACTGGCGCCAACCTGCGCTTCCTCGGCGAGCTTCTGGCGCCCTCCTACCTGGGAGGGTTCGATCTCTCGGAGGACGCCCTCGACTTCGCCCGGACGAAGCTCGGCGATGGTCGGACGGATCTCTACCTCGGGGATCTCCGAGATCCGGTCCTCCACGTCGAGGCCCTCGATCTCGTCGTGAGCTTCGACGTGCTGTGTATTCCGGGTGCCGCAGCGTCGATGCCCGGGCTGCGGCGTCTGGTGGATCGGATGCGCACGGGAGGCCTGCTCGTGCTCAACCTGCCGGCCTACGCGTGGCTCCATTCCGAGCACGACGTGGCCGTGCACACGAGCGAGCGCTTTACCGCGGGCCAGGTGCGCGGGCTGCTCTCGGACCTGGGGCTCGACACGGTGCGATGGAGCTACCGCCTGTGTGCGCTCCTTCCCGTGGTCGCAGCGACACGCCTGCCGGGTCGCTGGGGGTCGCGCCGGAGCGACGCCGACGCGCGATCGCAGCTGCATCGAACGCCGACCGAGGCCACGAACGCAGCCCTGCTCGGTGCGCTGAAGGCCGAGAGCGCCCTGATCGCGCGGGGCATGCACCTGCCCTTCGGAAGCTCCGTGTTCGCGATCGGACGGAAGCGATGATCCTCGCACCCGTCGCGGCCGCGGCCTTCAATGCCCTGGTGATCCTCGTCTTCGCCTGGCTGTGCGTCGACGGATTGTGGCGTCCCGACGGCTTCGACTACGCCCAGATCGGGCGGGAGCTCCTACGCGGCCACGGCTTCGGCTCCCAGCAGGCGATCTATGCGCTGCACCTCGGCTTCATGGCCGAGCGCGACCTGCTGACCGAGCCCTGGCCGAACCTTCATCGCTTCCCCCTGCCGAGCCTGGTCCTGGCCGGCTGGTTTCGGCTGCTCGGCGAGGGACCGGTGGCGGTGGTGGCCTACGGCGTCCTCTTCCACGCCGCGACCTCGGCCCTGCTCTTCATCTGGGCCCGCGCCGCCCTGGGTGTCGCGCCGGCGATCGCCGCCGTTCTTCTCTTCACGCTGAACGGCGCGATGCTGGAGAGCGCCTGCTCCGGGCTCTCCGAGCCTCCGGTCGTCTTCTTCTTCACCCTCGCCCTCTTCGCGACCTGGCGGGGTCTCCGGCGCGGGGGAGCCGCCAGCTGGCTGCTGGCGGGAGCGGCGCTCGGCCTTGCATCCCTGGCGCGGACCAATGCGCTGCTCGCGGCGCCGGCCCTCGTTGCGGTGCTGATGGCGTCAGCGCTGCGCGGCGAGAACCGCGCTATCGCGCGGGGCGAGAACCTCGCGAACGCGCCGGGCGAAAGCCGCGCGAAGACGAGGGGGGCACTCCTTTGCGCGGGGCTCTTCAGCCTGGGGCTCCTCGCTCCCCTCGCTCCCTGGATGCTGCGCAATCTGGAGGTCGCCGGGAGCCCGTTCTTCTCGCTTCACACCTATTTCCTGCTTCCCTCGGGAACGGGCCCCCTCTGGGAGAAGTGGGACCTCACGGTTCCGTGGGTTCGGGAGTTCGTCTCGCCTCTCGACTTCGCCCGGTCCCATCCTGAGCTCGTCCTGGCGAAGTGGTGGCGACACGCGTTCGCGCTGCTGCTCGCACTGCCGACGCTTGCCGGGACGTTTCTCGTTTTTCCCGCGGCCTTCGCCGCGCTCGCCGTGCCGCTGCGCGCACGGCTCCAGCCGGTCGCATGGCTCGTATTCGCCGCCTTCGCGCTGAACGCCATCTTCGTGAGCCTGACCGACTTCTTCTTCGACAAGTACCACTTCCACTTCCTGCCCGTGGCGATCCTGCTCGCCGTCGGCGTGCTGTGGTGGGGGCTCTCGGGCCTCGACTCCGGGCGCCTCCGCGGCGTCGCGTTTGCGTTCCTCGCGCTGGCGATGGCGAACCTTCCCGCCGTGTTCGAGGCGTTCCGCGAGGTTCCGCTGCGCGCGTCCCGGATCGAGCGCGGGCACTTCGACTTCCTCCGGGAGCACACCGCGCCGGGCGACGTGATCCTGTCGGACCAGTCCTACGCGGTCGCCTGGGAGGCGGACCGCCGCAGCGTGCGCCTCCACTACGATCGGCTCGCCGACGGGACCGTCGTGCTCGGCGCCCTCGCCATCTCGGACGACTACCTTCCGCTCGCCGGGGTCTACCTCTCTCGGATCTTCCTGGCCGATCCGGCTCGGCAGCAGATCCTGCGCGACACGCTGAAGCGCGTCCCGCGCTTCACTGCCGAGTTTCCGGAGATCCACAGGTTCCCGGAGGGAGGCCTCTACCTGTCGCGCTGAGGTCCGCGATTCGCTTCGGCGGTCACTCGACGTAGCCGAGTGCGCGCAGTCGCTCGCTCGTCGCCGCGTCGTCGGGGGCTCCCCGAGCCGGGATCTCGGCGCTGGCTCCCAGGGCCTCGAGTCTGCGGTCGAGCTCGGCGGCGAGGGCCCGGGCGCGCTCGGGTCGATCGCGGATGCGGTCGACGGTTTCGCCAGGATCGGCGGACAGGTCGTAGAGCTCCTCCACTGCGCCGTCGTCGCTTCGCAGGTATTTCTCCGTCGCCGTGCGCAGCCCGAAGAACTTCTGCGGATAGCGGTCCGAGTTCTCGACCACGACCGGGGCGTCGTCCAGGCTCCCGGAGAGGAGGTTTCGACCTTCGAGGGGAACGTCGGGATCGAGTCCCGCCAGGGCCAGGGCGGTCGGCAGGAAGTCGAGGTTCGAGACCGGTGCGTCCACGCGCTGCCCGCGGGTCTGCCCCGGAGTCTTCAGCAGCCAGGGAATCCGCAGCCCGGGCTCGTAGGCGAACCACCCGTGCTCGAAGTAGTAGTCGTGCTCGCCCAGGCTCTCACCGTGATCCGAGGAGAACAGGATGGCGCCCGCGTCGTAGAGCCCTCGCGCTCGCAGGAAGTCGAGCACGCGCCCGAAGGCGTCGTCGACGAGGCGGATCTCCGCGTCGTAGCGCGCGACGTAGTGCGACACCCGATCCTCGCCATCCGGTCGCTGCTGATAGCGGGGGACGGCGCCGAGCACCTTCTCCGGGTGCTCCGGATCCACGGCGTAGCCCCGGGGAACCCGCGCGTTCGAGCCACTGTGGGCGTCGCCGAGGAAGAGGCCTTCGTAGGCGGCGGGCGGCTCGTAGGGACCGTGAGGATCCAGGGTGTGGATCCAGACGAAGGTGGGTGCATCCCAGGGGGCCTCGGCCCAGAGGAAGAACGCATCGAGGAGCGGAGCCACGCCTCCCGGGACCGGCGCCCAGGTGTCGAAGCCGCGCGCGAAGCCCCGGCTCTCCCGCAGTGCGGGGTTGCCGACGAAGGCCGCGGTGCGGTAGCCGGCTTCGCGCAGTCGCTCGGCCAGGAGCGGCAGTCCCTCGGGAATGCGCCCGAAGTTCCAGCGCACGCCGTGCTGGCGCGG
>CALDCK010000456.1 GCA_937937315.1 uncultured bacterium
CGCTCGCGCTGGCGTCGGCGTCGCCCGAGCCGGCGAGCAGGATGGGGCCGCTGGGTCCGATCCTGGCGCCCGTCAGCAAGATGTTCCTGGCCGCGATCACTGGCGCAGGCGCGGTCGGGTCGACATCGATGTCGGCAAGCAGGATCTCGTTGGGATCATCCGGATCGTCTGCAGTCTTCCAGCGGGCGGCGACGATCTGGACCAGGCCACCCGGACCATCGCTGCCGGGCACGGCCTCGGGATCTCCCTGGGGCACTGCGCCGGCTCCGCCGCGTGCGACGATGGCTCCGCGCAGCGTCACGGTCCCCTCACCGCCGGCCTGCCCGTTCGTCCCCGTAAACAGGCTCACGGAGCCCGCAGCGTCACCATCGGCGCCGACCGCGTGCTCGAGTGTAGGTGGCTGCCCCGCGCCGGCCGGGTCGGGTTCCGCCACGCCGTGGGAGTCGCCGCCGGAAACGTCGATCCCAGCCACCGTCACCGTGCCGGCGCTGGACTGGATCTCCACCGTCCCACCCAGGCCGCCCTCACCGGTCAGGCCCTCGCCGCCGCGCGCGTCGATGTCACCGATCTCCAGACGCGCGGGAGGCGCGTCGGCCTCGCTCCCGGCCACGATCGTGACGAGGCCGCCCAGCCCGCCCTTCTCGGTGAACTCCACATCGACCCCATCTCCCGCCGCCAGCAGCTGGAAGTCCCCGGTGCCCTCACTCGTGCCGCCGGAGACGTCGACGCTGCCATCCGCAGCGAGCACCTCGCCGCGCAGGCTCTGGATGTTGACGATCCCGCCGACGCCGCCGTCGCTGCCCGCCACCGCAGCGGCCGCCGGGTCGCTGTGGGCGTCTCCTCCGGCGGCTCGCAGCGAGCCGCCGAGCTGCACGTCCTGGGCGGCGACGAGGACCACCGTCGCCTCCACCGGCGAGCCGTCGGGCAGGAGGAACGAGCGCGACGTGCCGCCACCCTGGCCGCTGGCCGAATCCCCTCCCGAGAAGTCGAGCGCAACGCCGTCCACGAGGCCGGCCCCCACCCGCACGTCGGCCTCGCTCGACTGGACGAAGAGGACGCCACCCTGCCCGCCCGTCGGCGCGACGGCTTCTCCATCGATCTCGACGGTGCCCGAGGCCGCACCACCCCGGGCCGTCAGGTCGCCCTGTATGTGGACGTCGCCCGCGCCTTCGGCCACCAGGATGACCTGGCCGCCGAGCCCGCCATTGCCGCGCGCCGTGGTCACCTCGCCGTCGACCTGGAGCAGTGCAACCCCGTCTCCTCCCGAGAGGTCGAGGGACCCGCTTGCGGCTCCCACCCAGGCGTCGCCGTCGTTGGTGTCGACCTCCAGGAAGCCACCGATACCCCCGTCGCCGCCCTGACCCGTGCCGGTCCCAGCGTTGCCGCCGCGCGACTCCACGCGGTCGATGCGCACGCTGCCCAGTCCAGACGCCAGGTTGATCACGGTGCCGTTTCCCGCCCCGTTGCCGCCGAGGCCCTGGTCGCCGCCGGCGCCCACGTCGATTCCGTTGCCGACGATGCTGCCGATCCGCACGGTACCCTGCTCGGTGCGGGCGCCGACGCGAGTCGTGATCTCCCCGCCCACCGTCTCGATCTCTCCGACGACGATCGATCCGCCGCCCTCGCCGCTCTCTGCGTCGCCCGCGGTGAGGAGCACCGAACCGCCGATCTCTGCCCCGCTGCCGCTCTCCCAGGCGTGAACGGTCTCGATGCGGCCGATGTCGACCGTGCCGAGGCCGGTCGCCACCGTGACGCTCGTGCCGTCCTCCGCCGTGCCCGCACCGGCCTCGATGACGCCCGCCCGCACCCAGCCGTTGCCCGTGCGCAGCGCCACACGCCCGTCCCCGGCGACGAGGACTCCGGCCCGCAGGTCCGCGACCGTCTCTCCGCCCGCGCTGCCGGTCTCGATCTCGATGTTGCCGCCGCCGCTGGTGCGGAGCTCGAGGTCGTCGAGTCGCCCGTCGTCGGTGAGGTCGATGCCCGGGGCCTGCGGCGAGCTCGCGGCGTCGCCGTCCCCGTTGCGGGTGCGCAGCGTGAGGCTGTTGCCGTCGACGATGCGAACGTCGCCGGCGGCGAAGTCCCCGTCGACCGTGATGCTGTTGGCGGCCTCGAGCACGATGTTGGCATCGGTGCCCTCGATCTCGGACTCGTAGATGGTGAAGGCGACGCTGCCGTCGTCCCCGGCACCGAGCAGCCCCGTGTCGGCGAAGAGGATCTGGCCGGCCACGTCGCCGTCCCCCGCGACGCGGAGCGGATCCGCGTCCGGGCTGTCCGTGCCGTCCACCTCCACCGCGCTGCCCACGATCTCGATGTCGACCGGGTCGTAGAGCAGGGTGCCGCTCTCGCCATTCGCAGCGGAGAGATCGACCCGACCGTGCGCGTCGAGCAGCTGCGCGCCGGAGATCTCGGCGAAGCCGCCGTCGCCACCCACTTCTCCAGCGCGCGCGGCGAGGCTGCCGTAGAAGCCCGTCTTCTCGTCGGACCAGACGATCACGCGGCCGCCGTCCCCC
>CALDCK010000457.1 GCA_937937315.1 uncultured bacterium
CAGGCGGCGAAGAATCCGCGGCAGCTCGATGCGACCTCCCAGGCTCCGATCTCCGCCTCGCCGACAATGTCCGTCGCATAGCCCGTCACCAGGTGGTGCAGGTCGTGGTAGCGCACGGCGCGGACCCGGGCGGCCGAGTTCGGAAAGGCGAAGGGAACGGACCCGAGCTTCACCTTGACCCAGCGCGCCGAGTAGCCGCCGTCCGGGTCGAAGCCGTTCTCGTCTAAGTAGCGTCGGCGCGCGGCCTGAAGCGGGAGGCTCGCATCGTCCATTCCGATGGCGACTCTAGAGGATCGATGGCGACTCCAGAAGATTGGGGCTCCCCGGGGCTGTGGCGGCGGATCGAGGGCGGCCCGGGATCCGGCGACCGGGGAAGCACCCTTCTCAGGGCCGATCCGCCTTTACAACCTCCCGTCCCGCCGGGCATACTCGCTAGCTGACACATCGTCAGATGGCCGTCGCCGAGACGCCTCGGCGGGCGGTGGCGGGGGGAGGCCATGGCCACAGGGACGCGGACCGCGCCGGGCGACCCTCCCGTCATCGACCCGGTGACCGTCGAGGTGATCCGGGGGGCGATGGAGACCGTGGCCTACGAGATGGCGACCCACGTGTCGCTCACGGCCACCACGCCGATCCTCAACCAGAGCAACGAGCGCAACGCGACCATCCTGGACGGCCGGGGTGCCCTGGGCGCGCTCTCCGTCGGCATCCCCCAGTTCATGCTGTCCTCGACTCTGCCCGTGCGCTTCGCCCTCGAGTTCTTCGCCGAAGAGGGGCTCCAGGACGGGGATGTGCTCGTGGCCAACGACCCCTATCACGGAGGGGGCCACCTGCCCGACTACAACGTCTTCGCACCGGTCGTGGTCGAAGGCGAGCTGGTGCTGATCGCCTCGATCCAATGCCATCACGCCGACACCGGCGGGGGCATGCCCGGGGGCTACAACGCCGAAGCGATCGACATCTGGGCGGAAGGCGTGCGCTTCCCCGCCGTGAAGCTCTACGACCGCGGCGTCGAGCGGCGGGACGTGACCTACATGATGAAGGTCAACAATCGGACTCCGACCTTCATCGGCGACCTGCGCGCCCAGGTGGGGGCGGCGCAGCTCGGTGTGAGGCGCCTGAAGGAGATCATCGAGCGCCACGGTCGCGAGAACGTGAAGGCGGCAGTCGACCACTCGATCGCCTACGCGGCGCGCCGCTTCCGGGAGGAGGTGACGTCCTGGCCCGACGGTGTCTACGAGGCCGACTGCTACGTCGACCACGATCCCATCGGCAACGAGGACGTCCACGTCCACGTGAAGATCACCGTGGCGAAAGATCGGCTGACGGTGGACTTCACCGGCTCCGACGAGCGGGATGGGCTCAAGGCCTACTCCACCTACGGCAACACGCGCGGCTACGTAGTGGCCCAGCTCGCCTCGATGATGGACCCGTCGATCCCCAAGAACGAGGGATTCTTCGACTCGATCGACCTGATCGTTCCGGAGGGCTGCGTGCTCAACCCTCGACCCGGTGAGACCGTGGCCGCCGGCACGCATCACCCCGGTGTGGAGGTCGGAGAGGCGATAGCGAAGGCGATGTCGGCGGTACTGCCCGAGCGTTCCTGTCCGCAGATCTACAAGCTCGGGGGCCCCAGCGTCTTCGTCGGACAGAATCCCGAGACGGGCGAGATGTTCATCGACCACGGTGTCGACGTGCTCGCCGCCTACTGCAATGCGGTAGCGGGCCAGGACGGCTGGGGATCGATGCCCGCCTCCTTCGGCAACCTGATCCGGGCCACGGCGGAGATCAACGAGTCGATCTTCCCGGTGCGCCACGAGCGCTGCGACTACGAGATCGACAGCGGAGGGCCGGGGCGCTGGCGCGGCTGTCCGGGCTCGCGGGTCGTGAAGCGGACGCTGGTGCCGGCGGGCCTGTCCACCTGGATGGTGGGCATGAAATATCCGATGGCGGGCGTCGAGGGGGGGCGGGACGGCGCTCCGAACGAGCTCACGGTGCGTTTCGACACCGACCCGGAGACCATTGCGAACATCGCGAACGCCGTGCCCCACGATGCTGGAGAGGCCTTCCAGTACCGCTACGGCGGCGGCGCGGGCTACGGCGACCCCTTCGAGCGCGACCCCAAGGCGGTGCTCGACGACGTATTCGACGAGCTCGTCTCGATCGACGCCGCCCGACGCGACTACGGGGTCGCGTTCACGGGCCGGCTCGAGGACTGGAGCCTCGCCATCGACGCGGACGAGACTGCGCGCCTGCGCGCCCGGTCCGGGGTCTAGATGGGCTTCCGGGTCGGCATCGACGTCGGCGGCACATTCACCGACTTCATTCGCGTGGCGCCGGACGGCGGGATCGCGCTCTCGAAGGTGCCCACCACTCTCGACGACCAGAGCGAGGGCGTGATGAGCGGCATCGAAGGCCTCGCGCACTCGGAAGGGCTCGCCGTCCGGGAGTTCCTGGCCGGGACCGACCTGATCGTGCACGGGACTACCACCGCCGACAACACGATGATCGAGATGAACGGCGCGAAGACGGGCCTCGTGACCTCTGAAGGGCACCGCGACGAGATCGACATCCGGCGCGGCTACAAGGAGAGCATCTGGGATCCGGCCTACCCGCCGCCGACGCCGATCGCGCGCCGGCGCCATCGCATCGGAGTTCCCGAGCGGCTCGACTTCCGCGGCGAGGTGGTCACGCCCCTCGACGAGGATGCGGTTCGCGCGGCGGCCCGCCGACTCGCACTCGACGGCATCGAGTCGATCGCCGTGTGTCTGCTCTTTTCCTTCGTCGACCCCTCCCATGAGCAGCGGGTGGCGGAGATCATCGCCGAGGAGGCGCCGGAGATCCGCATCTCCCTCTCCCACGAGGTGATGCCTACGGCGCCGGAGTTCGAGCGCACCTCTACGACGCTCGTCGACGCCTATGTGGGACCGCGCGTCGCCACCTACCTCGCTCGCCTCGAGCAGGCGCTGCGCGCCGCCGGCTTCGAGAGCGACCTGCTCGTCATGCAGAGCAACGGCGGCATCATGACCGCGGAGTTCCTCGCGAAGCGCGCCGTCGCGGCGCTGGGCTCGGGTCCCACCGGCGGCGTGATGGGCGCCTGCGCCGTGGCAGAGCGATCCGAGGTCGCCGACTTCGTCGCCATCGACATGGGGGGCACCAGCTACGAGGCCTGCCTGGTGCGCGGGGGGCGGCCCAACATCCGAAGCTTCTGGAACTGGCAGCACCGTTACCTGGTCGGGCTTCCGATGGTGGAGATGCACTCGATCGGCGCTGGTGGGGGCTCGATCGCGCGAGTCGAGGCCGGGGCGTTGCGGGTCGGACCCGAGAGCGCGAAGGCCGAC
>CALDCK010000458.1 GCA_937937315.1 uncultured bacterium
GGCTCCTCAAATCGTCTTCTATGTAGTCCCAACCGCCGAAGAAGCGAACCCGGATACGGCTGCCAGTGGTGCCGTAGGCCTCTTTGCGTTCCAGGGCATCGAATATCGCTTCGCGGGTATTCTCCTTGGCCCAGACTGCGCCAAGCCCCGCAGCGACCTGTCCCCAACTCATCATCTTTCCGCGGGTACTCTGCATGAACATATGCTCCATGCGCGCGGGGTCGGGCTCGTAGCCCGAATGCTTACCGAAGAAATTGTCTTCCTGGGCCGTTGCCAGGCCGGTATGACTGTCGGTGGCCCCCATGAAGCCGATCTTGTAGGGATTCGTGCCGAACTTCTCTTCGAGAACCAGGCCGAGCTTCAGCGCTTCGCGCGCGTATTCACGCGGCAACATCTCGTCGGTCTTGGCGACGACCATGTTGCCGGGGACGATGTTGCCGAAATCCCAGGTTTCGTAGTCGGCGAACTCATCGGTGGGAGACAGGAGAGGATGCGCTTCCCCGTCCCCTTTGATCTGGGTGATTTCGTATAGCGGTTCCCACTTTGCCCGCTCCTCGGCATACTTGGCATCGAGCTTGCGTCCGCTGTATTGGGCATCGACCGGGAACATGAGGCCATTCGACAGGTTGCCGTTGTGAGCCAGGGCGAGGACATCACCGCCCGTTTCCTTCTCGTATTGCGCCATCCATTTCCAGAGATCCATCGGATCGATACTCCCGGCGGGAGGAGCCGTGGTGAACGGCATCTTCTGGATGGCCCTGTCACCGTTGTCCCGATAAAGAACGTTCCGGTGCAGGTTGTTGCCCATTTCTGTCGAGGTCCATTCGTAGCCAATCAGAGCCGTGAACCGACCTGGATCGTTGGCGTTTTCGGCCGCCTTGATGATGCGTTCCCAGGTTGATTTGTATCCGGCGGTATCCACGCCGTAATAGATCTCCATCGGGAAATCTTTCTCGACCATCAGAGACTTGATGATCTCGTAGGCGATCTCCGTCTTGCCATCTCTGTCGGCTTTCTTGAGACGATCGTGCCAATCCTTCCCCTGCGAATTGGCCAGGATCTCCTTGTCGCCTGCCTTCAAGTCGACGACGAAGCCCATGTTGTCGGTATGATCGGTGACGGCGAGCCAGTCCAGCGGTCTCGAGAGTTTGACTGGAATGCCGTAGGAAGACTCGACCTCGAAGCCCTTGGCGAACCGATACGCATCCTCTGGAAGCAGAGTCGCGCCAACGGTACCGGCGTCGAAGGAGAGGCCGGTATGCAGATGCGAATCTCCCCAGAGCAGCTGATTGGGGAAATCCCGTTTCGCATAGGGTGAGTAGGACTTGCCTCTGTACTTCTCCGAGAGCATTGTCTTGCTCGTCTCATACATCGGCCCGTCTTGTGTGGCCGCCGGGACGGCAAACAGACAGATCAGATAGATCACGGTCGAAACGGTTTTCACTCTAGAAGTCATCATCCGGCTCTCTCCAGTCGATCCGATTGGCACCACAGCCACATGATATATCTGCTGCTTGCTGCAGGAATAATTGATTTCAAATTTCCCCGCTCTGGGCCCAGCCCGGCATTGGCAAACCGATGGGCGCGATCCCGCTGTCGGCGAGCCGGGCGGTGATCCTCGACCATTCGGCGCGGCCGACGGGCGATCTCCAGACCAAACCGAACCGCGGAATTGGCCGACAGAGACATCCGACGAAGTCAGCCCTGATCGAACCTCAAGCGGGTCGTCTCTGGTTCGGAATAGATCGACCCCAACACCAAGACCGCGCGAAACCGCCCGATCTTCCGGGAGTGGACGCGCTCCATGGCGAGCAATCTCTGCTCGAGCCACCTCAGTGGCGGTGGGGGGAGTCTGGGGGGAACTCGTCTCTCTGACCCCATCCCTGATAAACAGGGAAAATACAGGGAATTTCTCCGAACTCAGACGCCTCTGAACGAATCAGGCCCGAGATTCCCCAGCCTTTCCGCAGCAATAGCGACAGATTCCCTGTGATCGAGAACAGGGAATTAGTTCCGACGAGCAGGGAGTTTGCGGGAATTCGAAGCGGGCTCCGAGTCGAGGCGCTCGAGCGGATTCATCCAATTACTCGCGTGGACAGACGGGATAAATCGACCGATCTGTGGCACACCGGGGTGGGACAAATGGCCGATTTCGTTTCGGATCTCGATCGGCTGAGTTCTGGCACACTACGGGAGACGTAGAATAGGAGAATCATGAACTGCCCCGGCTGCGACCACGAGAACCCCGACGACGCCACCTTCTGTGGCGAGTGCGGCAGCACGTTCGGAAGCGAACTCGCGTGCCCCGACTGTGGCCGCGAAAACTCCGTGGGCCAGAAGTTCTGTCACGGATGTGGTGGACCTCTAGTTCGTGACGGCGACAAGACGCCCGCGCGCGAGCCGCGCGCCTACACCCCCAAGCATCTGGCGGACAAGATTCTGCGCTCGAAGAGCGTGCTCGAAGGTGAGCGCAAGCAGGTGACAGTGCTGTTCGCCGACGTGAAGGGCTCGATGGAGCTGGCCGATCAACTCGACCCCGAGGAGTGGCACCGTCTGCTCGAGCGCTTCTTCGAGATTCTGAGTGAGGGCGTGCACCGCTTCGAGGGGACGGTGAACCAGTACACCGGTGACGGGATCATGGCGCTCTTCGGCGCCCCGATTGCGCACGAGGACCACGCACAGCGCGCCTGCTATGCCGCGCTCCACCTTCGCGAGGAGATCGCCCGCTACGCCACCGATGTGAAACGCCAGTACGGACTCGGCTTCTCGACGCGAATGGGACTGCACTCGGGCGACGTCGTCGTCGGAAAGATCGGAGACGACCTGCGCATGGACTACACCGCGCAGGGACATACGGTCGGGCTCGCGCAACGCATGGAAGCGCTGGCGTCTCCCGACACGTGCTACCTGACCGACGGCACGGCGTCGCGTGTCGCCGGCTACTTCGACCTCGAGGACCTCGGCGACTTTCAGGTGCGCGGCGTGGCGGAACCCGTGCACGTGCACCGACTGAGCGGCCTCGGCAGCGCGATCACGCGATTCGACATCTCCCGCGCACGCGGCCTGACGCGTTTTGTCGGGCGGGACTCCGACCTGGCCACGCTCGAGTCCGCGCTCGAGCAGGCTCGTCAGGGGAACGGCCAAGTAGTCGGGGTGGTCGCAGACGCGGGCACGGGCAAGAGCCGTCTGTGCTTCGAGTTCGTCGAGAAGTGCCGCGCGCAGGGAATGACCGTGAACGAAGGACACGCTGTGGCGCACGGCAAGAACGTGCCTTACTTGCCGATGCTCGAGGTATTCCGCCAGTACTACGGCATCGGTGACAAGGACGACGACCGCGCCATCCGCGAGAAGATCGCGGGCCGCATGCTGCTGCTCGACGAGGACTTCCGCGATGTGCTCCCGATCCTGTTCGAGTTCTTCGGCGCCCCGGACCCGGAACGACCGCTTCCGGGCATCGACCCTGAGGAGAAGCAGCGGCAGCTCTTCGCCGTCCTGCGGCGAATCGTGCAGGGCGACCCGAACGCGGAGGCGGGCAGTTTCGCCGTGCTAATCGAGGATCTGCACTGGCTCGACGCCGGCAGCGAGGCTTTCCTGCAGCAGTGGGTCGATGCGATCGCTGGCTCTCCGAGCCTGCTGCTCCTGAACTTCCGCCCGGAGTACCACGCGAACTGGATGCAGAAGTCGTACTACCGGCAGCTGCCCCTGGCGCCGCTCGGCCCCGACGCGATTCGCGAGCTGCTCGACGACCTGCTCGGCACCGATCGCAGCACGCGCGGACTCGCTGGAGAGATCCATGCGCGGACCGGCGGAAACCCCTTCTTCACCGAGGAGGTCGTTCAGGCACTGATCGAGTCCGGTCATCTGGAGGGGAGCCGCGGGCAGTATCGCCTGATGACGCCCGTCGATCGCATCGAGGTTCCCGTCTCGGTACAAGCCGTGCTGGCGTCGCGCATCGACCGCCTGGAAGAACGCGATAAACATCTACTACAGACTGCGGCCGTCATCGGAAAGGAGTTTGCGGAGCCGATCCTGCGCGCTGCCGCAGAGCTCCCCGACACTGAGCTGCGCGCCTCGTTGGCGGTTCTCAAGGGAGCGGAGTTCATCTACGAGCAATCGCTCTATCCAGTAGCGGAGTATGCCTTCAAGCACCCGCTCACACAGGCGGTCGCGCTCGGCTCGCAGCTCCGGGACCGCAGGCAACGCACACACGTAGCGGTAGCACGCGCGATCCAGGAAGAGAGCGTCGGGAAGCTCGACGCAGCGGCCGCACTGTTGGCGCACCACTGGGAGGAGGCGGGTGAAAAGCTGAACGCAGCTGGGTGGCTTCAGCGCGCTGCCGTCTGGATCGGGCGCAGCGATCCGCTGCAATCCGCCCGCTACATGCGGCGCGCCCTCGACCTGACTGAGGAGCTGCCTCCGTCGGCGAGACGACGCGACGTACGCTTGGACGCGTGCCGCGGCATCCTCCAAGGTGGCTGGCGTTCGGGCCTTTCGCACGAAGAGGCGGAGCGGGTCTTCTCGGAGGGCAGAGAGCTGGCGGAGCTGACCGGCGACGTGGATCGCGCGATCGCACTGCGCATCGGGTACGGCGCCACTCTCGGATTTGCGGGCGAGCCACTCCGGCACCGGAATCTCGGGTTGGAAGCGGTGGGCTTGATCGACGACTCCACGAGCCCCGGTGCGGCCGCAAGCGCGCTCTCGCCCGGCGCCGGCTACGGCAGCTACCTGCTGGGAAGACTCGACGAGGGCAAGGCGTTCGTCGAGCGGGCGCTCCCTCTCGTCGAGGGCGATCCTCGAGCAGGAATCGAGACGCTCGGATTCAGCGCCTGGGGCCAGTCCCTCCAGATGCTTGGTGTGATCGAGAGGACCCTTGGACACGTCGACGACGCGCGGGCACATCTCGCAGAGGCCGTCCGCGTCTCGCGCGCGCACGACTTGTTGGAGGCGCTGGCCTGGTCGCTCGGAGAAGTCGCAGAGCTGGCCTTCTTCGCAGGCGAGTCTGCGCCACATCCCGGAGCCGACGAGGCCCGCCGCAGCGCACTGGAAGCCGTCGCGGTCGCCGAGCGCATCGGAAGCCCGTTCTCGATCAGTCACGCGTACCGCGCGCTCGGCGCGGCCCAGCTGCTGCACGGCGAATGGAATGAAGCAGTCGATGTGCTTGAACGTGCGATCGCGATCGCGCGCAATGGAAGCGGGCTGGAGCGGGAGGCTGACCTGCTCGCTCGGCTCTCCCATGCGCTGCTATGCGCCGGGCAGCCAGACCGGGCGCTCGCCAGCGCGGTCGAGGCGATCGCACGTGCTGGACAGCAGGAGGCCCGACTCTTCGAGATGATGGGCGAGCTCGCGCTCGCCTGTGCACTTCGGGCGGATGCCGGTGTCGACGCGGCGCAGGAGATCCGCACCCATCTCGACCGGGCGGAGGAGCTCGTCCGCGAGACGGGTGGCCGCCTCTTCGAGCCACAAGTCCTCGAGGAACGCGCGCGTCTGGCGGAGCTCGAGGGTTCGGACGAATCCGGCACACAGCTCGCGACCGCACGCAGCCTGTACGCCGAGATCGGCGCAACGGGCCACGCGGATCGACTCGGGCGGGAGTTGTCGGCGCCAGTGACCTGAGACGGTCCCGCGCTGCATCTAATGACCTCGTAGTGTGGCAAAAGTCGGCCGACCGTTTACGCGGCCCTCCTTTCGTAGTAGTTGAGAATCCCGCCCAGCCTTTCGCGGCGCCGGTCCGCATAGCAAGATTCGAGCGCGAACCCGGAGTACCAAACCGAACCGCCGAAATGGCCGACAGAGACAAACGAACCTACCGGTTCGAATCGCCTCTCAACAAGCCCGTCTCTGGTTCGGAATCGAGAGACCTCTACCGCCAACACCCCGCGAGTTCGCGGGGTTTTCGGGATCCATCGTCGGATCCGAGCGGGAAATCTCTACCCTTGTTGACTGGATGGCGGTGGGGGGAGTAGTCGGGATACAGGTCTCAGTTGGCCTCGGCACCTCAAACCGAACCGGTCGGAATCCCAGCAGGAGGGGTGCCGATCGATTCGATCTGAGCCGGCGAAGGCCGAGGGATGGTGCGCTACCGCGGCTTCCCAGGAATGACAGAAAGAGACTCTACGGCATCTCGTCGGGCGGAATGGGATCCGCCGCTTGCTCCATCAGCTTCTCGAGACCTCGGATGGTTTCGGGGTGTGCACTCCTTTTCAGACCGGTTTCGTAGATGAATTGGGAGATCCCCGGCGTTCCGTACCGTAGGCTGAGCCAATTGCTGAACTGTGTGAGTTCCTCTGCCTGGAGCTCGTCGGCGTGCGTGATCACGTGGACTGCGTATCCCCAATGCGCGACCTCCTGCAGGAGCACTCTGCGCATCTCGTCGACGCTCATGCCCCGCTCGATCATGGTCGATCCCCAGGATCCAGGTGTCGGGCCAAAGCCGAAGAGTTCATTGGCCTTCTGGACCGCCTCGAAGTTTCGCTCTTCGAGCGCCAGCGCGGTCAGGT
>CALDCK010000459.1 GCA_937937315.1 uncultured bacterium
AAGCCCGATGCCGAGGGCGGCGCCGGTCCGTCGAACCACGCGCAGCTGCGCGACGTCGTGCGACGCCTGAGACACGGCGACGCCATCGTGTCTCCCGCCTTCCACGGCGTGCTGCAGCGCGCCCTGCGGCACTACGGGGTCCAGGACGTGGCGCCCAGCGACGCCCTCGAGCGCGCGACCCTGCGGCTCTTGGCCTCACAGCTCGCACCGGCCCTGCGACGGCGGCTCGTGCTGGGCTGCCTCGCTCGGATCCACGCCCTCGTCCATTCCGGAATCCATCTGGGCAGTGAGCCCGAGCTCGACGACGCCCTCGCGCGAACGGCCGGGCTCCGGCCCCTGGTCTCGGACGCGGTGGCGGATCTCGCCCTCGAGGCCCGCTACGCCATCTTCGAGGGGCCGCGGCTCCAGGGCGAGGCCGAGCGCACCACCAAGGAGGTAGAGGCCTGGCTCGCCGCCGCCGAGGCAGCCGTCGGAGAGCCGCCGATGAGTGTCCTGACTCATCTGGCCTGTGCCCCCCGCGCGGTCTTCGATCGGGTGGGGAATTGGCTCGAGGACGAGGACGGACGGCGCAGAGCGGTGGCCCTGGCCGCTCACGTGCGCCGCCTCTACGCACCCACGCTGCCCAAGAGCCATACCTCGAGCGTCGTCGGGCCGGTGCACATCGAACGGCTCGACTTCGCCGACGGTCGTATCGTGCTCGGAAGCGTCGCCCGCCGCGAGGAGCTGGCCCCCACGGTCGAGCGTCTCTCCCGGGCCGCGACGGCGGCGGTCATCCACTCCCCGACACGGCGCGTCCACGCCCTCGAGATCGTGGTGCCGGTGCGCGAGGAGCTGGAGATCGAAGCCATCCGCGAGGCGATCGTGCCCCTGCTCTCTCCCCACCTGCCGGCCGAGCGCCTCACCCTGAACATCATCTCGAGCTCCGGCCCCATGCACCACGAGAGCTTCCTCACCGGAGACGGTGCCATCCGTCGCATGCGGGGCCTCCACGGTATCCACCCGGTCACCGCCCAGCGCATCGACCTCGAGCGCCTCGACCAGTTCGAGATCGAGCGCCTCGAGGCACCCGACGACCTCTACTGCTTCCACCTCCGCAGCCGGGAGATCGCCGGTGACGAGCGGCTGATGGTCCTGGCCGACGTGCGGGGTCGATCTCCGGACGAGGCCGATCCCCACGAGGCGAGCCTTCACGTCGCGGGCTTCGAGCGGGACTTCTTCGAGGCGGCGCGCTGCCTGCGCAATCACCTGAGTGCGCGGGATCCGCGACGGCGCCTCCAGTGGAACCGCCTCATGCTCTTCGCCTCGCCCTCGATCTACCTCGAGTCGGCGCTGGTCGAGCGCCTCGCCAGACGCCTCGCCCCGGCCACCCGCCACCTGGGCCTCGAGAAGGTGGTGGTGCGACTCAACGTGCTCGACCGGGAGGCACCCGACACGCCCGCCCGGCCGGTGGAGATCGTGATTGCCGACCCCACCGGCAGCAGGATGGAGATGTCCTGGCGGGAGCCGCACCGGGCGCCTCTGGAGCCCGCTCAGGACTACGAGCGCAAGGTCGTCGAGGCCCGGCGCCGCCGACTCGTCTACCCCTACGAGATCGTCCGCATGCTGACCGGCGGCGGCGGCGACATGGGCGGCGGCGGCGTGGACCTGCCCCCGGGCTCCTTCGACGAGTACGATCTCGATCCCCGCTCCGACGCGCCGATCGCGGTCCGGGTCTCGGGGCGTCCCTACGGCCAGAACCGCAGCGCCATCGTCTTCGGCATCATCGAGACGCCGACCGAGAGCGTGCCCGAGGGCATGCGCCGGGTGCTCGTCCTGTCGGATCCCACCGTCGGCATGGGCTCCCTGGCAGCCCCGGAGTGCGATCGCCTGGTCGCGGCCCTCGACCTCGCCGAGCGCTCGTCCCTTCCCGTCGAGTGGCTCCCGGTCTCGAGCGGCGCCCGGATCGCGATGGACAGCGGCACCGAGAACCTGGACGCAACGGCCCAGGTCGTACGGCGCATCGTGACCTTCACCCAGGCCGGCGGCACGATCCACCTGATCGTCCATGGCGTGAACGTGGGCGCCCAGAGCTACTTCGACGCCCTGGCCACGATGCTCCAGCACACCCGGGGCGTGCTGATCATGACCCCGGGTGCGTCGATGGTGCTCACCGGACGAGCGGCCCTCGACGCCTCCGGCTCGGTCTCGGCCGAGGACGAGGCCGCCATCGGCGGCTTCGAACGAGTGATGGGCCCCAACGGCGAGGCCCAGTACTACGCGCGGAATCTGGTGGAGGCCTACGGGATCCTCTACGCCCACTACCGCTACAGCTATGTCGTGCCCGGCGAGAGCGGACCGCGTCCCCTCGAGTCCCGCGACCCCACCGATCGGGACATCACCCCCAGCCGTACCGAGGCCGAAGAGGGCCACGACTTCGCGACGGTGGGTGAGATCTTCGACGCCGACGGCAACGCCGAGCGCAAGCGCCCCTTCTCCATGCGAGCGCTGATGCGCGCCGTGGTCGACGAAGACCACGCCCCCCTCGAGCGCTGGCGCGACTGGCGGGGGGCCGAGACTGCCATCGTCTGGGATGGGGCGCTCGGCGGGAGCCCCATGTGTCTGATCGGCATCGAGAGCCGCAACCTTCCGCGGGGCGGCGAACACCCCGCCGACGGGCCCACGAGCTGGACCGGCGGGACCCTCTTCCCCCTGTCGTCGAAGAAGGTCGCCCGCGCCCTCAACGCCGCCAACGGAAACAGGCCGACGGTGATCCTGGCGAACCTCTCGGGCTTCGACGGCTCACCGGAGTCCATGCGGAAGCTCCAGCTCGAGTACGGCGCCGAGATCGCCCGGGCGGTGGTCAACTTCGAGGGGCCGATCGCCTTCCTCGTCGTGTCGCGCTACCACGGCGGCGCCTATGTGGTCTTCTCCCGGGCCCTGAATCCCCAGCTGCGCGCCGGCGCGGTGGAGGGCTCCTTCGCCTCGGTGATCGGCGGCGGTCCGGCCGCGGCGGTGGTGTTTTCCCGTGAGGCACGGGCTCGGGCCTCGCGCGAGCCGCGGATCGTCCAGCTCAGCCGGGCCGTCCAGCACCGGGGCAGTGCAGAGGCCCGTGGGGCCTTCGACGCGGCCTTCCAGGAGGTTCTGCTGGCGAAGCAGGCCGAGCTCGCCAACGAGTTCGACGCGATCCACACCGTCGAGCGGGCCCGCGAGATGGGATCTCTCGAGGCCATCGTGGCTCCCCGGGAGATCCGGCCCTTCCTGATCGACCAGCTGGCCTCTCGGTAGCGGCTACTGCCGACCCGCCAGGGCCTCGGCGACTCGCGGATCGTCGCGACCTTCGAGGGCCTCGGTGGCTGCGGCCTGCACCTCGGCGTCGTCGCTCTGGAGCGCTGTGAGGAGCACATCGGTGCTGCGGGGATCATCGCTCTGGCCGAGCTGCCTCACGGCCCAGATGCGAATCTCCACGGGCAGATCTTCCCGCGCCGCCGCGCGAACGAAGGAGTCGATCGACTCCTTGTCGGTCGCCGGAGGCGGAGCGCTCGGCGCCGGGGCCCGCGGCGCCGCGGGCAGGGACGGAAGCTGAAGGGTCGGAGCCGGTCGAGGCGGCGGCGCTGCGGCCAGATCGTCCTCCGTCGGCGGAGGCGTCGCGGCGGGCGCCGGGCGGCCGAGCTCGGAAAGGGTCAAATCCTCGTCCTCGGTCGAGGAATCCCCGGCCTCGGTGAAGGGCTCCCAGACGCCCCCTCCCCCGCGCAGCTCGCTCTTCCAGACCTCTCCGGTCACGGAGTCGACGCGGATCAGAACGGGCGCGCCGGCCCGCATCCCGGTGATCGTGAAGCGGCCGGACTGGGACGAGTCACCGGAGCCCTGGACGACCAGGACGACCAGGCACAGCAGGATACCGAGCAGGAGGATCTTCGTGATCGATTCGTTGTGCATACCAGGTCCAACAAAGGATGAGGGAGGGATCGATGAGTTCGGCGGGCGCGCTCAGCCTAGCCTACGCGGGTAGCGACAACACCGGACATCGTGAGGAGAGAAAGAGAAGGGCCCCGGGGTCGAAACCCCGAGGCCCTTTTCATCGATCCAACGGCTCTAGCAGCTCATGGGCAGCTGCCGTTGCCATTGCTGCTCTAGCGTCGGCGACCCGCCACGGCGAGGCCCAGGAGGCCCATGCCGAGGAGTGCTGCCGTCGTCGGCTCCGGCACGATCAGGACGGAGGTGCCCGCCGCGTTCGTGAGGCCGAAGAAGTTCAGCGCCTCGTTGGAGCCGTCAGCCAGCCAGCTGAAGCTGGCGGTGCCCGCCGCGTCCGCGGTCAGGGTGATCGTGGAGATCGCCAGCTGATCGGGAGTCTGCGCGCTAACGCCGGCCAGGCCGTTGAATGC
>CALDCK010000460.1 GCA_937937315.1 uncultured bacterium
CCATGACCCGAAGCGTCGAGAAGTCGTTGCCCTGAATGGCCTCCACGGTCATCGCACCGAGCCCGGGGATGCCGAAGAACGACTCCACCAGCAACGACCCGGTGAAGAGGAAGGGGATCGCAACGACCACCCGGGTGAGGACCGGAATCATGGCGTTGCGCAGGACGTGGCGGGCCATGATCCGGCCGTCGCCGCAGCCCTTCGCCCGCGCGGTGCGCACGTAGTCGCGACTGGTCTCCTCGACGAAGACGGTCCGATAGAAGCGGACGTCGGAGCCGACCCCACCGGCGACGCCGATCAGGATCGGGAGCGCGATGAAGCGCAGAATCACCTCCGGTGAAGAATCGAAGCCCGAGATCGGGAACCAATGCAGGAGCTTCCCCAGGAGGAACTGCCCTCCGATGATGTAGAGGAGCACCGAGACGCTCATGGCGAGGACCGCCATCACGACGCCCGCGCGATCGATGTAGGTCTCGCGGAAGTAGGCGACGAAGAGCGAAAGCCCGATCGCCAGCGGCAGCCCCAGGACGAAGGTGGGCAGGGTGAAGGAGAGGCTGGGCACGGCGCCTTCGCGCAAGCGGCGTGCGATCGGCGCATCGTCGGCGTCGCTGCGACCAAAATCAAAGGTGAGCATGCGCACGTAGTGGTCGCGAAGTTGGACGCGGGCCGGCCGGTCATAGCCGTGGTTCTCGATCCACTGCTGGAGCACCTCCGGCGGCGCCTTCTCTCCCACGGCCCGCTGAGCCATGTCGAGCGGATCCGCGTAGAGGAAGAAGAGCACGAAGAGCAGCCCCAGCACACCGAGGATCGTGACGACCCCGTAGAGGCTGCGACGGATCACGTAGGCCAGCATCTACTGACGCTCCCGGAAGAAGGTCACGATCCCGGGAATCACCAGGGCCACGCCGGCGATGCCGAGGACGTAGGCCGGCCAGGTGATGGGCTGGTTCCACTCCCGACGCCGTCGGGAGCGAAGCTCCGGATCGACGTCCACGTACTTTCCCGAAGGAAAGCTGATGCCGGCGGGCTTCACGTTGCGGATCCACTCGTGGTAGAGGGCGTAGGACTCGCGGTGGGTGAGCTCGATCCAGGGCCGCTCGTGCTCCACGATCTCCAGCATGCGCCGGATCAGCTCGCGGCGCCGCGGGCCGTTCGGGAGATCCTTCATCTCGAGGAAGAGCGCATCGAAGACCGGGTCGGAGAAGTTCGCCGTATTGGGCGCGCCGGGATTCTTCGCCGTGGCCATGTCCCCCCAGAGGAGGAAGAGGAAGTTCTCCGGGTCCGGATAGTCGGCGATCCAGCCCCACATGAAGATCTGATACGCGCCCTCGCGGATCTTCTCCCGGAAGCGGTTGTAATTGGTCGCCGAGATATCGACGTCGAGGCCGAGCTGCTTCCACGCGTCCACGAAGAACTGCACGCGCAAGCGGGTGCGAGTCGCGGGATCCCCCACATCGAAGCTGAGGCGGAGCGGAGCCCCGGTCTCGGGATCGATTCCGCCCTCGAAGCCTGCCTCGGCCAGCAGAGCCTTCGCCCGTTCCAGATCGGGGGTGCGGTAGGGATTCCGATAGTCCGGGTCGTAGCCGAAGATCCCGGGCGGAATCGGCGACTGGGCGTGAACACCCCGCCCGTTGTTGAAGACGCGGACGAACTCCTCGACGTCCACGGTCAGGCTCATCGCCTGCCGGAGCTTCCGGCCCCGATCGCCCGCGGGCATCCCCACGACCGGATCGTTCATGTTGAAGCCGATGTAGAAGACGTCCGGATCGACGTTCTTCACGAGGCTCATGCCGCGAGCCGCCATGTCCGGCGACAGCCCGCCCTCCTGGACGACCTTGTCGAAGCTCTCGAGAATGATTCCGGACGCGTCGTAGTAGCCCTGGAGGAACTTGTTGAAGAGAGGGATGCTCTCCTTCTCGATGCGGAACTCGATGCGATCGAGGAAGGGAAGCGGTCGTCCGACGTACTCGGCGTCGAGCCACCCCCGCTCCGCATCGCCCGGCTCGCCCTCCGACGGGTAGATCGTTCCGGGAGCGCGCCACTCCGGATGGAGCGCACCGTACCAGTTCTCGTTTCGCGAGAGCACGATCTGGCTCTGCTTCTCGAGGGTGGAGATGTAGAAGGGTCCAGTCGAGACCGGGTGCTCCCGGAAGAAGTCGCGGCCGTCCTCGCCGTCGTACCACGCGACGGCCTCCCAGGGAACCGGCGTGGTGAAGGGCATCGCGAACCAGTAGAGCAGCTGTGGGTAGGGCTCGCTCAGGACGATCTCGAGCTCGTGGTCCCCGTGAACCCGAATGCCGTCGACCCCGCCCGCGGCCGCGTATTGCTGGTCGATCCGCAGCATGGCGAACTCCGGATCCTCCCGGCGCGCCACGAGCTCCTCGGAGAACTCCGCGAAGCCGACGATCTTGGAGAAGGTCGTGACGACGGGGCTCGTCACGTCGGGGTCTGCGATGCGCATCAGCTCGAAGGCGATGTCAGCGGCGACGATCTCGCGAGTGGTCCGCCCCTCGCCTCCCAGGCCGAAGGCCGGGTCGTCCCGGTAGAGCATCCCCGGCCTCAGGCGGAAGACGTAGGAGACCTTCCCGTCCGGCAGCGACCTCGGCTCGGGAACCGCCTCGGCCAGCGCAGGCATGAGCTCGTAGGGACGCTTCAGGTAGTGGTACTCGAAGAGCGTCTCGTAGACCTGCGCGGTGATCGCGTGCTCGAGAGCCGAGTAGCTGACCGCAGGATCGAGCGTCTTGATGACGCTGGGGAGCGCCTGATAACGCACGCGCACACCCTCGTCCGCTTCCGGATAGGGGTTGTTCGTGCATTGGACCAGCGCGAGACCGAAGACCAGGAGCGCCCAGCGGCGAGCTCTCATCCCCCCTCCTCGACCGCATCCCGAGGCGCTGCGATCGGATCGAGGCGGAATATATCGGGGTCGAGCGATGGATTCAGCTCGACCCGGGAGAGCGCGAGTACGGCGGTCGCTGCGGGCAGCGTCAGCGAGACGCGATGGGCGACCGGCGTCCCCGCCACCGGGGCGTATTCGTCGAAGCGCGCCTCCCACAGCGGATCGCCGGCATCGTTCCGCATCAGGAAGCGTCGCAGCCGCGCGTCCTCGTCGAGGTCGAGGGTGCGACGGCCCTCGGCTCCTTCGGCCACGAGCTCGATACGCGTGAGTCCGTCGCCGAGATCGAAGGCGGCGCGAATGCGCGGATCGGCGCCGACCGGGGGCGCGCCGAGGATCACGTCGACGGTATCCGGTGGGGAGAGGTCCAGGCCGACGACGTCGCGCAGCAGCGCCGGGTAGACCGGACCCGATTCATAGTGGCGGTCCTCGGACTGGAAGAATGCGTAGCGCCCCTCGTCGATTGCGAGCACTGCAAGCGTGGCGCCCAGGAAGCCCTGCACCTCCACCCGCAGTCGACCCGGGCGTGCCAGGACGAGGCGCTGCTTCGAGCGCAGCCGCAGGGGACCCGCCTGGGAGCGCTCCGCGTCGAGGGCCAGCTTCGCGATGCCGCGCAGGGCCTGACGATCCTCGACCTCGGCCGACCAGCGCGCGAGCAGCGCTTCGGGGCGCGGATCCGCCGCGGGAAGGGGTCGCAGCGCAGGGGTCGCACACGCGGCCAGCCCGAACGCCGTTGCGATGGAGAGGAGTGCGCGACGAACGCTCACTCGAGCTCGCGTCGGAGGCTCTCGAGCTTCTTGTAGAGATTCGGCTGCTCGTCGGCCCGGGGGCCCAGCTCTACGGCCTCCTCGAAGTGATCGAGGGCCTGCTCGCGCTCGTCGAGCAGGAGGTGGACGTCGCCCAGGTGCTCGGAGATGACGGGATCCCCCCCGGTGAGCGCGTCCGCTCGCTCGAGCTCGGCGAGGGCCCTTTCCAGGAAGTGGCGGGCCTCGTCGCGCCGACCCGCCTCGATGAGCGGCTGCGCGCGCATGTAGTAGACCCACCCCAGGCTGTCGACGATGTAGCCGTCCTCCGGGCGTAGCTCGATCGCGCGGTTGATCATCTGCTCCGCCTCGTCGAGGTTCTCGCCCTTCTCCGCCCAGGTGTATCCGATGTAGTTGAGCGCACTGGCGTTGTCCGCGTTCAGCGCGAGGGCACGTCGCATGGTCTCGAGGGCGCGCTCGGTCTCCCCCGACTCGCCGTAGACGATGCCGAGGTTGTAGATCAGCTCGTCGTTGTCGGGCTCCTTCTCGAGGAGTCCCTCGAGGAAGGCGATGGCGCCCTCGATGTCTCCGGCCTTCGAGCGCAGGGTCGCGCTGTAGAGCTCGAGAGGTCGCGAGGGTTCCACCTCGATGGCGCGGTCGATCTCCCTGCGTGCGGCGTCGAACTCCCCTCGCCGCTCGTGGATCGATGCGATCTGGGTTCGCGACTCGGCGTAGTGCTTGTGATCCGACGGCACGGATTCGAAGGCGCGGATCGCCTCGTCCTCGTAGCCTGCGCGGCGCCTGGACACGCCCAGGAAGAAGGCGATCTCATGCTCGTTCGGGTACTCGAGCAGGGCGCGTTCGAAGCGCGCGGCGGCCTCGTCGAAGCGGCGCGCCTCGTAGAGGAGGAAGCCGAGGCGTGTCGACGACCGGACGTCGCTCGGATACGAACGCTCCAGCTCCTGGAGTGTGGCGATGGCGCCCTCGAGATCGTCCTCGGCCATCTGGGCGTCGGCCAGCGCGGAGAGCGTGCCGTGATCGTCCGGGTGGAGCGCGAGCATCTCGCGATAGACCTCGATCTCGCCGGCCCGGTCCTCCTGCCCCCGGCGGAGGCGGGCGAGGGCGCCGTAGATCTGGAGGTTCTCCGGATCGATCTCCAGGGCCTCGCGCAGGGCGGCCTCGGCGTCGTCGAGGCGGTCGAGCTTGCCGTACACGTTGGCCAGGGCGATCCGTGCCCGCAAAGGCTCGACGTCGTTCTCGAGCATCCACTCGACCACGCGCAGGGCATCCTCGGGACGGTCCATCTCCAGGTAGATCTGCTGGAGCAGGACGGCGGCGTCCTCGTCGATCGGGTCGCCCTCCTCGTCGAGCAGGAGCGCCGCCGCGGCCTCGGGCTCGCGGCGCACGCGGAAGAGCTGGGCCAGCAGGTCGCGACCCATCCGGTCCTCGGGCTCTAGGGCGAAGGCCCGCTGGGCGTGAATCAGCGCGTCGTCGAGCTGATTGGTGCGGGCGAAGGCGTCGGCGAGGAGCCGGTGGAGGTAGGCGGACTGGTCGTCCTTCGCGACGGCGCGTCGGTAGGCCGCAATGGCCTCGGGGATGCGCCCCTCGCTGGCATGCTGCTGAGCCACCAACACGTCGTACTCCGGCGGCGCAGCCGGGCGGACCTCGTCCCCCAGGTCCCGCGATCCGTCACCGCCGGGTCCTTCGATGGCGGCGCAGCCAAGGGCGACGGCCCCGAGCATCGCCAAGGCCACGCGACCAGTTCTCGCCCTGAAGCTCAACGTGGAGCGACTCCCCCGCCGGAAGGCGGCCGAATCCATGCGTTCCATTTCGCAGCTCTCATCGTCCGGTCGGAGCCGCGAGCTGACCCCGAAGGGCCCCTCAAGCCGAAGGCGGGCTGAGGTACCCCTTCTCCTCCAGGTAGGACACCACCTGGGCCACGCTCTCCTCCACCGACTGGCGATTGGTATCGATCACCAGCTCCGGTCGCTCGGGCTCCTCGTAGGGCGCCGAGATCCCGGTGAACTCGGGGATCTCCCCGGCCCGGGCCTTCTTGTAGAGGCCTTTGACGTCGCGGCCCTCGCAGGTCTCCAGCGAGGCGTCCACGTAGATCTCGACGAAGTCGCCGGAGTCCATCAGTGCGCGCACCGCGTCCCGATCGCTCCGATAAGGACTGATGAAGGAGGTGAAGACGAGGACGCCGGCCTGGGTGAAGAGCTTCGCCACCTCGCCGATGCGGCGGATGTTCTCGGAGCGATCCTCGGGAGAGAATCCGAGGTTGCTGTTCAAGCCGTGGCGGACGTTGTCGCCGTCGAGCACGTAGGACAGCCGCCCGCGATCCACGAGCGCGCGCTCCGCCGCGACGGCGATCGTCGACTTCCCGGAGCCGGACAGGCCGGTGAGCCAGATCGTCACCCCTCGCTGACCGAGGAGCCGTTCGCGATCGGGGCGATCCACGTGGCTCTCGTGCCAGGTGATGTTCGAGGACTTGGGGTCGGACAAGGTCGGGCCTCCGCAATGGTTCTGGAATCGGGCGCTCAGGGTAGCGCGGCCCGCGGCCGCCGCGGCCCGAGACCGTCAGGTACCCACACCGGCTCGGCGCGCACGCTCCACCTCTTCGACCAGGCGCTCGGCCACGTGGTCGAGCTCAGCCGCCGTGTTGCCGCGACCGATCCCGAAGCGGATCGCCGAGGCGATGCGGGCCTTCGGAAGCCCCAGGGCCGCAAGCACGTGGCTGGGCTCCGCGCGGCCCGACGCGCAGGCGGAGCCGGTCGAGAGCGCGACGTCGGGCAGCGCCGGCAGCAGCCGGTCCGCCGCGACCCCCCCGAAGGAGACGTTCAGGTTGCCCGGCAGGCGGCGCTCCGGGTGTCCGTTGCGATGCACGTCTCCGAGGCTTTCCGCCAGACGAGACCACAGGCGATCGCGCAGGGCTGCCAGCCGCTCGGCCTCCGCCGCCCTCTCCTCCTCGGCCAGGATCAGGGCCCTCCCGAATCCGACGATGAGGGGGACCGGAAGGGTCCCGGAGCGCAGGCCGCGCTCGTGGCCACCGCCGTGGATCAGCGGCTGAAGGCGGATTCGCGGACTGCCGCCCCGCACGTAGAGGGCGCCCACGCCCTTCGGACCGTACAGCTTGTGAGCGCACATCGAGAGCAGGTCGATCCCGTCCCCCCGGACGTCCACCGGGATCTTCCCCACCGCCTGGGCGGCGTCGGTGTGGAAGAGGACGCCGCGCGCGCGACAGCGCTCCGCGATCTCGCGAATGGGTTGGATCGTCCCGATCTCGCTGTTGGCGCTCATGACCGAGACCAGGGCGGTCCGATCCGTGATCGCCGCCGCGACGTCGTCCGGATCGACCAGGCCGTCGGGGTCTACGGGCACCCGGTCGACATGGAAGCCCTCGGCCTCGAGGGCGCCACCGGCATCGAGAACCGCCGGGTGCTCGATCGCAGTGGTGACGAGATGATCGCGCCGGGGTGCAGCGGCGCGGAGCACGCCCTGGAGCGCGAGGTTGTCGGCCTCGGTGGTGCCGCTGGTGAAGACGATCTCCGTCGGCTCTCCGGCGCCGATCCCCCGGGCGAGGGTCTCCCGCGCAGCCTCGACCGCCGCCTCGGCCCGCCACCCGTAGAGGTGGGTGCCGCTGGAGGCGTTGCCGAAGTCCTCGCCGAAGAAGGGCAGCATCGCCTCGAGCACACGCGGGTCGACGGGGGTCGTCGCGTGATGGTCGAGGTAGATCGGGCGCTTCATGGATCCCCCGGCGCCGCACCGCGTCCGGGCGGTCGCGCCCGGCACTCGCCGCTTCGGGAGCGGGCACGCGCCGCGGGTGGGCTAGGCGTTGAACGACTCCCCGCAGCCGCAGGTGGCCGTGGCGTTGGGATTGTTCATCTTGAAGCCGCTCTCCTGGAGCGTATCGACGAAGTCGAGCTGGACGCCGGTCAGATAGAGGGCGCTCTTCTCGTCCACGATGATCCGGACGCCGCTGATGTCGAGCTCGGTGTCGTGGTCGCCCACCTGATCGTCGAAGGCGAGCTCGTAGCGGAGGCCCGAGCACCCCCCTCCCACGACCTTCAGGCGGAGGCCGTGGCTCTCGGCCTTGCCCTCCTTGTCGAGGAGCTCGTGGATGCGCTCGGCAGCCGGCTCCGTGACCTCGATGAGAGGCATACTGTACTCCTGGGTCCGAATTGAAGTTCCAAGCATAAGCCGGCTCGAGACCGCGTCAACGCCCCCCCGACTCGGCCGGCGCCGGGCGGAGCTGGAGGAAGATCTCGCGATTGCCCTTCGGCCCGGGCAGACGGCTCTCGCAACGCGCCAGCTCGGCGTAGCCGAGGCGGGCGGCCTCGGCAGCCACCTCCGAGGCCACCTCGTGGCGCAGGGCGTCATCCCGCACCACGCCGCCCTTCCCCACCCGCTCGCGCCCGACCTCGAACTGAGGCTTCACCAGGATCAGCCACTCGGCCCCCGGTGCGAGGGTCGGCTGCATGCTGCCTGTGTCCTCGCGCGTGCGGATCCGGCGCGGGCCGCCGTGACGGCCCAGCAGCTCTACCGCGGCGTCGAGCAACTCCTCGGACAATGCGCGTCCCGCAGCGGTCATCGAAGGGGAGGAGGAATCACGGCCCGAAAAAAGTCAACCCTCCCCGGGCCAGCGGGGGGGCAATCCATCAGGCCCGGAGAGGGTTTGACACTGACCAGGAGGAGGTCATGTCGTGCCCTCCCTTAGAGCAAGTGCGATGCCATCACCGCTCGCCAGGGGAAAAAGCCCGGTTATTC
>CALDCK010000461.1 GCA_937937315.1 uncultured bacterium
GCTCCACACCGCATGATTCGAGAACACCAGCTGATCGTTGCAGACGGCGCCCTCGCAGATGTCGAGCTTCCAGCCCCGGATGTCGAGGTGGTCGGCGACCACGACGAGCTCGATCCAGTCTCCGCCATTGCCCGCGATGCGACCGAAGTGGGTGTCGGAGGGTGGATTCGTGCTGTTGCCATCGCCGTCCTCGCCGGCGGTCCCACCGTTGAGGTAGCCGCTGCCGCTCACGGCGTTGAACTCGTTCAGGATGAGCGGCGCTGCCCCGGCCGAGGCGGCGACCGCGCAGACGAGGGCCACAAGCGGGAGGACGCGTGCGATCATCGCCGGCGCCCGAATCGCGCGAGCCCCGCCAGGAGCCCGCCGCCCGACAAGAGCATGGCGAGCTGACCCGGCTCGGGCACCGTCACCAGGGTCTGCGGGGCGAGTACGTCGCTCGAGAGATCGGCGCCGATCGTCTCGGCACTCGAGAGCTCGACCTCTCCGCCCGTGGCGGCGTTCACCAGGAGCTCGCCGATCCGCTGGGGGCCCGTTCCCGGCGCCACGGCGTCGATCCCGTTGATGCGAAGCGCGCCGGTGCCGAAGTTCACGAGCAGGTCAGCCCCGGGATCCGCCACGAAGGACGAGAAGGTGAGCCCGCCGAGCCCCGACAGCTCCAGGTCGAACCCACAGACCTCGTCCCCCGCGCCGTCGTTGCAGGCGCGACCCGGGTCCGAGGCACCGGAGCCGCCGTCGACGTAGAGGTAGACCGATTGGACGCCACCCTCGGGGATCACCCCTGCACCCGGCAGCCCGTCGTCGTTGGGGCTATGGAAGAAGGGCTGGGAGAGCGCCGGCGATGACACCAGAACCGCCGCCAGCAGGAATCCGAGCCCCGCAGTCACGACGGCGCGATGGCCCGCGCCTCGAAGGACCGGGACGAAAGCGCTCAGCGGTCCATCGGGCACGGGGTTCGGCATCGTCCCTACCTGTCTATCAAGTCGATTGCGCCGTGACAAGCGCGTGGAAGATCGGCACCAGGAGTCGGACGACCCTTCGGAATCGCAAAACCTCAATGGCGCCCGTCGGAGGCGAGGGCTCTCGCTGCCCATTCCCGGGCCCCCTCGGGGTGTCCGAGGGGGCGGCGAGCCGCCGCGCCGCGCGTATGCGTATGATACGGCCCTCGCCAAGCCCGCTCAGCGGCGACGACGATCGCCGCGCCCACAGGGAGTCCCGATGACGGAATCGAATGGAGGACAGCTCACCGCCCGACAGCTCGCGGCGGCGGGCATCGACACGATCTTCGGCGTAGTCGCCGGCCCGATGATCGAGGTGATGTCGGGCGCCGTCGAAGCCGGGATCCGGGTCGTGAACTGTCGCCACGAGGAGTCGGCGGGCTTCATGGCGTCGGCGTGGGGCTACGTCCGTCAGCAGCCCGGCGTGCTCGTCGTGGGCTCGGGACCGGCTCTCACGAACGCGGTGACGCCCATGCACGTGGCAACGGAGAGCGCGATGCCCCTGGTCGTGCTCGGCGGCTCCACCTACGGCCCGACCCGCGGCCTCGGCGGCTTCCAGGAGGCGGACCAGATCGCCTTCGCGAACCCGGGCTGCAAGTGGACCCGCACCGTCGACAGCACCGAGCGCATCCCCGAGCTGGTACACCTCGCCCTCGGCCAGGCTGCGAGCGGACGACCCGGCGCCGTCTACCTCGACTACCCCGGGCACCTGGTATCGCGCCGGGTGCCGGAGGAGCGCGTCCGCCTGCGCGCCCGCGCTCCCGAGATCGCGCCGCCCAGTGCCGATCCCGCCGCCATCGACCGGCTGGCGGGAATGATCGCCGGCGCCGCGCGACCCCTCATCCTCGTCGGAAAGGGCGCGGCCTGGGCCGGTGCCGGCCAGGCCCTGCGGCAGCTCGTCGACTGCGGGCTGCCCTACGTCTGCTCGCCGATGAGCCGCGGCACCATCCCCGACGACCACCCCCACTTCATGAACTCCGCGCGCGGTACGGCGCTGAGGGAGGCCGATCTGATCCTGATGATCGGCGGCCGCTTCAACTGGATCTTCGGCTTCGGCGGCGCCGGACGCTTCGCCCCGGACGTCCGTCTCGCCCAGATCGATCTCTCGGCGGAGGAGATGTGGAGCGGCGCCGATCTGGAGCTCGGCATCGTGGCCGACGCCGCTTCCGCAACCCGTCAGCTCTGTGAGGCCCTGCAGGGCCGCAAGCTCTCCCTGGATCCGGCGTGGTGGGACGTCCTGCGGGCGAAGCGCAGCGCGAACGAGGCCGCCCTCGCCCAGGCCATGGACGCCGACGGCGTCCCCATCGATCCCCATCGACTGGTCCGGGAGCTGCGCGACGCCCTGCCCCGCGACGCGAGCCTCGCCATCGATGGCGAGACCATCATGGGCATCTCTCGCCAGATCCTCCCCTGCTACGTCGAGCGGGGCATGCTCAACGCCGGCACCACGGGCTGCATGGGCACGGGAGTGCCCTACGCCATCGGAGCGAAGCTCGCGCGCCCCGATGCTCCCGCCGTCGCGGTCCTCGGCGACTACGCCTTCGGCGCCGCGGCCATGGAGATCGAGACCGCCGCGCGAGTCGGCGCCAACGTGGTCTTCGTCGTCGCCAACAACGAAGGCATCGCAGGCCACTCGATCCAGGACGGCATGTTCCCGGAAGGATCACCCCGGATCGCGAGCCTGCTCCCCGCCCACTACGAGAAGATGGCCGAGCTCGTCGACGGCCACGCGGAGCGGGTCGAGCGGCCCGAGGAGATCCGACCCGCCCTGGACCGCGCCCTGGCGGCGGACCGCCCGGCACTGGTCCACGTGCGCGTCGATCCGAAGGCCACGCGGCTGTCGGGAGGGGTCTACCTGCGCTGAGGGGGCATCCCGTTGCGCAGGGCCCTCGCGTGTTGGAACCAGGTCACCGCCATCCCTAGAGTGGCGTGAAGCAGGAGGAGATCGCCATGGCCATGCCGCTCGAGGGACTGCGGGTAATCGACTGGACGATCTGGCAACAGGGCCCCGTCTGCTCGGCCATGCTCGGAGACATGGGCGCCGAGGTCATCAAGATCGAGAGCCGCGACGGGGGCGATCCCGGACGCGGGCTCGCGGCGATCGGCGGCGGCGATCTCGCGGAACGTCCGAACTTCTACTTCGAGGCGAACAACCGCAACAAGCAGAGCCTCGCCCTCGACCTCAAGCAGCCCGAGGCGCGGGAGATCGTCTACCGCCTCGCAGCCGTCTCGGACGTCTTCGTCCAGAACTTCCGCAAGGGCGTCGCCGAGCGGCTCGGCCTCGGCTACGGGGCGTTGCGCGAGCACAACGAGAAGATCATCTACGCCAACGCCACCGGCTACGGGCCCGAAGGGCCGGACAGCGGCGACCCCTCCTTCGACCAGCTCGGCCTGGCCCGCTCCGGCATCATGCTCGCCGCCGGAGAGCCCGACATGGTGCCGCTCCCGATCGCCGGCGGGATCGCCGACCAGATGGGCGCCATCATGCTCGCCTACGGTGTGATGACGGCCCTCGTCGCCCGGGAACGTCACGGCGTGGGCCAGGAGGTCGACGCCTCCCATCTCGGGAGCATGTCCTTTCTCCAGGGCCTGTCGCTCTCGTGCAAGCTGATGGCCGGCTTCGCCTTCCCGCGCACCTTCCGCGCACGCGCGATGAATCCCCTGTGGAACCACTACCGCTGCAGCGACGATGCCTGGCTGGCCCTCGGCATGCTCCAGTCCGATCGCTACTGGGCGGATTTCTGCGTCGCCCTCGGACGCCCGGAGCTCGCCGACGACGCGCGCTTCGCCGACATGGGCAGCCGTGCCGGCAACGCCGAGGCCTGCGTGGCGGAGCTCGATGCGACCTTCGCATCGCGTCCCCGGGCGGAGTGGATGGAGATCCTGCGCAAGGGCGGAGACTTCATCTTCACCCTCGTCAACAGCATCGACGAGCTCCCGGACGACCCGCAGATGAAGGCGAACGACTACATCGTCGACTTCGACCACCCGAGCTTCGGCCCCACGCCGAACGTGGGAATCCCGGTTCGCCTGCGCGAGACGCCGGGGAGCCTGCGCGCGCCGGCGCCGGAGCTCGGACAGCACACCGAGCTCCTCCTCACCGATCTCCTCGGCTACGAGTGGGACGACGTAACCCGGCTGCGCGAGCGCGGCGTCATCTGAGGAGGATCCGATGAGCGCAACATCCCCCAGAGCGAATCTTCCCGAAGGCATCGACCCGGACGACGAGTGGCGCGGGCTCAACATCCTGGACCCGGACGTGCAGGCCGCGTTCCGGGTCGACCCCTACCCCTTCCTCGCTCACCTGCGCTCCGCCGACCCGGTGAACGAGACCCCCATCGGCATGTGGCGCGTCACCCGCTACGAAGACTGCCAGCATCTCCTGCGCCACGACACGCCCACGGGCGTGCGCCGCACCGACGGTAAGCGCTTCGGTGAGGAGCAGATGCCCGCGGCGCTCCAGGACGGCGGGACCTTCATGCTCCAACAGGACCCGCCGAACCACACGAGGCTTCGCAAGCTCGTGAGCAAGGCCTTCACGCCCCGAGCGATCTCCCGGCTCGAGCCGCGCATCCGAGAGATCGCACGCGACGGAATGCAGCGCGCCTGTGAGCGAGGTGAGATCGACGTGATCGCCGACCTGGCACTGCCGGTCCCCGCGACCATGATCTGCGAGATGATGGGCGTTCCCGTCGAGGATCGGGAGCAGTTCACCCAGTGGACCGCCGACTCGACCCACGTGCTCGCCGCCCTGACGAGCCCGCCCGACGTGGTCGAGCGGGGCCTCGAGGCCGTGCGATGTCTCGCCGACTACTTCGAGGCGCTGATCGCGGAGCGTCGCAAGTCGCTGACCGACGACATCCTCTCGGACCTGATCCGCGCCGAGGAGGCCGGAGATCGCCTGAGTCCGGACGAGCTGGTGGTCCACGGCGCCGGCCTACTCACTGCCGGCTTCGAGACCACGATCGGCTTGATCGGCAATGGCATCCTGGCCCTGCTGCGGCACCCGGACCAGCTCGAGCGCCTGCGAACCGACCCGGGCCTCGAGGCGTCCACCGTCGAGGAGTGCCTGCGCTACGAGGGACCGATCCTGCTGACGGTGCGGGTGGCCCACGAGGACATCCCCCTCGGCGGCAAGATCATCCCGCGCGACGCGATGATCTTCGTGATGCTCGCCGCGGCGAACCGCGATCCCGCCGTCTTCGACGCGCCGGAGCGATTCGACGTCGGACGCAAGCCCAACCCCCACATCGCCTTCGGCGGCGGCACCCACCTCTGCCTGGGCGCACACCTCGCCCGTGCCGAGGCGCGCATCGCCATCGGAGAGTTCGTACGACGGGTGGGCGAGTTCGAGGTCCTCGAGGACCAGATCACCTGGGGAGCCTCGCTCTTTCGCGTTCTGGGGCGACTGCCGGTTCGCTTCTCGCCGCGCGACTAGGAGCCGGACGCGGCGCCCAGGACGGCCGCCGCGCTGCCCCCCAATGCCCCTGTGATAGCATTGGAACACGTTTCACTTTCGCGCCGGGACGCCGATCCCGGCGCGGCGGGACCCTCTCTTGAGCCAGCCCACCGCGTTCGACGCGGAGTACACGCTCGACGACAAGTACGAACGCACGTCGGGACGGGTCTACCTCACCGGGGTCCAGGCCCTGGTTCGTCTGCCCATGCTGCAACGCCAGCGCGACCAGGCGGCGGGGCTCGACACGGCCGGCTTCATCTCCGGATACCGCGGCTCCCCCCTCGGCACCCTCGACATGGCCCTCTGGCAGGCCCGCGCTCAGCTCGAGGCCCACCACGTGCACTTCGAGCCCGGAGTGAACGAGGACCTGGCGGCGACGGCGGTCTGGGGCTCGCAGCAGGCCCGGCTCTACCCCGATCCCCGCTACGACGGCGTCTTCGGCATGTGGTACGGAAAGGGACCCGGCGTCGACCGCTCCTGCGATGCCCTCAAGCACGGCAACTACGCCGGCAGCGCGCCCCACGGCGGCGTGCTCGCCCTGGCCGGCGACGATCCCGGCGCGAAGTCCTCCTCGATCGCTCACCAGAGCGAGCACGCGCTGATCCACTGCGGAATCCCCATCCTGAATCCGTCGAACGTCCAGGACATGCTCGACCTCGGCCTCTACGGCTTCGCGATGTCTCGCTATTCGGGCTGCTGGACCGGCTTCAAGTGCCTGACCGACACCGTCGAGAGCGCCGGCTCCGTGGAGGTCGGACCCGAGCGCGTGCAGATCCGCGAGCCCACCGATTTCGAGCGCGCCCCGGGGCTGCACATCGCCTTCGCCAACCTGCCGGCCCAGGTCGAGGCGCGCCTCTACCAGCAGCGGCTGCCCGCCGTGCAGGCCTTCGCCCGGGCGAACGGCCTCGACCGGGTGGTGTTCGAAGGGCCGAGGAGGCGCCTGGGCATCGTCACCACGGGAAAGGCCTACCTGGACGTGCGCTAGGCCCTCGGCGATCTGGGCATCGACGAGGCGCGAGCCCGGGAGATCGGACTCGCCATCTACAAGGTGGCGCTGGTGTGGCCCCTCGAGACCGACGGCGCGTCTCGCTTCGCGTCGGGGCGCGACGACGTGCTGGTGGTCGAAGAGAAGCGCCCGATCCTCGAGGAGCAGCTCGCGCGCGCTCTCTACAACGAGCGGGACCGGCCGCGCCTCCTCGGCAAGGCCGATGTCGACGGCCGGCCCCTGGTTCCCAACGAGGGCGAGCTATCACCGGGGCAGGTCGTCGCAGCGGTGCGTCGCTGGCTCGAGCGCGCCGCACCGGACGTAGCCGCCGGGCTGCGCCCCCCCGTGGAGACGTCCGCCGCCCCAGCCGGCGGTGGCCTGACGCGTCTTCCCGCCTTCTGCTCCGGCTGCCCCCACAACAGCTCGACGGTGGTCCCCGAGGAGAGCCTCGCCCTCGGCGGCATCGGCTGTCACGGCATGGCGGTCTGGCTACCCGATCGCCGCACCCTCGCCGTGACCCAGATGGGCGGAGAGGGCGCCAACTGGATCGGTGCCGCCCCCTTCACCGACACGCCCCACATCTTCCAGAATCTGGGCGACGGCACCTACTTCCACTCGGGCCTCCTCGCCATCCGCGCCGCGGTCACGGCGAAGGTCGACATCACCTACAAGATCCTCGCGAACGGCGCCGTCGCGATGACCGGCGGCCAGCCCATCGAAGGCGAGCCGATGGCCGGCGAGATCGCCGTTCCCGAGATCGCGCGTCAGCTGCGGGCCGAGGGCGTGGAGCGGATCGCCGTCGTCTCGAACGAGCCCGACAAGTACCCCCGCTCGGTCGACTTTCCGTCGGGGGTGACCCTCCACCACCGCGACCGGATCGACGCCGTGCAGCGCGAGCTGCGCGAGGTCCGAGGCGTGTCGGCGCTGATCTACGACCAGACCTGCGCCGCCGAGGCGCGCCGGCTGCGCAAGCGCGGCGAGTTCCCGGACCCGGATCGGCGCATCGTGATCAACGAGCAGGTCTGTGAGGGCTGCGGAGACTGCAGCGTGCAGTCGAACTGCATCTCCATCGAGCCCATCGAGACCGAGTTCGGACGCAAACGCCGAATCAACCAGTCCTCCTGCAACAAGGACTACGCCTGCGTGAAGGGCCACTGCCCGAGCTTCGTCAGCGTGATCGGCGGCCGCGTACGCAAGGCGGTGAACACCGGCGCCGACGATGGAGACGACGCGCTCTTCCGCGACCTGCCGATGCCCGCGTCGCCAGACCTCGCGGAGCCCTTCGACGTGCTGGTGACCGGCATCGGCGGCACCGGAGTCGTCACCGTGGGCGCCCTGCTCGGGATGGCCGCCCACCTCGAGGGGAAGGGCTGCTCGGTGCTCGACGTGACCGGTCTGGCCCAGAAGAACGGCCCGGTGACGAGCCACGTCCGCATTGCCGCGCGTCCGGACCAGCTCCACGCATCGCGCATCGCCGTCGGCGGTGCCGACGTGGTCCTGGCCTGCGACATCGTCGTCGCCAGCAACCCCGAGAATCTCCAGAAGCTCTCGGCGGGACGCACGACGGCGATCGTGAACAGCCACGTCGCCCCCACCTCGGACTTCGCGAGCAACCCGGACCTGGACCTCACGGGCGCCAACCTGCAGACCGCGATCCGCGCGAGCGCCGGAGACGAGGGCTGCCACTTCGTGCCGGCGACGCGCATCGCTACCGCCCTGCTCGGCGACTCGATCTTCACCAACCCATTCTTGATGGGCTACGCGTTCCAGTGCGGACGCATCCCCGTAGGCCTCGGCGCCCTGGAGCGGGCCATGGAGCTCAACGGACGCGCCGTCGAGGCCAACAAGCGCGCCTTCGCCTGGGGACGGCTGGCGTCCCACGATCTGGAGGCGGTTCTCCGGGCGACACGCCCCACCACGCAGGGCTCGCTGGCGGAGACGCCGGCGGAAGGACTGGATGCCGTCGTCGATACCCGCACCGCTTTTCTCACCGACTACCAGAACGCCCGCTACGCGGCGCGCTATCGCGGCCTCGTCGATCGGGTAAGGGAGCGCGCGGGCGCCGTGCCCGATGGCGAGCGACTCACCCTCGCCGTCGCGCGCTACTACCACAAGCTCCTGGCCCGCAAGGACGAATACGAGGTGGCGCGGCTCTACACCGACGGCTCCTTTCAGCGCCAGCTCGATGCCGAGTTCGAGGGGAACTACCGGCTCGTCGTCCACTTCGCGCCACCGATCTTCCGCCGCATCGAGGCGTGGCTCGGCCGCACCGACCCCCACACGGGAAGCACGAAGAAGATCGGCTTCGGGAGCTGGTTCCTTCGCTGCCTCCGGGTCCTGGCAGGGCTCCGCTTCCTGCGCGACACGCCCTTCGATCCCTTCGGGTGGACCGCCGAGCGACGCCTCGAACGCCAGCTCCCTCGCGACTACGAGGCCCGGATCGACGAGCTCCTGGACGGACTCACGCCGGAGAGCCTCGATCTCGCCGTCGAGATTGCGAGCCTGCCGGAGCACGTACGCGGCTTCGAGCACGTGCGAGAGCGCCAGCTCGAGCAGGCCCGCGAGAAGGAGCGAGACCTCCTCGACGCCTTCCGCCGCCTCGCCGCGAGCGGGCCCGGAGCCTGAGCCCGCCAGCGCGGACGGCGATCAGGGCGCCCGCCCGAGGAGCTGCGAGCCCGAGCGACAGGCTTCTAGAAGCTCGGCGCGCTCAGGGGGATCCAGCTTCGCCACCCGCTCGGCGGGGCGCCCGCGCACGAGGGCCGCGCCGCGCTCCGCGAAGCCCGGATCCTCCTCGAGCTCGAAGAATCGGGCGATCTCTGCGAGCACCTCTCCCGGCCGCGCAATCAGGTCCTCGAAGCGCACCTCCAGATACTGGTCTGCATCGAGCTGGCGCAGGGCGCGGAAGCCTCGCACCACCTGATCGCACCAGTAGCGACCGAAGTAGGCGGCCGGGGGGCGCGAGGCCAGGATGCGGGAGATGGCATCGTCGCCGCTGGGCGCGGCGTCGAGGTCCAGGGGGCCGAGATCCGTCAGGGTCTCGCCGGAGTCGAGGGGCGCGCCGTAGAGGATCGAGATCGGCAGGCGGTAGGCGTGGTGCTCCCGCATCGACAGGGCGGTCTCGGGCCCGTCCCGATGCAGGTGAAGGAAGCGTCCACGGGGGTAGAGGACGCGGAGGGCCTCCAGGTACTCGATCGAGGAGCCGGAGCGTTCTATCCACACCGAGCGCCCGAGTCGCCGGGCGAGCCAGCCGAACAGGGCGCGGTAGTGGAGACGCGGCGGCTCGGAAGGACGTCGCCGCAAGAAAGTCATCACCTCGTCGAAGAGGCCGTCCGGGTCGGCGGACAGCCGCGGCAGCA
>CALDCK010000462.1 GCA_937937315.1 uncultured bacterium
TCGAGCACGTTCGCCTTGTGCACATGGGTCACCTCACGGCGGCGACGGCGGGCGGACTCGAAGGCCACCCGCGCGATGCGGGCGATCTCGCCCTCGTCGTAGACCATGGTATTTCGCGCTTCGCGGCGCCCGTCGACCAGCGCCTGGCCCCGGGGCTCGCCGAAGTAGAGCCCCCCGGTGAGCTCGCGCACGACGAGAAGGTCGATGCCCTCGACCACTTCGCGACGCAGGGTCGAGGCGTCGACCAGGGAGGCGAATACCGAGGCTGGCCGCAGATTCGCGAAGAGGCCGAGCTCCTTACGGATCCGCAGCAGGCCCTTCTCCGGACGCCGGTCCACCGGCAGGGCATCCCATGCGGGCCCACCGACCGCGCCGAGCAGCACCGCGCGGCTGGCCCGGGCCCGCTCCACGGCCTCGTCGGTGAGCGGGGTGCCGTGAGCCTCGATCGAGGCGCCGCCGATCAATCCCTCCTCGTACTCGAGGGAGAGCCCGGCCCGCTTCGCGGCGGCGTCGAGGACACGGCGGGCCTGGTGGGTGACCTCGGGGCCGATGCCGTCCCCGGGCAGGATCAGGATGCGAGACAAGTCAGATCCCCCGTGGCTCGGCGACTTCGTGCCGTCGCTTGTGCCACTCGAGCTTGTTGATCGCGTGGACGTAGGCCCGCGCGCTGGCCACGATGATGTCCGGATGGGCCCCGTTGCCGATCACCCGGCGTCCGTCCTCGCTCACCGTCACCGACACCTCGCCGAGGGCGTCCATGCCGCCGGTAATGGCGTTCACCTGGAAGCGCTCGAGCTCGCTCTTCGTCTCTGTGAGGTCCGCGATGGCTTTGAAGACGGCATCCACCGGCCCGATCCCCAGGGCGGTGGCCCTGCGCGACTCGCCGTCCACGGTCAGCTCGACCGTCGCGGTCGGCTTCGCGAAGGTGCCGGAGAGCACCGTCACCTGCTCGACCTGGAAACGCTCATCGCTGCGCAGCACCGCATCCGAGGCAATCGCCTCGAGGTCCTCGTTGTAGATGGTCTTCTTGGCGTCGGCCAGGTCCTTGAAGCGGCGGAAGGCATCCTGGAAGGCCTCCCCCTCGAGCTCGAAGCCAAGCTCGGCGAGCCGCTCCCGGAACGCGTGCCGGCCGGAGTGCTTCCCGAGCACCAGCTCGTTCGAGGACCGCCCGATGGACTGGGGCGTCATGATCTCGTAGGTGATCGGCGCCTTGAGCACACCGTCCTGGTGGATCCCAGCCTCGTGGGCGAAGGCGTTCTCCCCGACGATCGCCTTGTTCGGCTGCACCGGGACCCCGATGGTCGAAGCCAGCAGCCGGCTCGCCGGGTAGATCTCGGTCGTGACGATCCCGGTCTCGACCTCGCTGTAGACGTCGGGGCGCGTCTGGATCGTCATCACCACCTCCTCCATGGAGGTGTTGCCGGCGCGCTCACCAATTCCGTTCAGCGTGCACTCCACCTGGCGCGCACCCGCGAGCACCGCCGCCAGGCTGTTCGCCACGGCGAGGCCCAGGTCGTTGTGGCAGTGCACGGAGAAGACAGCGCGGTCGGCGCCGTCTACGTGCTCGCGCAGGTGGCGGATCAGCGTCGCGTACTCTTCGGGCTGGGTGTATCCCACCGTGTCGGGCACGTTCAGGGTCGTCGCTCCGGCGCGGATCGCGGTCTCGAAGACCTGGACGAGGTAGTCCCAGTCCGAGCGCGTCGCATCTTCGGCGGAGAACTCGACGTCGTCGCAGTGGGCGCGGGCCTGCCGCACCGCCCGGTCCACCTCCTCGAGCACCTGCTCCCGGGTCATCCGAAGCTTGTGCTCCAGATGGATGTCGCTGGTCGCGATGAAGGTGTGCACACGCGGCATCTCGGCGCCGTCGAGGGCCTCGAGGGCACGCGCCACGTCTTCTTCCCCGGTCCGGGCCAGACCGCAGATTCGCGCGCCGCGAACCTGCTGCGCGATCGCCTGCACCGACTCGAAGTCGCCCTCGCTGGCGATCGGGAAGCCCGCCTCGATCACGTCCACCCCCAGTCGCTCGAGCTGGCGGGCGATCGTGAGCTTCTCGGTCAGGTTCATGCTGCAGCCGGGAGACTGCTCCCCGTCGCGCAGAGTGGTGTCGAAGACGAGAACGCGGTCCTTGCTCATGACGTCATCCTCGGGGGGGCTCCTCGGAGAGCGGCGCAGGAGGGATGGCCTCCTCCAGGGTCGCACCGGTCACCCGTCGATAGACCCACTCGACCGGGCCGGAGAACGCGTACACCACGCCGATCACGAAGAGCGTGACACTGGGCTCCTGGACGATCAGCGCCAGGGCGATCACCACCAGCACCAGGGTCCCATAGGAGTGGCGCAGGTCGAGCTCCTTGCCGCTGCGATACGGGATGGGGCTCACCATCAGCAGGCCCAGCACCGCGACGCACACCGCCACGGCGAACTCCGGGACCTGGAACATTACGCCGTTATCGCGCAGGAACGAGACGAACCACTGGGTCGAGGCGACGCAGCCCGCGGCGGCGGGGCTCGGCATGCCCTCGAAGCGTCCCTTGTAGCGCCCGGGCGAGACGTTGAAGCGCGCAAGGCGCAGGGCTGCGCACGCCGTGAAGAGGAAAGCCATCACCCAGCCCGGCCGCCCGAGCACCTGGAGGTTCCCCGCGCTGAACGCGAGCATGGCCGGGGCGACGCCGAAGGAGACGGTGTCGGCGATCGAGTCGTACTCGACGCCGAAGCGGCTGGTCGAGCGGGCGAGCCGGGCGACGCGACCGTCGATGGCGTCGCAGATGCCGGCCACCACGATCCCCCCGGCGGCCAGGTCGGGCTTGCCCGCGAAGGCCTGCACGATGGCGAAGAAGCCGAAGAAGAGGTTTGCCGTGGTGATGATGTGGGGCAGCAGGTAGAGCCCTCGCACGGGCTCCCCGGCCTGCCGGCGACGGCGGCGACGGCGCGGCCGGCTCCCTACGGCTCCCGAGCGTTCGGCGTCTTCCGCGTTGGGACGCGCGATGTCTTCGTCGTTGGGCATCAGTTCTTGGTGCGGTCGACCAGCCGTTTCTCCTTGAGCCAGGGCATCAGCGAGCGCAGGCGCGCGCCGACCTCCTCCATCGGATGGGCCTTGCCGCGCTTGCGCAGCGCCGAGAACTGAATCGAACCGGCCCGGTTCTCCAGGATGAACTCCTTCGCGAAGACACCCGCCTGGATCTCCTCGAGGATCTCGCGCATCCGCGCCCGAACGCCTTCGTCGATGACCCGCGGACCGCGGGTGAGATCGCCGTACTCGGCCGTGTTCGAGACCGAGTACCGCATGTTGGCGATGCCATCCTCGTAGATCAGGTCCACGATCAGCTTCACCTCGTGGATCGTCTCGAAGTACGCCATCTCCGGGGCGTAGCCCGCATCGACCAGGGTCTCGTAGCCCGCGGCCATCAGCGAGGTGAGGCCTCCGCAGAGCACCGCCTGCTCGCCGAAGAGATCCGTCTCGGTCTCCTCGCGGAAGTTCGTCTCGATGATCCCGGCGCGTCCGGCGCCGATCCCCTTCGCGTAGGCCAGGGCGATCTCGAGCGTGTCGCCGCTGGGATCCTGGTGGACCGCGACCAGGGAGGGCACGCCTCGCCCCTCTTCGTAGTGCGCCCGCACCGTATGGCCGGGGCCCTTCGGCGCCACCATGAACACGTTCACGCCTTCCGGCGGCGTGATCACTTCGAAGTGGATGTTGAATCCGTGGGCCACGGCCAGGTAGTTGCCGTCGCTCAGGTTCGGCTCCACGTGCTCGCGGTAGATGTCCGCCGTCGTCTCGTCGGGCAGGGTCATCATCACCACGTCGGCCTCGCGCGAGGCCTCGGCCGGCGTCAGCACCCGAAGGCCCGCCGCCTCGGCCTTCGCCCAGGACGGCGACTCCTTGCGCAGGCCCACGACCACGTCGACTCCCGAGCTCTTCAAGTTCTGGGCGTGTGCATGGCCCTGACTTCCGTAGCCGAGCACGGCCACGGTCTTGGCTTCGAGCCGACCCAGGTCGGCGTCCTTGTCGTAGTAGATCTTGAGTGCCATCGGTGGTCTCGGTTCCTCGGGCTTGGTGGGTTCGGTGCGGTCGCGCGTGGAGGCGTCGAAGGGGGCGCGCGAAAAGGCAACTCCGTTCGGATCGCCCCCGGGGTGAGGGCGCGCAGCACCGGGCCCGGCGCGAGCCGCGCAGGCGGGCGTCGATCGAGATTACGCAACGATTACGGGCATGTCAAAGCGCGCCCGCGGGCCCCTCGATCGGGTCGCCCAGCCGCCGGGCCTCGGCCTCGGCACGCCGCACGTAGCGCGGCACCAGGTCCGCAGCGCGAGTCGCCTGTCCCCTTGCCAGTCGCCGTGCGCCGAGCATCCCGACGTCCCGCGCCCGAGGCGCCCTGGAGGGCTCGTCCTCGAGCAGCTGGGTCGGTCGGAGCCGTTCGCGGAGCACGCTGCCCGCCACGGCGGCGGCCTCCCCCACGATGCGACAGCGCGGAGGGAGCAGGGCCAGCAGCTCGAGCGGCGCGTAGAGCCCCTCGGCGACGATCTGCGAGGGGACGCCCTCCCCGGGCCCGTAGCCCGCGGCGTAGAGCTCGCCGCGGCGGGCGTCGAGGGTCGCCACGACGGCCTCCTCCCCGGACCCGGCTCCGTAGGCCAGCGCCTCCAGCGTGGGAACGGCCAGCACAGGCAGCTCGAGGCCGAAAGCGAGCCCCTTCACCGTGGCGACGCCGATGCGAAGGCCCGTGAACGAGCCCGGACCCACCGACAGGGCGAATCCCTCCACCTCCTCCAGACCAATCCGGTTGCGCGAGAGAAGGGTGTCCACGGCCGGCAGGAGACACGCTGCCGCCGGGGCGTCGGGGTCCGCGACCTCCTCGTCGATCAGCGCCTCGCCCCTTACGAGCGCCGCACTGGTGAGAGCGGTCGCGGTCTCGATCGCGAGCAGCAGCGGCGGATCAGGAGCCGACATTGCTGCTCAGCCAGTCGAGCAGCTCCGTCCAGTGTCGGGCGAGATCGTTCCAGAAGGCGAGACCCATAAGAAGCATCAGCATCGTGAAGCCCACCTGCTGGAAGATCTCCCGGGTGCGCAGCGACAGGGGAGCCCGCCGGATCGCCTCGACGGTGAAGATCACGGCCTGCCCGCCGTCCAGGATCGGAATGGGCAGGAGGTTCAGGATCCCCAGGTTGATGCTGATCAGCACCAGGATCGAGAGATAGGTCTCCCAGCCCCGCTCCATGGCGCGACCGGCGATCTCCGCGATGCCGATCGGCCCGGCCAGCTGGTTCCTCGGGACCTCGCCGGTAACGATCTTCCCCAGCCCCTTCAGGAAGGTCCGGGTCACGCTCACCGTCATCGCCACCGCGCGCGGGAACGACACCAGCGGGTTGCGCTCGCGATCGATCGCCACGGCGCCCATCAGGTTCGATGCGTGGGCCTGGATGCCGACCAGGTAGCGCTCCTCCTCGATGCCGAGCCCCGTATCCATGGCGATCAGCTCGGGCTGCATCGCGACGTGGTGCACGACCCCGGAGCGCGCGAAGGTCAACGCCAGGGATCGCCCGTGACTGGTGCGCACCGTGTTGGCGAAGGAGGCGAAGCTGCCCACCGAGCCGCCGTCCACGGTGAGGATCAGGTCGCCGGGCTGGAGCCCACCGCGCTCGGCCGGCGAGTCCGGGCTCACGTGTACG
>CALDCK010000463.1 GCA_937937315.1 uncultured bacterium
CTGGTCTTCTTCCTCCACACCTGCCCGCACTGCCACGAGTTCCTCGAGTTCATGCGGGAAGTGCTCGACGCTGCACCGGAGGGCAAACGGCCGTCCCTCATCGGAATCGAGGTCACGGGAAAGACCTACGCCGTCCGCGAATCGATGCGCACCCTCGACCTCGACTTCTTCCCCGTCGCCTTCGACGACGACGGCAGCATCCGCGCAGACTACGGGGTGTTCGCCGGCGTCCCGGACATCGTGTTGATCGACGCCGAAGGTCGCATCGCCCACCGGTCCCAGGGCTGGGTGCCCGAGACGGAAGGCCCCCTGCTGCGCATGCGCATCGCGAAGCTCAGCGGCGCCCCGGTGCCCATGCTGCTGCGCCCGAAGGGATTCAGTGGGAGCGAGGTCTGCGGCGTCTGCCACGAGAAGGAGCAGCAGACCTGGATGCTCACCCAGCACGCCACGGCCTTCCGCACCCTCGTCAAGCACGGCGCGGACTCGGACCCCGAATGCGTGAGCTGTCACGTCGTCGGCTTCGGAGAGAAGGGCGGGTACGAGATCGGCGCGCGCCCTGCCGAGCTCGAGGACGTGGGCTGCGAGACCTGCCACGGACGCGGCGGCCCTCACCTGTCGCCCCAATTCGTCCAGAAGGGCGACTACAGCCCGGCCTGCGTGAAATGCCACGACACGAAGCACTCGCTGGGCTTCGACTACCCGACCTTCTCAGAGCGGATCTCCCACGTGAAGAACGCGGAGATCCTGGCTCTGCCGGCGGACGAGCGTCAGAAGATCCTCGAGGCGCGCGGCGCGGTGCGCGCGGATCTGCTGCCGAGCAAGGCGGCCCACGTCGGCTCCGAGGCCTGCCAGAGCTGTCACCAGGCCGAGTACGACACGTGGGCTGCAGGCCCCCACGCGTCCGCGGTGACGACCCTGGCGGGCAAGGGCAAGCAGGCCGACGCCGACTGCCTGCGCTGTCACACCACCGGCTTCGGCAAGGACGGGGGCTTCCCCGCCGGCGCCGACGTCGCGAGCCACGAGGACCTCGCCCGGGTCGGATGCGAGTCCTGCCACGGTCCCGGCGGCGAGCACGTCGCAGAGGGAGCGACCCGGCTGGGGACGATCGTGTCCCTCGGAGACAAGTGCGACTCCTGCGTCATCCTCCAGATCTGCGGCGGCTGTCACGACGACGCGAACGATCCGGGATTCGAGTTCGAGGTGCTGGAGAAGATCGAGAAGATCCGGCACGGCACGATCGAGGCCGGGACCGGCAAGCCGCTCGACGGCAGCCAGAGCACGACACGACGCGAGGGGCACTCCGAGACGATGCCCCGCCAGCTGGCCCGTGCCTTCGACTGGGCGGATCGCAACTCGACCGACACGGTGGAGCCGTGGACCGCGCGCTAGCGGCCGAGGCGCGAGCGGTCCTGGCCGCGGCGCGGGGCTGGCTCCGGGAGGTCCACGAGGAGGGGGTCGAGGCCACTCCCGAGATCGACAGGACGCCTGCGGTTGCATCCGCTCCCCGGGAGCCGCAGCCGACGGCAGATGCACCCGTCGAACCCGTGCCCCTCCTCCCGGCCGCGGAGCCGGCTCAGGCGGGGCTCGAGGCGACGACCGGCGAGCCCGGCGCTACGCCCAGCCTCGAATCGGTGCGGGAGGCGCTCGGCGAGTGCACCCGCTGCCGGCTCTCCGAGGCGCGCACCCAGATCGTCTTCGGCGACGGCAACCCCGACGCCGACCTCCTCTTCGTCGGTGAGGGGCCCGGCGCCGAAGAGGACCGCCGAGGGCTGCCCTTCGTCGGTCGAGCCGGCGAGCTGCTCACGTCGATGATCGAGAAGGGCCTCGGGATCTCGCGCAGCGAGGTCTACATCTGCAACATCGTCAAGTGTCGCCCTCCCGAGAACCGGACGCCGCTGGCCGACGAGGCCGCCACCTGTCGCAGCTTCCTCGACGGACAGATCGACGCTGTGCGTCCCCGGGCGATCGTGGCCCTCGGCAAGCCCGCCACGAGTCTGCTCCTCGGACGAGACGTCGCGATCACCCGCATCCGGGGCAACTGGCACGAGTACCGGGGGATCCCGCTGATGCCGACGCTGCATCCGGCCTACGTCCTGCGCCAGTACTCTCCGGAGAACCGGCGCAACGTCTGGAACGACCTGAAGGCAGCCCTCGCCCGCTCCCGCGAGTAGGGTCGCCCTCCTGGGGCTAGGGGCGCTCGGGCACGGCGGCGGACTGGGCCTCGCGGTACTTCGCCAGTCGCTCTCGCAGGGCCGAATCGCCCAGGGCCAGAATGGCCGCTGCGAAGAGACCCGCGTTCTTCGCCCCGGCCTTGCCGATGCCGAAGGTCGCCACGGGAATACCACCTGGCATCTGCACCGTTGAGAGCAGGGCATCGAAGCCCCGCAGGTCGCCCGCCGCGAGGGGAACCCCGAGCACCGGAAGCAGTGTGTGGGCCGCGGTCACCCCCGCGAGGTGCGCCGACATACCCGCCCCGGCGATGATCACCTCGATGGTCCCTTCCTCGGCTTCGCGCAGGAAGCGGGTCAGGCGTTCGGGAGTGCGGTGGGCGGAGATCACCCGGGCATCACTCGCGACCCCCAGCTCGGCCAGCGCCTTCTCCGCCGCCTGCATCGCCTCCCAATCGTTCGCGCTGCCCATGAGGATCCCGACGCGGGGTCCCGGATCGTCCATCGATTACACCTCCTTCGTGAGGAGGTGCAGTGTAGGTGGAGCGGCCGCGATCGGATAGCCTTCGACCGATCTGGCGCAGGGGACGGGGGGAAGACTTGCACATCTCGGCGGAGACGGCGCTCTGCGGCATCGCGCTCCACCCGGCGGGGCACACCCGGTCGCCGGCCATGCACAACGCCGCCTACGCAGCGCTCTCGATCGACGCGATCTATCTCGCCTTCGACGTGCGTCCGGCGGAGCTGGGCGACGCCGTCGCCGGGATGCGCGGGTTGGGAATCCGTCAGCTCTCGGTCTCCCTGCCCCACAAGGAGGCGATCCTCGGCCACCTCGACGAGGTGGACGCGACGGCGCGACGCATCGGCGCCGTGAATACGGTGCTCCGGCGAGACGGCGCCCTGGTGGGGAGCAACACGGACTGGCTCGGGGCCGTGGGCGCGCTCGAACGCGAGACACGCCTCGAGGGCAAGCAGGCCGTCGTCCTGGGAGCCGGCGGCACCGCCCGCGCCGTCATCTATGGGCTCTGCGCTCGTGGAGCCCGGGTCCAGGTACTGAACCGCACCGCAGAGAAGGCCCGGGCCCTCGCCAACGACCTGGGCGCCGACGGTGCGGGCGGGCTCGAGGAGCTGAGGGATCTGCCCTACGACGTACTCGTCAACACCACCTCGGTGGGGCTCGGCGAGGACGTCTCACCCATCGATGCGGAGCACCTGGGCGAGGGGGGCGTCGTCCTCGACGCGGTGTACGAGCCCGAGCGCACCCGACTGCTTCGCGACGCCGAGGCGCGAGGCGCGCGCGTCGTGTCCGGGAAGTGGATGCTGGTCTATCAGGCGGTCGCCCAGCTCGAGGCCTGGACCGGCCAGACCGCTCCCGTCGAAGTGATGGCGAAGGCCTTCGCCTGAGAGACGGCTACGCGGAGTAGCCCCACTTCGCCTTGTTCTCCTCGATCTGCTCGGGAGCGGGCTTCGGCTTCTCCTCGACCTCGGGCACCGAGAAGGTGTCCTTCCCGTCGATGATCTTCGCATTCAACCCGATATCGTCCTGGAAGACCTCCGGAACCTGCTCGTCCTCGAAGATGGCCTCCCACGGGCACTCGGGCTCGCAGACGCCGCAGTTGATGCACTCTTCGGGATCGATGTAGAGCTGATTCGGGAAGGTCGCCGCATCGTCGCCGTCGTAGGCGTAGATGCAATCCACGGGACAGACCTCGACGCACGCCTGATCCACACAATCCCGGCAGAGTCTCGTAATCACCCAGGCCATTCGGCTTTCCTTCCCTCGGAAGTTTCTGGATCGAAGTTGTCGGCCCGGATCGCGCAGGCCTCTCGAGTCCGCGACCGCGAGAGCGGCGGCGAATCGCCGCGGGAAGATAACCGCGGCTCTCGACGTCGCGCTACTTGAGCTTCGTTTCCTTGTAGACGACGTGCTTGCGAACGACCGGATCGTACTTCTTGAGCTCGATCTTGCCGGGCGTGTTCTGCTTGTTCTTCGCGGTCGTGTAGAAGTGACCGGTACCCGCCGACGACTCGAGCTTGATCTTCTCTCGCTTGCCCTTCTTCGCCACCTGGGATCTCCCCTACTTTCCGGCCGGCGCAGGAACCGGCTGACCGCTCTTGCGGAAGACGCGAACGCGCCGGCCCTTGTCGTCCGTGGACACACCGGTCCGGCTCGGCTTCCCCGAATCCGGATCCACGAGCATCACATTGGAGGCGTCGACGAACCCCTCCTGCTCGATGATCCCGCCGGACCGCGCGATCTTGCGTCCGGGCTTCACGTGGTGCTTCTGCATCCGCACGTTCTCGACCCGAACCCGGCCGCGCGCGGCGTCGATCGCAATGACCTTGCCCTGGCGCCCGCGATCGGCACCAGCCGTCACCTGCACCAGGTCTCCAATTCGAATCCGCCGAGGCATGACGCGCGGCCCTCCCAGAAAAGAGGCATAGGAGTGCGCCAGACGCCCGCTCTCGTCAAGGGCTCCCCTGGGGGAACACGACGCTTCCCCGGCTGGCGGGGATTGCTCCGCCCCAGGATAGTCCGTGGGATGCCGCGCTCCCTCCGCATCGGCCTCGGTCTGGTGGCCCTGGCTGGCCTGGGCGCAGCCTCCTGCGGCTGGCTCCTGCCCGAGCGCTATGCCGTGAACGCGCCCCTCCTCCACCTCCTCTTCGGTGTCGGTACCGAGGCGCCCTCGGGCGAGGCCTGGGACCGCCTTCAGGTACCCCGGGGCTACTCGATCGGGCTCTTCGCCGAGGGAATCGCCAACCCACGCATGCTGCGCCCGACACCCGCCGGAGATCTGCTCGTGAGCTCTCCGCGCGACGGGCGGGTGTTCTTGCTCGCCCGGGACCGGGATGGAGACGGCGCCGCCGATGAGAAGCGCACGCTCCTCGAGGGCCTGAACCAGCCCCACGGCCTCGATCTCCGGGAGGGATGGCTCTACGTCGCGGAGACCGACGGCGTCGGCCGCGTGCGCTTCGACTCCGCCTCGGGGGCACTGGAAGGGAACTACCAGCCCATCCTCGAGGGCCTGCCCGGCGGCGGCAACCACTACACCCGCACCCTGCGCTTCGGGCCCGACGGCTGGATGTACGTCTCGATCGGCTCGAGCTGCAACGTCTGCGAAGAGTCGGACCCGCGCCGGGCCGCGATCCTGCGCGCCCGCCCGGATGGAAGCGATCTGGAGATCTTTGCCACGGGCCTGCGCAACGCCGTCGGCTTCGACTGGCAGCCGGAAACCGGCGCGCTCTACGCCACGGACAACGGCCGCGATCTGCTCGGCGACGACTTCCCGCCCTGCGAGCTGAACCGCATCGAGCGCGGCGGCTTCTACGGCTGGCCCCACGCCAACGGCAACCGCGAGCTCGACCCGGACCTGGGCCCCGGGCACGAGGAGGCGGCTCGGGCCTCGATCCCGCCGAGCCACGCCTTTCGTGCCCACAACGCACCGCTGGGGATCACGTTTCTGCGCGACCCGCAGCTGCCGAAGGCCTACCGGGGCGCCGCACTGGTAGCGCTCCACGGCTCGTGGAATCGCACCCGCAAGGACGGCTATCGGATCGTGTCCCTGCACTGGCAGCCCGACGGCCGCATCCTCGAGCGCGACTTCGCCACCGGCTTCGAACGGGACGAGGACGTCATCGGCCGACCCGTCGATGTGGCAGAAGGCCCCGACGGCGCGATCTACGTCTCCGACGACTACGCCGGCGCGATCTACCGGATCGGCCGGGGAGAGGCGCCAGGCGCGGGCGCCCGAGCCACCACCCCGCTCCCGTCGCCGCCGGGTGACACCATCGATCACGACCCCGCTGCGAGCGCTCGGGGCCGCGCCCTCTACGAGACCGGACGGTGCGCCGGCTGCCACGACGCCGACGGAGCGCCGGAGGGGACCGTCGTGGTCCCGATCCGGGGGCTGCGCCTGCGCTACACGCTCGACGGGCTCACCCGCTACCTCGCCACGCCGACGCCTCCCATGCCGACCGTCGACCTGCCCGAGGCGGATCGCCGCGACCTCGCCATCCACCTGCTCGAACGTCATCCCTGAAGGAGCACCGCATGGGTTACGAGTACATCGAGACCAGCCGCGAAGACGCTCTCGCCGTCATCACGATGGCGCGGCCCGAGAAGCGCAATGCGCTCTCCGAGGCCCACCTGCGTGAGCTGCTCGAGGCGTTCGAAGGAGCCGGGCGCAGCGACGCCCGCGGCGTGATCCTGGCGGCCCGGGGGCCGGTGTTCTCCGCCGGGCACGACTTCTCGGACATGGACGGTCGCGACATCGAGGCCATGAGGCAGCTGCTCGACGTCTGTGCCCAGGTGATGAGCACGATCCAGACGCTCCCGCAGCCGGTGATCGCCCAGGTCGAGGGACTCGCCACGGCGGCGGGATGCCAGCTCGTCGCCACCTGCGACCTCGCAGTAGCGGGTGCGTCGTCGCGCTTCGCCGTGCCCGGCGGGCGGGGCGGATGGTTCTGCACGACTCCGGGCGTCGCCCTGGCGCGGGCGGTGGGCCGCAAGCACGCCGTCGAGATGCTCCTGACCGGCGACCCCATCGACGCCCCGACGGCGGAGGCCTGGGGTCTCGTCAACCGGGTCGTTCCCAACGAGTCCGTCGCCGAAGAGACCCGCGCCCTGCTACGCCGGGCGACCCGCGGGAGCACCGCCTCGAAGGCCATCGGAAAGCGGGCGGTCTATCACCAGATCGACCTGACCACGCCCGAGGCCTACGCCTATGCGACCGAGGTCATGGCCGGCGCCTCCCAGACCCCGGACGCCCAGGAGGGTCTCCGGTCCTTCCTCGAGAAGCGCCGACCCCACTTTACAGACGGCGGCTGAGCCCCGGTCGAGATGCCCAGCACCCTGTGGGGAGACGCCCCGGGGTCCGGATCTTCGCTAAGCTGCCGGCCGTGCTCCGATCGACCCTGCTGCGCGCTCTCGCTCCGATCCTCCTCGTCCTGCCCCTGATCGGCGCAGTCGCGCCGGCGAACGCCGAGTCGCTCTTCCTGCTGGCCTATCCGAGGCAGTTCGGGCCGCTTCCCGCCGCCACCTACGACGATGCAGGAGCCCGCATCGGACGGGCCAAGCTCTCCATCGAGGAGCTGCCCTCGGGCCACGTGCGACTGCAGACGGATTCCGGCCAGCACGACGGAGCGCGGACCGTCGCCACCGCCGAGCTCGCGCCCGTCGTCCCCGGCGAGTCGCTCCGCCTCGTCGCCCAGGAGTCGCGCTCCCTCGACGAGAATGGCCGCGCGATGGGCGTCCTCACAGTCGATCATCTGGCCGGTGTCGCTCGCTGCCGGGACGGGAGTGGGAGGACCATCTCGGAGGTCGCCCTGCCCGACGAGGACCGGGTGGTGAACGTGCCCCTGAACCTCTTCTTCCTGCCGCTGGTCCGCGGCGAGACCCGGTCGCTCGAGTTCCAGCTCTTCCTCTGCCGACCCGACGCCCGGCTCATGGACTTCGAAGCCTGGCTCCAGGGCGGCGAGGCCGGGAGCGGGGGGCCGATCGAGATCCGTTACGGCCCCGACTTCGGCGTCGCCTCGATAATCGCCCGATCGATGGCCCCGAGGCTCTCGGTCTGGTTCGATTCGACCTCGCCCCACACCTGGCGTGGCCACCGCCTGCCGCTCTACTCGGGCGGGCCCGAGGTTCTCGTCGTCCGAGACGACGTGACGAGCCAGAGCCTCGTCGAAGACTGAGCCGTCGCGCTCAGCGAGCCGGTGAAGCGGGTCGGGTCGCCGCGAAGGGCGTCGCATCCACCACCTGGAGGCGTCCGTCCCCGATCAGGACCAGATGACGCCCGGACGCGCCGAGCCGATCCCGAGCCTCGACGTCGACCGAATCCAACACGCGCTCACCGGTCGAATCCGACACCTGTAGCCCGCGCGGCCCCACCACGAAGATGCGACCCGAGACGACCGTGGCATCGCGGATCTCGCCCACCTCCGATCGGTCCATGCGGGAGACGACCCGAGGCTTCGAGGGCGCGGACACGTCGACCTGTACCAGACCCGGCTCACCGATCACCACGGCGGCGGCGCCATTCGCGCGAACCACGCCCGGGCGGAACCCGCGACCGAGCCGAAGCTCGCCCTCTACCCGCCCGCCCTGTAGCACCGGCAGGGACGAGACGAAGAGCGAAGTTCCATCGGTGAAGAGCAGCCGGTCACCGCGGCGGTCGAGGCCGAGGATCTCGCGCGGCACGAGATTCCGGACGGAGCCGTCGTCGCCGAGCCAGAGCAGTCCGCGGTTACCCGCCGCGACGATCCCTTCACCCAGAGCGACGAGCCCGACGATCGAGCCCACCTGATCGCGCGGGTAGCTGCGCGACAGCTTGAGCGAGCCGCCCTCGAATCCGACGATCTCGATCCCGTCCACACCGAAGATGCCGAGCCCCTGAGGCAGGGACACGACGCCCTCGAACGTGGACAGGTCCCGCGGTCGGCGGTACTCGCCCAGGATCTGCGGGCTCGCCGGATCGCTGAGGTCGGCGATCTGGAGATCCCCGTTCCCGAAGAGCACTGCGGCGCGGGTGCCCATCGGCTCCACCGCAACGGGCGCCTCGGCGAAGGTCTTCGGCTGTCGCGCGGCAGCGCGTGTGTCCCAGCTCGCGACCGGCGCGAAGAAGTCGTTCGACCAATAGACCGCCCAGGCCCGGGGATGGAAGAGTGCGGATTCACCCGCACCGAGTTCGGTGACCGGAATGCGGAACGCGAGCGTGTCGCGAAAGACCGGCGTCTCCCGACTCGGAACCGTCAGGCTGACCTGGGTCTCGGCGAGGACCGAGGGCTGGGTCATGGTCCCTCCCTCGAGACTCGAGCGAAGCTGCTTCTCCCGGTGCGCGATCGTGAGGGTCGCCCCCGCCTCTCCATCGGCGGGAACGAGCGCCATTCCCGCCCGACGGTAGATCTGCCTGGCCCGCTCCGCGAAGAGACGGCGCAGGCGATCGGCGCCCGGAATCGAATCGGGTACGTCCACCACCAGGGCCACGCTGCGAAACGCGGTCTGCTCGCGGAGCGCTGCCCCGGCGACGGAACGCTCTGCCTCGGGCGCAAAGTCGCTCTGGGGGTGGCGAGCCGCGAAGTTGGCGAGACGCGCGAGGTCTCCCTCGAAGCCCGACGCCTCTAGGTACTCGAGATTGCCGCGAGCCCGAGCCGCGTGCTGCCCGTCCGGGAACTCCTCTAGAAACTCCCGGTAGGCACGAGCGGAGCCGCGCGTACGTGCTCGGCGGAAGAAGACCTCCTCGACGTGGGGGCGCAGCTCCTCGACCAGGGAACTCCCGGGGAAGTCCTCCTCGAACCGCTCGAAGCCCTGGAGCGAGGGCTTGCTCCGGACTCTCACGAAGGCGAGATGCGCCTTCGCCTGCGGCGCGAGCTCCGAATCCGGGTGCTCTCGCAGGAAGCGGTGATAGGCCCCCGCAGTGTCTTCGGAACGTGCGGCGCGCCAGTCGCGCCCGGCACAGGCGGACGTCGCGACGACCAGGACGAGAGCGAGAGCGAGCCGACGAGCGCGCATGATGGCGATCCTCCCCGCCCTGAAATCGGCCTCCCGGAGCGGCCTCTTGAGGGGTGCGTCCGCCCTGGACACAGACTTCCGACGCCAGCGGAGGGTCCCGGCCCGCAACCCCAGAGGAGAACGCTCGGATACGCCCAAGCACGCGCAAACGACAACAGCGCCGATCCCATATAGGGATCGGCGCTGTTTCGAGAGAGTCCCACCGTCGAGCTACTCTCCCACCGG
>CALDCK010000464.1 GCA_937937315.1 uncultured bacterium
TTCTTCAGCGAGGAGGCTGCCCACAATGGCGTGGAAAGCTACCGGCTCACCGACGAGGGGGTCATCGAGACCACCTACACCTTTCGCGATGGCGGTTTCGACGGGCCGGAGAAGCGCTTTACACCGAAGGGATGGGTGCACGACCATGAAACCAATGCCGAATGGCGCATGCAGTTCCTGTGGCCCTTCAAGGCGGCTTACCTCGTCATCTACCTCGACGAGGAGTACCAGAACACCATCATCGGCGTACCCAACCGGAACAATGTCTGGATCATGTCTCGAGATCCGCAAATGAGCGAAGCCGAGTATCAGCGGATGCTGGGCTACGCAGCAAGCCTCGGCTACGACGTGGCGAAGGTGAAGCGCGTGCCCCAACGGTGGCCGGCCGAGTGAGAAGAGAAGACGACGAAGCGGCCTATTCTCTTCGAGAGCAGGGGACAGACGTGCGATTCGTGAAGGAGAGCGTCATCGAGGCGAGCGCGGAGCGGGTCTTCGCGTTCCACGAGGCCCCCGATGCCTTCGAGCGGCTCCAGCCGCCGTGGCAGAAGACGGAGATCGTCCAGCCCCCGACCTCGCTCGAGGTCGGGACGCGGGTGGAGCTGAGGGTCGGGCTCGGACCATTCTGGCAGACGCTCGTCGCCGAGCACGTCGCCTACGAGCCCGGCAAGATGTTTGCGGATCGCATGCTGAAGGGCCCCTTCGCGAGCTGGCTCCACAAGCACATCGTCAGCCCGGAAGGACCGGATCGATGCGTGCTCACCGACGACATCGAGTACGAGCTCCCGCTCGGCCTCCTCGGGCGCATCTTCGGGGGCGGCTTCGCCAGCCGGCAGCTCGATCGGATGTTCGACTACCGGCACGAGGTGACGAGGAGGGCCTGCGAGGAGGAGAGCCCGTCCGGGGTTTCCCCGGAGCCCGAGCCCGTTCCGGAGACAGTGGGCGGAGACAAGCCCCGCTCGTGAGAGGCCTGGCGAGAGCCTGCCTCGTGGCGGTCTCGCTTCGGAATCGAAGCGCTGAGGAGTCGGCCATCGTGGACCTGTTCGATCCGGCGAGCCCTGGAGCCGAGGGCGCCTTCTACGTGGTGAACGACGTCGTCATGGGCGGACGCTCGAACAGTCGCGTGGCCGTCGAGGGCAAGGCCCTGGTCTTCTCGGGCACCCTGAGCCTCGACCGCGGCGGCGGCTTCGCCTCGATGCGGACGAACCTGCTTCCAACGGATCTCCACGCGTTCAGCGGCATCGAGCTCGTCGTGCGGGGCGACGGACGCCCCTACAAGCTCCACGTGCGCGACGACGTCCGCGCGGACGGCGTTCGCCATCAGGCGGTCTTCGAGACGCAGGCCGGGGAGGTCCGGACGCTGCGTCTGCCCTTCTCGAGCTTCGAGCCGCGACTTCGGGGACGGCGGGTCCCGCACACCGACCCCCTCGATCGGAGTCGGATCCAGCAGCTGGGCCTGCTCGTCTCCGACGCCCAGGCGGGCGACTTCCGGCTCGAGTTGCTCGCGATCCGCGCCTATCGGTGATCGGAGCGGGGCGGCTCGGACCGGGCGCGCGCGACGGGCCCAGCCTCGGGGAGGGCGGTTCCGGCTCACGTTGGCTTCTCGACAGGTTCTCTCTAGGCTCCCGGCGTTGATCGAGGAGGGCGCTCCATGATTCGCAGCATCCGACACTGTCGCCACGCGGGCGCTCCTGCTGGCGGCCGGCTCCGCCCATGCGGAGTCCGTGACCTACATCCTCCGGACGCCCGGCGTCGGCTGAGGCGGGACCTCTGAGGCGACCCTTGAGTCCGTCCACACCGATATCAACGCCCACACGGTGAACCGTGACCTTCGACGACGAAAAGACTGAGCTCGGCGCGATCGCGGCGGCGCCGAATAGCGCCGGTTACGTAGTGAAGCGGGCGTCCCGTCCGAATCCCTACCTCCCCGCCACTCGCGAGGCAATCACGGAGTTCCCCACAGCGTGACCAGCGCAGAGGTCTGGATCTCGACCGGCGCCGTCGCGGCGCCGGCGCTGGTCGGCGCCCTGTTGCTCGCCGCTCCGCGACTCGCGAACACGGGGCGAACGCTCGGCGTCGCCGCCTCTCTGGGTTCCCTCGCGCTGGTCGGCTGGCTGCTGTCGGGCGGGAGCGCGGGCGTCGCCGTCGCGTGGGAGTACGCGCCGACGCTTTCGGTGCGCGTGGCCTGGCGGCTCGACGTCGCCACGCTCTCGCTGGCGGCGCTCGTCGCCGGTATCGGCGCCCTCGTCCTCCACGTCGCCGGCGCCTACTTCGGTCCCACCCCGAAAGGGCGCCGGGCGATCGCGGTCCTCTGCATCTTCCAGGCCTCGATGCTCGGCCTGGTGCTGGCCGACGAGCTGTTGCTGCTCTTCGTCTTCTGGGAGCTCACCGGCCTCTGCTCGTTCTTTCTGATCAACACCGACGCGGACAAGCGCGACGACGCCTTCGCGGCGAGCCAGCAGGCGCTCGTCGTCACCGTCGGCGGCGCGCTGCCGATGCTGGTGGGCTTCGTCTACCTGATCCTCGAGACCGGTACGGGAAGCCTCTCCGCCCTGGTGACACACGACCTGCCGACGGGCGTCCAGACGCTGGCTCTGGCCCTCGTCCTTCCCGGCATCCTCACCAAGAGCGCGCAGGTCCCCTTCCACTTCTGGCTGCCGGG
>CALDCK010000465.1 GCA_937937315.1 uncultured bacterium
CTCGCCGCAGCCGAGACGAAGCTGGGTGCCATGCCCCTGCCTCAGGAACACTGGCGATAGCGGGCGACGTCGTCGCCTGGCTGGAGAGCGCGGTGGAGCTGTCGCTCTACCGCGCAGACTCCTGGGCCCTTTCTTCGAGAGGAGGCGATCGATGGTCGATCTCGGCATCGCGCGCAACGAGAAAGAGAGACTGGCGCTCGAGCTCTTGAAGGCCATGGAGGACGGGACGCTCGGGGAGACGATCGAATCCTCGTGTACGGATGATTTCGTCTGGGCGAACAGTGGTCTTCCCGCCCTGGAGGGGAAGTCCGACGTGTTCGAGTACATGGCGAACGGCGGGTTCCTCCAGCACATCCCCATCTTGAAGGGCATGACCTCGTTCAGCGCGGACGTGCTCCACATCGCCAGCAACGGAGACGTCGTCTTCACGGAGCGGATAGACCACCACTGGGATGCGGAAGGTCGGGACCTGATGACGCCCCACATCGCGGGAGTGATCGAGATCCGGGATGGCCGGATCGCGGCGCTGAGGGACTTCTACGACACGGTCTGCTACCAGCAGGAGCCGACGGAGCCGGACCCCGACCACGCGCGTCCACGCCGATGAGGCTGACCGGTCGTGACTTGCCCGTTCGGGGTCCCGATGCGCAGCGCGCGCCTCAGGGTTTCGCAAACGTCTCCACGACGAGATGCGAGTCGTTGTACTCCCTGAGCCCGACGACCTTCCCGTCGCGCACGCGCCAGACCATGCAGTAGGTGTTGCAGTAGGGGGAGCCGTCGAGCGCGGTGGCGTTGCCGAGCGTCTCGGCGACGACCCACTCGCCCGCGCTGAAGAAGTTCTTCACCTCGAGGGTGATCATCTTCTCCAGGCCCGCCGCGACGCGACCGACCAGGTCGAGGAAGGCCTGCTTGCCCTCGATCGGGCCCGAGAACATGTGGCTTCCGTTCATCCAGAACTTCATTTCGTCGGAGAAGTGATCCGCGAAGGCCTGGACGTCGCCGCTGTTCATCGCCTCGATCGCGCTCTCGACGACGCTTCGGCTCTCGGCGTCGACCGTCTTCCAGTCGAGATACGCCTCGTAGCGCTCCTCCGAGAATCCCTCCACGCTGAAGAAGTCGGCTCGCGGGCTTCCCTCCGGATCGTAGACCGGCTCGGAGAGGTCGATCCGGTACTTCGAGATGTCTGCGGACCGGGGGCCGTAGCTCCCGATGGTGTCCCGCTGCCCGCGATAGGCCGGGCCGGAGAGGTGGGCGGCGAGATCCGCCTCGCTCTCCCAGCGCTCGAAGACGTGGATCCGTCCCGGCACCAGCCCGTCGGCCGTCCAAGCGTAGTCGATGCAGCCCTTCTGGGCGCGCGCCGCCTCCTCGTGGGGCCTGCCCGCCTCGAGGGCGGCGTCGCGCTCTTCCGGATCGACCTCGAGTGTCCCCGCGATGATGATCATGCTCCCCGCCTCCCGCTCGCCCCGCCATTCTCCCGCCGGACGCCGCCCCCTGCAAGGCGCCCGGGCGGGCGCCGGGTCCCATCGGAGCGCGACGTCGGGTAGGCTGGAGGCCCGGCTGCGACGCACTCGCGACAGGAGGATTCCATGGCCGATCTGGCCCGGGCGATCACGGACGAGCTCTCGATTCGAAACCTGGTGGCGCGCTACGCCGACGCGGTGAACCGCCGCGACACCGACGCATGGGCTGCCACCTGGTCGAAGGGTGGCGAGTGGAACGTGATGGGCAATCCGGCGAAGGGCCGCGAGGCGGTCGTCGCCCTCTTTCAGCAGCTCATGGGCGGCCTCTCCTGGGTGGTGCAACTCCCGTACTCGGGAACGATCGAGGTCGCCGGCGACGAGGGCGGCGGGCGCTGGTACCTGGGCGAGTTCATGAAGCGCGTCGACGGGACGGCCAGCTCCAACGTCGGTGTCTACCACGACCGCTACGTGCGCGAAGGGGGCGAGTGGGTGTTCGCGAGGCGCCGCTTCGACGCGCTCTACATGGGGCCCCCGGACCTGAGTGCCGACCCGAACCCGTTTCCCGACGACGTCTGACAACGCTGCCAGGGGCGAAGGCGTGCGCCGGGTTCCCGACCGGGTCCCTCGGACCCGGCCGCAACCGCGTACCTTCCCTGCGCGACGACGGCGACGGACCGCGCTCCCCGGCGATCAGGCCGAGCCCTCCTCGAGCCGCTGCACGTCCACGCGGGTGTCGCGGTCCAGACCGTTGGGCTCGTAGGTGGCGAACCCCGGCCGCAGCTGCCCGTAGTCCCGGACGAGCTGCGTCACCTTGATCGGGCTGGGGGCCAGCATCTGGTGGCTGCGGCCTCCCTGGAACTGATTCGGCTCCCAGGCGTGCAGGATGTGGAGCTGGTACGGCCGAATCGCCGACGTCGTCTTGACGTGTGAGATGAAGCTCCCCAGGTCGTTCGCAATGCGCACGCGGTCATGGTCCTCGATCCCACGCAGTCGTGCGTCGCGGTCGTTCATGTAGACGATGGGCTCGCCGCGCTGCAGCCGGAGCATCATGTCGTGGTCGCGCCAGATCGAGTGGATGCTCCAGCGCGCGTGGCCCCCGGTCAGCGTGAACGGGAAGTCTCCCCCTGCGAGCGGCGGCTCCTTGTGGCCGGGCAGGGCCTCGCCCACCTCGAGGAACCAGGGGTGGTCGATGGAGAACTGCTGGCGCCCGGTGAGCGTGGTCCAGGGCTGCTTCTTCTCCGTGTGGTTGCGCAGCGGTACGATCGGCTCGTTCTCGCTGTACTCCGACCCTACACCGGGACCGTCCGCCGACTTGACCCGTATCGCTCCGCCTTCGCGACGCAGGTCCTCGAGGGTCACGTCCTTGCTCGCCTTCGAGAGCCGCAAGGTGGTGCGCACGAGATCCTCTTCCGCGTTCTTCGCCCAGTACCCGTCGTCGGTGAATCGCTCCTCGAGCCGGGAAATGTCGCACGGATTGCCCTGGAAGCCCGCGATCTCGTCGACTCCCCGGCGCCGCGCCTCGGCGGTCACGTGCTTCGCGAGCAGCCAGAAGATCTCCCACTCGGACTTGGTCTCTCCGAGCGGCGGCACGGCCTTGTCCCCGAGGTGGATGTAGGGGGCGAAGGCGGGCATGTACTTGAGACTGGTCTTCTCGTACCAGCCGGCCGCGGGCAGCAGGACGTCGGCGTAGCGCGACGTCTCGCTCATGCGAATGCCGATGTCGACGACGAAGCTGGCATTGGCGAAGAGGGTGTCGCGGACACGGTCGCCCATGCGCAGGTGCCGCAGGCAGTTGCCGGCGATGTTGAGCACGAACTCCGGCGGCTCCTCACCGGGTGGGACGACGGTGTCGAAGTGTCCCTTGGCGATGGCCTCGTCGAGATACGCTCGCGGGGGGCGCGGCAGCGTCGGATCGCCGTACTCCGGAGCCAGCTGCTTCTCCCCGAGCCCACCGTGTACCGCGTGGAAGATCGTGCCGGAGACGGCTCCCGGGCTCATGCTCTTCCTGAGCGATTCCGGCGCCAGGTAGGCCTGGGCGCGCAGCTTCAGCAGATTGAGCATGCTCACGCTGTCGAGCGCACTCAGCAGCCCCATGCCCTCGAGTCTGAGCATGGCGCCCGAGCGCCATCCGCCACCCGCTCTTCCGATGTTGCCGGTCAGGGAGGCGAGCAGAATCTGGGCGCGCTGGATCAGGTCGGAGTGGTAGAGCTTGCAGGCGCCCAGGCTGGAGAGGATCAGCGCCGAGTTCGCCTGCGCGAAGTCGCGCGCAAATCGGCGGATCGACGCAGCGGTGATTCCGGTGATCTCCGCCGCCTCGTCGGGCCCCATGCCACGCAGGCTCTCCTGCAGGAGCGAGAACACG
>CALDCK010000466.1 GCA_937937315.1 uncultured bacterium
CGCGTTGCTCGAGCACACGGAGATGAGCGCGGCCGAGATCGCCGAGCGCTCCCTTCGCATCGCGGCGGACATCTGCATCTACACGAACGACCGTGTTACGGTGGTGACCCTGCCGTGACCGCACCCAGCGAGCTCAAGAGCTTCACGCCGCGCGAGGTCGTTTCCGAGCTCGACCGATACATCGTCGGGCAGCCCGATGCGAAGCGAGCGGTGGCGATCGCGCTGCGCAACCGCTGGCGCCGACAGCAGGTTCCCGCGGATCTGCGCGACGAGATCGCGCCGAAGAACATCATCATGATCGGCCCCACCGGGGTGGGGAAGACCGAGGTGGCCCGTCGCCTGGCGAAGATGTCCCAGGCGCCTTTTCTCAAGGTGGAGGCGTCGAAGTTCACCGAGGTGGGCTACGTCGGGCGCGACGTGGAGTCGATCATCCGGGATCTCACCGAGCTCGGCGTCTCGCTCGTGCTCGAGGAGGAGAAGCAGCGGGTGCGGGCGAAGGCCGAGGAGCGGGCCGAGGAGCGCCTTCTCGATGCGCTCTTTCCGCCGCCCACGGTCCAGCCCGGCTTCGCGGCGGGCGAGGTTCCTGGCGAGGCGCCCGCCGAGAACGAGACGCGCGAGAAGCTGCGCCAGATGCTGCGCCGAGGGGAGCTCGACGATCGGGACGTCGAGGTCGAGCTCGAGGATGGCGGATCCGGCGGTCCGAGCGTCTCCCTCTTCACGCCCCAGGGCGTGGAGGAGATGGGGATGCAGTTCAAGGACCTCCTGGGGGGGATGATGCCGCGCCAGACGCGCCGGCGTCGCATGAAGGTCGCGGCAGGACGTGAGGCCCTCGCGGCGGAGGAGGCGACGCGGCTCGTCGACATGGACCACGTGCGCGAGCGAGCCATCGCGCGGGTGGAGGACACGAGCATCGTATTCATAGACGAGATCGACAAGGTGGCGGCCGGCGGGGCGGCGCGCGGTGGACCCGACGTCTCCCGGGAAGGGGTACAGCGCGACCTTCTGCCCATCGTCGAGGGCTCGACGGTCCAGACGAAGCACGGCGCCGTTCGCACCGACCACATCCTCTTCATCGCGGCGGGCGCGTTTCATGTGGCGAAGCCCTCGGACCTGATCCCCGAGCTCCAGGGGCGGTTTCCGATTCGCGTGGAGCTGTCGAGTCTTGGGCGCGAGGATTTCGAGCGCATCCTCTCGGAGCCGCGCAACTCGCTGGTCCGGCAGTACACGGCGCTGCTCGAGACCGAGGGCGTCTCTCTCGAGTTCCGGGAGGACGGAGTTCGCGCGATCGCCGAGTTCGCCGCGCGGGTGAACGAACGCTCCGACGACATCGGCGCGCGGCGCCTGCACACGGTGATGGAGAAGCTCCTCGAGGACATGAGCTTCGAGGCCCCGGACCTGGGTGGCTCCCAGTACGTCATCGATGCCGCGTTCGTCCGGGAGCGCCTCGAGGCCCTGGTTCAGGACGAGGATCTCTCCCGGTACATCCTCTGAGTGGCGAGTGAGGAAGAAGGTATGACGATCGCGTCGCGCGTCCTGGTCGTGGACGACGAGCGCGTCTTCCGGGAATCGATCCGGGATGCGCTCGCAAGGCTGCCGGCGCACTGCGAGCTCGCCGAGAACGGCGAGGAGGCGGTGAAGCTCGCGGAGGATCCGCGCATCGAAGCGGTCGTGTTGGACGTGCGCATGCCCGGGGCGAGCGGCCTCGATGTGCTGAAGACGCTGCGCGAGCATCGTCCGGCCCTCCACGTCATCGTGCTGGCGGAGCAGGCGGATCAGGAGCTCGTGCTGGACGCTCTGCGCTTGGGCGCCAGCGATTACCTGGCGAAGCCGCTCCACGAGGAGGAGCTGCGCCTGGCGGTGGAGCGCGCCCTCCGGGGCACGCGCCTCGCCGCGGGCTTCGACCTGATGAGCGGGCGCCTGGGACAGCTGCGCGAGGTGTTTGCGGAGCTCGATGCGACCGCCCGGGCGCACGCCGTGAGAGAGGGCCCCGGCGAGCTCGCCGAGCGGGCGGTCGAGCGGGTGGGCGGACTGATGGGAGCTGCGCGGGCGTCGCTCATCGCGGAAGAGGAGGGGGCGCTGCGCGTGATCGCCATGGTGGGCGGCGATGTGCTGGCCGCCGATCTCCCTCCGGCCGATCCCGGGGAAGGGCTGGCGGGCCTGGCCCTCGGCGCTAGCGACGTGCTGCGCATCGAAGACGTCGAACACGACGAGCGCTGTGCCGGACGGATTCGGCGCGGCCGCTACGTCTCCGGATGCGCTCTCCTGGCGCCCCTGGAGGTCGACGGCCGCCCCTTCGGTGTGCTCTGCGTCGCCGATCCCCGGCTCGGGCGTCCCTTCAGCGAGGAGGACGCCTCGCTCCTGGCGTTGGCGGCCGGCTACATCGGTGCGCTCCTGGGCCGGGGCCAGGCCCCGGCGGAGCCTGCGGCTCCGGAGCCGGTCCCGGGTCCGACGCTCGCCGAGCTGGAGGAGTCCCAGCGGGTGGAGCTCTCCCGGGAGGTGAGCGAGGCCATGATCCGGGAGGTCGAGCCCGAGGCCATGTTGCGCGCCGCGTTGGCGCCGATCGCCGAAGCCTTCGACGCGCTGACCTCGATCTATCTGGCGGATGGACGCAGCGGCGCCCTGGTCCTCGAGGCCCACAGTGCGGCCGGCTCCCGCTCCGAGCGCCCGACGCTTCCGCGGGATCGGGGCCTCACGGCGCTGGTGGCCCAGACCGGCCGGCTCGTGGTCGTGGAGCGACCCGGGGACGACCCGCGCTTCGACCCCGATGTCGACACCGCGGAGGACGGTCGGGTGGGCCCGCTGCTCTGTCTGCCCCTGACGGTCCGCGGAAAGGTCCTGGGGGTGGCGCGCATCCTGCCCGCCGAGGATCGTCCCGTTCCCGTGCGGACCGCCGAGGTGCTTGCGCCGGCGCTCTCCGCAGCAGTTCGCAACGTCCTCTTGTACCGTAGCCTGCTCGAATCGATCGAGGACGTCGCGCGCGCGCGACGCGAGTCCGGGAGTCATCGGAGTCGATGAAGGAGTCGATCGAAAAGGCGAAGGTCCTGATCGAGGCGCTGCCCTACATCCGGCGCTTCTCCGGCAAGACCATCGTGATCAAGTACGGCGGCAGCGCCATGCGCGACGAACGTCTACGCGCGTCCTTCGCCGTGGATGTCGTCTTGCTCACCTACATCGGGCTGAGACCGGTGATCGTCCACGGTGGCGGGCCGCAGATCGGGAGCACCCTCGAGCGGCTGGGGAAGACGTCCCGGTTCGTCGGCGGCCTTCGCGTGACCGACGACGAGACGATGGAAGTCGTCGAGATGGTGCTCGGCGGCAAGGTCAATCGCGAGATCGTGGCGATGATCCAGCAGGGCGGCGGGCGGGCCGTCGGTCTGACCGGCAGTGATGGAGACATGATCCGGGTCGCGCGCCGGACCGATGGAGATCACGATCTCGGTCGGGTGGGTCGTGTGACCCACGTCGAGCCTGCCCCCATTGCAGCCGTCACCGTCGCGGGATTCGTTCCCGTGATCGCCCCCATCGGTGTGGACGAGGTGGGCACGACCTACAACGTCAATGCGGACGAGGCCGCCGGGGCCGTGGCCCGGGCCTTGCGCGCCGAGAAGCTGATCCTCCTGACCGACGTGGAGGGCGTGAAGGGGCCCGAGGGCGAGCTCCTCCATGAACTCTCCGTCGAGCAGGCGCGTAAGCACATCGCCGAAGGGACGGTCCGCGACGGAATGATCCCCAAGGTCGAGTGCTGTATCGAGTCTCTGGACGCCGGCGTTGCGAGTACACACGTGATCGACGGTCGCATGCTGCACGCGATCCTTCTCGAGATCTTCACCGATGTCGGCGTCGGCACGCTGATCGCGCACTGACCGATGCCGAAGGACTTCATCTCTCTCGCCGATTGGTCGCCCGATGCCCTGCGGGAGATCCTTGCCCGGGCAGCAGAGCTCAAGGCGCTCTGGAGGAAGGGCGAGCGACCCCAGACGCTCCAGGGGCGGTCCCTCGCGATGTTCTTCGAGAAGCCCTCCCTGCGGACCCACGTGACCTTCGAGGCGGGCATGACCCAGCTGGGCGGCCACGCGATCCTGCTGCGGCCGGAGCAGGTCGGAATCGGCACGCGGGAGTCCCCGGCCGACGTCGCCACCAACCTCTCGCGCTGGGTAGACGGCATCGTGGCCCGGACCTTCAGCCACCACCTGGTGGAGGAGCTTGCGGCCGTCGCCGAGATCCCCGTGATCAACGGCCTCACGGATCTGCTCCACCCCTGTCAGGTCATGGCGGATTTCCAGACCGTGGCCGAGCGCGGGCGGCTCGATGATGCCGTGATCGTCTACGTGGGCGATGGAAACAACATGGCCAACTCCCTGATGCTCGGCGCCTCGGTCCTCGGCCTCACCCTGCGACTCGCGACGCCCGAGTCGCACCGGCCTGCCGTCCGGCTGCGCAAGCGCGCCGAGGAGCTCGCGGCCGCGAGCGGGGCCCGGATCTCCTGGACCTCGGACCCCCACGAGGCGGTTCGCGGGGCCGACTTCGTCTATACCGATGTCTGGACCAGCATGGGCCAGGAAGACGAGCAGGAGCTGAGGAAGCGGGTCTTCGAGAGCTACCGGATCGATCGAGACCTGCTGGCTGGAGCGCCGGACGCCTGGGTGATGCACTGCCTCCCCGCACATCGCGGCGAGGAGATCACCGACGAAGTGCTCGACGGGCCCCGAAGCATCGTCTTCGACCAGGCGGAGAACCGGCTCCACGCCCAGAAGGCCATCCTCGAGCGCCTTCTCCGGTAGCGCCCATCGCCAACGAGACCGGCGCGGACGAGAGAAACGGGCCGCTGCCTCTCGATGCGGCTGAGCCAACCGGACCCTCAGTCTCCGGGTGCGGGCTGCCGATGAGGCCCTGTGTCCTGGCTGTCGGGGCGCATGGGGAGATGCATGCATTCCAGTCGTGCTGGAGACGTGAAGCCGGAACGGACTCCCCGGCTCGCGCCGGACTGGGACCCTCATTCCAGCTCGCTCACACCCGCGGAGGGGTTCTTGCTCTCGAGGATCGACGGAAAGACTTCCTGGGACGTGCTCCGGCAGATCGGAGGGCTTCCGCCCGAGGAGGTCGATCGCTCGCTCGAACGTTGGGCGAAGGAGGGCCTGATCGTCGTCGAGGAGGCGGTACCCGCCGAGCCTCGGGCCGAGACCCGGGACCGCGACGCCGCCGACACGCGGCTCGACCCGGCCCTCGACCTTCCCCTCGACCTCCAGCGCCGCATCCTCGATTTCGAGGCCGCTCTCGACCGGCCCTACCACCAGATCCTCGAGGTCGATCTCTCCGCCGACGCGAAGGAGATCAAGCGCGCCTACTTCCGTCTGTCGAAGGTCTTCCACCCGGACCGCTACTTCCGACGCGATCTCGGTCTCTACGAAGCACGCCTCGATCGCGTCTTCAAGAAGGTTGCCGAGGCCTACGAGCTGCTCTCGGACCCCACGACCCGCGCAGAGATCGAGCGAAGCATGGGCACCGGACCGGAGCAGGGCGCCCACCGCGGCATCGCGGCGGGAGATCGTGAGCGGATCGCGCCCGAGTCCCCGGCAGGCTACCGCGTGCCGTCGCGGATCGAGAATCTCGAGCGGTTGCGAAGGCGTTTCAAGATCCCGAAGAAGCTCGTGGCGGAGCGACAGTTCAAGGCGCGCCAGTTCTACCGATCCGCCCTGGTCGCGGCGAAGGGGCGACGCTGGCTCGAAGCAGCCGGGGGCATGCGCCTGGCGATCGCTTTCGATCCCTGGAACGCCGAGTACAAGTCCGGCTTTGCGGAGATCCAGGCGGATGTCCATCGGGCGCGCGCCGACGAGCTGGTCGAGATGGCCTCGGACGAGACGGCACAGGCCGAAGCGCTGAAGCTGCTCGAAGAGGCACTCCACTACCGGCCTTGCGACGCCGCGGCGAACGCGCGCGCAGCCGACCTGTGTCTCGAGCTGAACGAGGTCGGACGCGCCCGCGAATACGCCGAGAGCGCCTGCGAACTCGCACCGGACGACGTGGGCAGCCACGTACTCCTGGCTCGCTCGCTGCGCCGGGGCGGACAGGCAGAGGCGGCAGTCGATGCCCTCGGTCGAGCGCTCGCATTGGATCGAAATCATCCGGAGGCGCTCGCCGAGCAGAGGCAGCAGCGCAAGAAGAAGAGGCCCCGGTGATCGGAGGGAAAGCATGAGTCGAGTCATCGGTATCGACCTGGGCACGACGAACTCGTGTGTCGCAGTGGTGGATGGCGGAAAACCCGTCGTGATTCCGAACACTGGCGGCTACAAGACGAGTCCGTCGATGTTCGCGATTTCCCAGGACGGAAAGCGTCTGGTGGGTCACCTTGCGAAGAGGCAGGCGGTCACCAACGCGCGGAACACCGTCTTCGCGTCGAAGCGGTTGATCGGGCGCCGATTCGATTCGCCGGAGCTCGCTCGGGCGGTCGATCTCTTTCCCTATCAGATCGCGGAGGGACCCGACGGCGATGCTCGCATCGTGGCCGCCGACAAGACCTTTAGCTGCTCCGAGATCGCTGGCATCATCCTCCGAGAGATGAAGAGGGTTGCCGAGGAGTACCTGGGCGAGCCCATCTCGGACGCCGTCATCACCGTTCCGGCGTACTTCAACGACACGCAGCGCCAGAGCACGAAGGACGCGGGCAAGATCGCGGGTCTCGAGGTGCTTCGGATCATCAACGAGCCGACGGCGGCAGCGCTCACCTACGGGTTGGGGCATCGCGAAGAGCAGAAGATCGCCGTCTACGACCTGGGCGGAGGCACCTTCGACATCTCGGTCCTCGATCTGGCCGATGGCGTCGTGGAAGTGATGTCTACCGCGGGCAATACATTTCTGGGCGGCGAGGACTTCGATCGCCGCATCGTCGAGCACATCCTCGAGGAGTTCAACAAGGCCGAGGGCATCGACCTGCGCGACGACCTGATGGCGCTCCAGCGGCTGAAGGACGCAGCGGAGAAGGCGAAGTGCGATCTGTCCTCGCTCAACGTCACCGAGATCAATCTGCCGTTCATCGCGAACGACGCGACCGGCGCTCGCCACCTGAATCTGGAGCTGACTCGGGAGACCCTCGAGGATCTCGTCTCCGACATCGTCAATCAGACGATGAAGAGCGTGGAGCAGTGCGTAAGCGACGCGGGGATGAAGGCAGAGGACATCGACCACGTGGTGCTGGTGGGTGGTCAGACGCGGACGCCGCTCGTTCAGCAGGCGGTGACGCGCTTCTTCGGGAAGCCGCCCCATCGGGGCGTGAATCCCGACGAGGTCGTCGCGGTCGGTGCTGCCATCCAGGGCAATCTCCTCACCAGCGGAGATCGCGACCTTCTGCTGCTCGACGTGACACCGCTGTCGCTGGGCATCGCCACCTTCGACGGGCATTTCGCGAGCCTCATCTCGAGGAACACGACCGTGCCGGTACGGAAGGCCCATCAGTTCACCACGACCCGGGACGATCAGAGCGCGGTCAAGATCCGGGTCCTCCAGGGTGAGAGCGAGAACGCAGACGACAACCACCTTCTGGGTGAGTTCGTGCTCTCGGATATCCCGAAGGCGCCGAAGGGCGAGCCCGAGATCGAGGTCGCCTTCGACATCGATGCGAACGGGATCGTGAATGTCTCGGCGAGTGACGTTGCATCGGGGCGGGAGCAGTCGATCACCGTGAAGACGACCGGCACGCTCTCCGAGGACGAGATCGAGCAGATCATCGCCGAGAACGCGAACGTTCCCTTCCCGGGCGATTCGTGAGGGCGGCCCGCCGGGAGTGGAGGAGGCGGCGATGACGAGCGGGCCGCGCTCCCTGATGGACTTCGTCGATGCGCCCATGCTCGTGGGTGATCCCGAGGGCCTCGTGGTCTACGTCAATCCCGCCTTCGAGCGCGAGTTCGGTCGATCGGCCGCAGAGGTCTCCGGGCAGCCGCTGGCCGCCGTGTTCGAGGGGGGCGGTCGCGAGGCGATTCTGGACGCCGTAGCGCGGGTCTGTGGCGGCGAGGTTCGAGTCCGCTTCCACCTGCGGGAGTCTGCGAAGGGATTCGCCGCACTGGCCTCCCCGGTCGAGGCCGAGGAGGGTCGGGTCGGCGTCATCGTGCTGCTCACGACGGAGACCTCCGAAGAGCGACCGATGGCCTTCCAGCGCGCTGTTCGGGAGCCCCTGGATGAGCTGGCGAGCTGTCTCCTGGCGATCTCCTCCGAGGCGGACGGTGTCCCAGAGCAGCGACGGATCCTGGTTGCGGAAGGGCTCCGGGCGCTGGAGCGGATCCGGAAGTGGGTGGAGACCGCAGACGCAGGCGGCCGCGAGGCCTGATCGGTCGCAGGCACTTCCGGGAAGGGGTCGTTACACTCGGCGCCCCGGAGGTTCCCGATGTCGCGCAAGGTCTCGCGGGTGTGCCTCGCCTACAGCGGCGGGCTCGATACGTCCGTGATTCTGCACTGGCTCCTCGATCGCTACGACTGTGAGGTCGTCGCCTACACGGCGGACGTCGGGCAGGAGGAGGAGCTCTCCGGACTGCCCCAGAAGGCGAAGGAGACCGGAGCGATCGACTGCATCGTTCGCGATCTCCGCGAGGAGTTCGTCCGGGACTTCGTCTTTCCGGCCATCCAGGGCTGCGCGATCTACGAGGGCACCTACCTGCTGGGCACCGCGCTGGCGAGGCCCCTGATCGCGAAGCATCACGCCGAGGTGGCGAGAGAGACCGGCTGCGATGCGGTCTCCCACGGCGCCACGGGGAAGGGCAACGATCAGGTCCGGTTCGAGCTCACCTTCCGTGCCCTCGCGCCGGAGCTCGAGATCATCGCGCCCTGGCGTGAATGGGACCTTCGAAGCAGGAGCGACTGCATCGCCTACGCCCAGAAGTACGCGATTCCCATCACCGCGACCCTGAAGAAGCCCTATTCGATCGACCGGAACCTGATGCACGTCTCCTTCGAGGGAGGGATCCTCGAGGATCCGTGGAGGGCGCCGGAGGAGGAGATGTTCATCCTCACCCAGTCTCCCGAGGCGGCGCCGGACACTCCGAGCGAGATCGTGATCGGCTTCGAGTGCGGGGCTCCGGTCTCGATCGATGGCGAGCGCCTGTCCCCTGCGGACCTGTTGCACCGCCTGAATCAGCTCGCGGGCTCCCACGGTGTCGGGCGGGTCGACATGGTCGAGAACCGCTTCGTCGGACTCAAGTCGCGGGGCGTGTACGAGACGCCGGGGGGCTGCGTTCTGCACGCCGCACATCGCGCGGTGGAGTCCATCACCCTCGATCGCGAGGTCATGCACGAGCGCGACCGGCTGTCGCCTCGCTTCGCGGAGCTGATCTACAACGGATTCTGGTACTCGCCGGAGATGGAGTTCATGCGCGCCGCGATCGACTCCTCCCAGCGCAACGTCACGGGCGAGGCCCGGGTGAAGCTCTTCAAGGGCTCCGTCCAGGTGATGGGTCGACGCTCGCCGGTCTCCCTCTACTCCGAGTCCCTCTCGTCCTTCGAGGAGGACGGCGGCTACGACCAGGCCGACGCGGGGGGCTTCATCCGCCTCCAGGGCCTGCGTCTGGCAAAGCCCGCAGGGGACTGAGGCGGCGGCGAGCCCAGCCCCTCATTCCTTCTGGGCGAGGAAGCGCAGCGCGTAGGGCAGCGAGAGCTGCATCATGTCGACCTCCGGGTCGAGATCGGCGCCGAGGGCGAAGACGTAGGCGAGAGTCTTCGCGTAGAGGAGAAGGTCGGTCGGGAGCTCGAGGCCCGGTGTCTCCCGGAGCAGGCCCTTCGCCTCGTTCTTGATGGACAGGACCTGACCTCCGTCGAGCGCCAGCGCTCCGCCCCCCCCGGAGATGCGTTCGAACATCTGCTCGACGGCGCGCTTCACGTCGGCCCGAGCGCCCTCCGCGATCATGCCCATGCGATCCATGCCGGCGAGGAACTCGTCGGAGTCGCGTTTGAGCAGGGCGTAGAGGCCGAGGCGCAGCTCGCGCCTCAATTCCGGTTCGAGGCGTCGGCTGAGGCCGAAGTCGACGAAGAGCAGTCGCGGAGAGCTCGTCGCGTCCGGCTCGTCGACCACGAAGAGGTTGCCCGGGTGGGGGTCCGCATGGAAGAGCCCATCGACGAAGACCTGGGAGGCGTAGGCGCGAGCCAGCACGCCGAGCACCTTCCGGGGATCGACGCCGAGCCGCGCGAGACCCTGAGCGTCGCCGAGGCCCACCGCTGCGTGGAAGCGCATGGTGAGAACCCGCCGCGTCGAGAGCGCGCGAAAGATCTCGGGGACGACCACTCGATCCTCGCCCGAAAGGTTCTTCGCGATCTCCCGGGCGATCCGGGCCTCGCGCTCGAAGTCGATCTCCTCGCGCAGCCCGCTGGCGAACTCCCGGTAGAGCCGTTCCGCGGCGTCGCCGGGACGGCCCGTGGCCAGGGCCACCAGGCGGAAGCCGACGCGGATGATCGCCAGATCCGCGGGCAGCGAAGCCTCGAGCCACGGGTACTGCACCTTGACGGCGACCGCTTCGCCCGACGGGAGGGTCGCCCGGTGGACCTGGGCGATGGAGGCCGCGCCGAGGGGCAGCGGGTCGAAGGTGACGAAGTGCGCCTCGAGTGGAGCGCCCAGCTCGCTTTCGACGACGCGCCGGATGCGTCCGAAGGAGAGAGGGGGCACCTGGTCGCGGAGGGTCGCCAGGGCGCTCGTGGCTGCCCTCGGCAGCACGTCGATGTGGATCGCCGCGAACTGACCCAGCTTCGCGTAGGGCCCCTTCAGCGCGCCGAGCGTTCTCGCGAAGCGCTTCGCCACCTTCGCCGCGCGGTGCTCCCGCCGCAGGGGTGCCAAATCCCCTCGCCAGATCGACCGCGCTGTGGAGAGCGCTGCGTCCCAGGCGGAGAGCACGGCACACGCGACGAGGTGGAGGAGCTGGGGGAGACCGGTGGCGCGGAGCGTCGGCGCCACGCCGCCGCGAGGCGTCTCGCTCGTTCTGGGGGTCGTGTCCGGGACCCGTCGCGGAAGATTTGCCACCTGCCCCCTTCGATGCGATTCCTCCGCGGATGGCCCGAATCGCGAAGGGCTCGACCCGCCGCGGTGGGCCCATCTGGTCGCCCGGTGCCGCGTGGGGCCCATCCAACCGGATCGCTGCGGATGTCCCCTGCGCCCCGTCCATGCCGCGGTCGCGCTGCTTGACAATGAGCCGGCGGGTAGTTTACAGACGGGCGTGGCCGCGGCTTGG
>CALDCK010000467.1 GCA_937937315.1 uncultured bacterium
GACCTCCGCCTCTACCACCAGCTCGTGCGCGCGCCGGAGTCCGAGCCGGAGAGCCTCGAAGCCCCCGGCGCGTCCCCCGCCAGACTCACCTGACACCAGGAGGCGACCCCCAGTGGCCATCGACTTCCGCTTTCCCGACGAGATCGAGCTCGTCCGCACGAAGGTTCGCGAGTTCTGCGATCAGGTGATCCGGCCGGCGGAGAAGGAGATCGCGGCCCACGAGGGAGATCGCAAGGTCCTCGTCGAGCAGGTCATCGCCATGCGCCAGGCTGCCCAGGAGTGGGGACTCTGGCTGCCGCACATGCCCGAGGAGTACGGGGGGATGGGGCTCGGCCACGTCGCGATGGCGGCTGTCTCCGCCGAGGCCGCCAAGACCCGCTTCGGCCCCTTCGCGATGAACGCCCAGGCTCCCGACGAGGGCAACATGCACACCCTCCATCACTGGGCGACGCCGGCCCAGAAGGAGAAGTACCTGAAGCCGCTGTGCCAGGGGCGCGCGCGATCGTGCTTCGCGATGACCGAGCCCGAGGTCGCGGGCTCGGACCCGACGCTGATCCAGACCCGGGCCGAGGAGCGCGACGACCACTGTCTCGTCAACGGGCACAAGTGGTTCATCTCGGGCGCTACGGGCGCCCAGTTCGCGATCCTGATCGCACGCACCGAGGACGCGCCGGAGGTCCCGCAGGCCGTCAACTCCGCGTTCCTCGTCGACATCCCGTCGGAGGGCTGGGAGATCGTTCGGGACGTCTCGACGATGAGCGGCAGCCACAATCACTGCGAGATCCGCATCAGCGATCTGCGCGTTCCGAAGGAGAACCTGCTCGGCGGCCGCGGCCAGGGCCACCGTCTCGGGCAGTACCGCCTGGGGCCGGCACGGCTTGCGCACTGCATGCGCTGGATCGGTCAGGCCGAGATCGCCCTCGAGATGACCATCGACCGCGCCATGAAGCGCTACGCCCACGGGTCGCTGCTCGGGGAGAAGCAGGGCATCCAGTGGATGATCGCCGACAGCACGATGGAGCTCTACCAGTGCAAGCTGATGGTGCTCCACGCCGCCTACAAGATCGACGCGGGCGAGGACTTCAAGAGCGAGGTGTCGATGGCGAAGCACTTCGTCGCGAACGCCCTCAACCGGATCATCGATCGGGCGATCCAGGTCCACGGAGCCCTCGGCTACTCGACGGACACGCCCCTCGCGCACATGGCCACCCAGGCTCGCTGGGCGCGCTTCGCGGACGGCGCCGACGAGGTGCATCAGTGGCGCATCGCCCAGCGTGCCATCGAGGCGTACACGAAGACAGGCAGCGTGTCGGCGGCGGCGGGGGGGCTTCCTCTGTAGGGCGTGACCCGAGTCGGGTCAGCCTCAGCGTACGACCCCGGACGCGCGCAGGCGCAGCAGGATCGGCAGCGCGATCAGCACGCACAGCGCCTCACTCGCGCCTGCCGTCAGGAAGGCGGCGCGGTAGCCCGCGAGCCAGCCGGAGTCCCCGGCGACGAGCTGGCTGACGGCCCCGCCCGTGATCGGGCCCACGATGAAGCCGAGCGAGCCGGCGGCGTTGAAGGCGCCGAGCGCCGTGGCGCGGACCGCTGCCGGTGCGATCTGGGTGGTCATCAGCATCGAGGGCACGAACATCACGGCCGCGGCGATCCCGATCGCGAACATCAGGCCCTGGAGGGCCGGCGGAGCCACGTAGCCCACCAGGGCGGTGCCGGCTCCGTAGAGGAGGCTGCCCCCGCACAGCAGGGCGACCTGGGATCGGCGCTCTGCGAGCCGCCCGAAGGGATAGGAGAGCAGCGCGAAGGGGATCATGAACACCGCGATCGTCAGGCCGATCTCTGTCGAGGAGAGGTCGTGGATGCGCCGGCTGTAGAGCGAGAAGGTGGTGGTGAAGAATCCCACCGTGAAGCGGTCTGCGAACGCGAAGATGAGCGGTGCGAGGATCGCCGGGTGGGCCCGCAACGCGCGGACGATGTCTCCGAGTCCCGGCCTCTCGTCGCGGTCGTCCACCTCCCACGCCGCGAAGAGCGCGAGCCCGGCCGCCAGTAGCAGCAGGCCCGCACCCGCCTGGAGGGGCACGAGGGCGTCGCTCCGCCCGAGCACGCCGCCGAGCGGTGCGCCGAGCGCGACGCCCAGCATCATGCTTCCGCCCACCAGCCCCATCGCGCGCCCACGTCGCTCGGTAGGGAGCGCATGCGAGGCCAGGGTGAGGAGGATCGAGAGCGCCGTGATGTGGGCGCAGCCCTCGACGAAGCGCAGCGCGAGGAAGGCCCAGAAGGGTACCTCTGCTGTGAGAGCGAGGAAGCAGAGCGCGTCGGCGAGGAGCCCGCCCACCAGCAGCAGCCTGCGGCGGCCGAGCCGGTCCGCGAGAGCTCCGGCGAGGGGCGCCGTGACGAGAGCCCCCACCATGTTGATGGACATGAAGAGCGACGTCTGGAGCTCCGAGACGTCGAAGCGGTCCTGCACGAGCTCGCGCAGGACCGGGACGGGCATCGTGACCGGCGCCATGATGCCGAGAGCCAGCAGCGCGAGGGCCGCGAGCCGCGTGGGGGATACCCCGATCTCGACGGCTTGGGCCTGGGAGCTCATGGACGGGCGGCGGGATCAGCGGCCGCGGGTCAGGCGTCCCACGTCGATGAAGCGTCGCATCTTTCCCTTGCTCTTCATGGGCGTGCCGACCCGGTCCCAGAACTCGATGCGGTTTCCCGTGCCCGTCTGGACGTTCACGATGATGTCGGAGACGACGGAGAGGTCCCTCGGCTCCGGCACGCCCTCCCAGCCCTCGTACTCCTCGAACGCGGGATCGTCGCTCCAGCGGTGGTTGTGCCAGATGATCTTCCACAGCTCCTCCTTGCCGTCGTACGCGAAGGAGAAGAGGGGCTCGAGGGTCTGCTCGTCGATGTAGATGTCCTTGTGGTGGTAGGGATGGTCGGGGTTGCGCGGAAGGAAGCGGATCTTGACGGCCCGGCGCAGCTCCCAGCGATCGTCCGCGAAGGACAGGCCGTAGGGACCGAAGTTGTGGTCCTCCTCGTAGGGGTAGCCGCGCACCCTCGAGTTCATGGGCGCGATCAGCTCCATGCGCCCCAGGCACTCCCATTCGTACTGGGGCACGACGCCGTTGAAGCTGAAGAGGTCGTCGAGCGTGAAGTCCGTGCCCGAGACGGAGTCGGTGCGCTGGGCGGTGGAGATGCGCCGGACCCGCCGCAGCCTCGGGACGTACACCCAGGTGTCGTCGTTCTTGGCGTCGGCGGTGGGGCCGTAGGAGGCCTTGTAGCGATAGGTGAGCAGCGCGATGCCGCGCGCCTCGAAGGGCGCGTCCACCTGGGGGCCGCTCGCGACGTAGCGCCGCTCGTTGCGGAACACGTCGCCGTCGTTCTCGTCGTACTGGGGCTCCGGGCGGAAGGCGAGCGAGACGCCCTGGGCCCTTCCCTCGTAGTAGAGGGGCAGCTCCTCGCCGCGATCCCAGTAGGAGTAGTAGAAGCGGGCCTTGCCGCCGTTTCCCTCCCAGCGGCGTATGAAGTTCCAGGCCAGCTTGGCGCCCGCCTGGGGGTCTCCCGCGCAGTCGATCTCCTCCATGGGGAAGGGTTGCCCCGCGCGGTAGTCGACCAGGCTGTTCTCGGGCCCGAGCTTCGCCTGCCCGAGGAAGCGCTGCGTGGCGTCGCGATACACCTCGGCGGCTTCGTAGTCCCGGTGGGGCGGACCGATCTCGAGGCTCATGCCCTCGTAGAAGAAGAAGTCGCGATTCGACCAGAACTCCGGCGGCAGGTAGGGCTGCAGCTTCTCGATCTGATCGAGCGTGATGAGATCGCCTTCCTGGAAGGCGGGCACGCCGGGTCCGGCATCTTCCTGGGCTCCCACACCGGCTGCCATCAGCAC
>CALDCK010000468.1 GCA_937937315.1 uncultured bacterium
GGGCTCCAGCGCTGCGCAGGTTGTGGAAGCGATGGGTGTCCGTGTCGGCGATCGCCGTCGTCCGGATGCCCTGATCCAGGAGATTCGTCCAGATTCCGATCCGATCGTCGAGGAACTCGCTCTGGTGACCGCGATCGTTGCCGTTCCACAGCTCGAGGGCCGGGAAGGCGAAGAAGAGCTCGCCGAGGGGTGGGCTCGCCGGATCGAGGCGGCGGTGGCCGCGGTCCGTCGCACTCATCCCATCCAGCGGAGGCACCTGCGACGTGTCGATCTTGAGCGGTACGAAGTGGCTCCCGATGTGGTTGACCTGGACCGTCGTGGCCGGGGTCGCGTGGGGCTGGGTCGTCGCCAGGTCGAAGATGTCGGCGGGGGCCAGGTTGAAGGCCCCGTAGGACGGGAAGTCCCGTCCGGGGGGGGCCGCCACCGCCCAGTCCGTCGAGCCGCCCGAGGGGCGGGTCGGGTCGACGGTGAGCGGGTAGGCATTGAAGTGCCCGTAGTCGAAGGTCGTGATCTCCTCGCCGATGGTCGAGGCGAGGAAGGATCCGAGACCCAGCGCCTGGATCGTCGGTCCGTAGTCCTTGTGGGCGTGGTGATCCGTTGCGACGAGGTTGTCGACGCCCTCCCCGGCGAAGGACTCGGCCCGGTTCGCGTCGCTCACCTGGGAATCCGCCGAGGCCACGCCGTGGACGTGGAAGTCCGAGGAGACGAAGCCGGGGGTGTCGAGGACCCGCGCGATTCGCGCCGCGAGCCGTGTCGGAGCGCCGGACGCGATGGCGACGGGTCCGACGCTCGAGGGCATCGCCGTCGACCACACCGAGTACTCGGTCCCGCGCGAGGCGAAGACGTGGTACTCGCCGGGCTCGAGGTCGATGTCGATGCTCCCGTCCGCACCGGTGTAGGCGAAGGCGGCGACGCCAAAGGGCTTGCGGTCGTTGACGTCGTTCAGCAGCCCCAGGGTCGTGACGCCGAAGCCCGGCAGGGCCTGGCCCGTTCGGATCGGCTCGGGGCTCGGGTCGAGGCCGACGACGGTGATGCGCGCCGGGACCGGGGCGCCGTTCTCGTCGGTGACGTCCACCTGGAGGCGACCGGTGGCGGGCAGGGCGAAGTCGATCACCTCCTCGTCTCCTGCCGGGAAGAGGGAGAACGAGGTCACTGGCGGCGAGAGTGCGCCGCCCACGTAGAGGGCGCGTTCCTTCCCGGCCACGGCGCCGTACAGGGTGCCAGCACCGGCCGGGACCTCGACTTCGCCGGCGTAGCAGCCAGTCGCGTCGGTGACGAAGTGGGCCAGGGCCGCGGCGATCTCACCCGCGGCGAGGGTGCCGACGGTTACCTTCGCGTTCGGCGCCGGCGCGCCGCCGACGGTCACGCAGCCCCGCACGATGCCCGTCGGGTTGCCCTCGAGAACGTTCGCCAGCTCCTGGATCGCGTTTCCCGATCCGTCGCCCACGGCGAAGAAGCGCGTGAAGCGCTTGCTGCCCGCCGCCGGCACCACGAAGGGCGAGGGGATGCCGAGCAGCGCAGCTGCCGGGTGCAGGTCGTGGATGATGACCGTGACCCCGCTGATCGTCACGTAGCCGCCGGATCCCACGTCGTCCTGGGCCAGGTAGCCGTACTCGAAGCGCTCCGGCGGGCGCAGACGAGTCTCCGCGAACCACCCGAGTCCGCCGTTCTCGCTGGCGCCGAGGGGGCTGGTCACGCCTTCGCCGATGCCCGGGTTGGGCTTGAAGAAGCCGTCGAGCTCGCCGGCGGCGTTCATCCAGTCCCCCACGAGCAGGCGCAGATCCTGGGCCTCGTTGTTGAAGACCTCGGTGTCCACGCGGACGTGGCGATCCCCGGCGGCCAGCGTGTACTCCGTGCACGCCTCGATCTCCTGGTCGTTGTCGTCGGTGCCCGGCGGCGGATCGAGCCCCAGATCGATCAGCTGGCTCGAGGGATTCACGAAGTCGAGCAGGTCGTCGGGACCGCACACACGAATGATCGCCGGCAGGCCGTTCTCACCGTCGTTCACGACGTGAAGGGACTGGTAGTTCGCCACCGTCTCCACGTTGAGCATGGCCTGGAACTCGAGAAAGTTGTCCGTCGTCGGGTTCGACGGCAGCACCGCATCGATCAGGTTGCCGCCGAAGGCCCCCACGCTGTAGAGATCGCGGGGGGTCGGATCCCCGGGATCGCGTGGCGCGGTCACGTCCTGAACGACGAAGCGAGCGCGATCGTTCTCGAGGCAGTAGTCGCCGACGCGCCGATGGGCCAGGGGGCCGCTCACCGGGCAGTCACTCGCGCCCGAGATCCGATAGGCGCGGGCCTTCGAGACGGCGTAGGCGAAGCGAAGTGCCGACCGAACGATTCCGCCCTTCGCACCGTGGCCCTGGCCCGATTCGTTCTCGCGCCGCGCCTCCACCACCAGCACGTTCTGGTCGCGCAGCGGCTCTCCCGGATGTATCGCGCCGCCCCCGCTCACCGAGGCGCGGAAGAGGGTCGGCCCTCCGGTCACCGCCAGCGGCTGGCCGTTCAGGACGGCCTGTACCGTGCCGATCTCGTAGGGCCCTCCGATCAGCTCGAACCGGATGGCGAAGGTCTCCGTGGTCACGTCACCCGTCGGCGACGTGATCTCGATCTGGTGCGGCCGCGCGCACTGGAGCCCGAGGAGGACGCCCGCGGTAACGGCGAGCAGGGCGAGACGAAGCATCCGCACGGACATGGGGAGGATCTCCACGATGGCTGGGGCCGGAACCCCTCATTCTCTCCCGAGGAGCCGGGCCAGTGCAACGCATTCCGCCGGCGCCTCGGGGAGCTGTGCGATCCGGGGGGGGGCAGCGGCGGTCTCGCCGTCGCTGCGCGATCCCAGGGAGTCAGCGGCGGTCGCGCCGCAGCTCTGCCATCCAGGCGAAGAGCTCAACCGGGCTCGGCGGCGGCGCGGGGTCTCCGAACTCGCGGTACAAGGTCGAGACGTTCACCGCGATGCGTTCCGCGTCTCCCCAGCTGGCGTAGTCCGCAAGCGAGATGTCCCGGGCGGCTTCGCGGACCGGTAGCCCTGCGTCGTAGCGCTTGCGCGCCTCCGCCTCGAGGGTGACCAGGTACTCGCGCAGGGCCCGGACGCCGGCGTCGTCGGTGACCGGGCCGTGGCCCGGCACGATGCTCGCGGCTCCCATCGCCAGGATCTCGTCGCAGGCCCTCACCCAGTTCCCGATCGGGCCCTCCCAGATGATCGGGTGCCCCTCGATGAAGAGGATGTCGCCGGTGTACACCACCCCCTCGGACGGAACGTGCACGAGCACGTCGCCCCGGGTGTGGGCGGGCCCCACCTCGATCAGGTGCACCGCCTTGTCGCCCACCCGACGGGTCGTGCGGCCCTCGAAGGTCTCGGTCGGCGGCGTGAGGGTAATGCCCTCGAACTCGAAGACACCGAATACCTCGCGGAAGAAGGCACCGGCCTCGCCCAGGGCATCGGCGTTCTCGAGCATCGCCGCCAGTGCCGCCGGCGGCAGCTCACCCATCTCTTCTGCGCAGGCCTTCGAGGCGACGATCGCGGCGCCCTGAACCAGCTCGTTGCCGAAGCAGTGGTCGCCGTTCGCATGGGTGTTGACGAGGACGTCGATCCCCGCCGCCGCCGGCGAGGCGTCGCGCATCGCGGCGAGCATCTCCCGGGTGAGGCGCAGGTCGAAGAGGGTGTCCACCAGCAGGGACTCCTCTCCGTCGACGATGAGTCCGGCATTGCTCCAGCCCCAGGATCCATCGGGCTGGAGCCACGCGAAGCAGCCGTTGCCCAGATCGTGAAGCCCCTTCTCGTAGTTCGCACCTGAGCCCATCTCGCCGCCCTCCGTCTGCGGCGCGATTCTACGCCTCGGCTCCGGGCACGGGAAGCGCGTGGTGTCCCTCCGCCTCCCCCCCTACCCTCCTGCGCGCCGGCGACCACGACGGGGAGGACGCAGATGCGCGCGGTCCGATGCGAGGGCGGATCGGTCGAGGTCGCCGAGGTGCTGCCGCCGCGCGGAGACGGGGTGCGCGTGCGGATCCGCTCCGCGGGGATCTGCGGCTCCGACCTGCACATGGTCTCCGGGGGTTTCCCCCTGCCCCATACCCTCGGCCACGAGATGGCCGGCGTGGCTCCCGACGGCACGCCCGTCGCCATCGAGCCGCTGCTGCCCTGTCAGGCCTGCGAGCGCTGCCGTGCGGGCGAGTACAACCTCTGCGTGCGCGGACCCTCGATCGTGATCGGCACCAGTCACGACGGCGGAATGGCCGAGGAGATCGTCGTACCGGAGCGCTGCCTCGTGCCGCTGCCCGCGGGCGCACCCCCGCGCGATGCCTGCCTGGTCGAGCCCCTGGCCATCGCCGTCCACGGACTGCGGCGCGCCGGGCTGCGCGGCGACCAGAAGGTGGCGGTCATCGGAGGCGGAAGCATCGGGCTCTGCGCCGTCGCGGCGGCAACGAGCGCCGGCGCCGCAGTGGGCCTGGCCGCCCGCCACGACGCCCAGATCGATGCCGGTGCGAGGCTCGGCGCCCGGCCCGCGCCCGAGGAGGGCTGCGACCTGGTGGTCGACGCCGCCGGCACCGAGGCGGCCCTCGAGCAGGCCGTCGCGCTGTGTCGACCTGGCGGAACGCTCCTGCTCCTCGCGACCTACTGGTCGGGACTTGCCCTGCCCGGGTTCGCGCTCTGCTTGAAGGAGGTGACCGTGGTCCCGGCCAGCATGTACGGTCGTCAGGGAGCTGCCCGCGACATCGACGTCGCCGCGGGACTCCTCGCGACTCGGCCCGAGCTGGCGGAGACGCTGATCACCCACCGTTTCCCTCTGGAGGCGGCTCCCGAGGCGTTCCGCACCGCCGCAGACCGAGCCGCCGGCGCGATCAAGGTCGTGCTCGAGCCTTGAAGGTCCCGGCCGGCGGACGAGACCCGCGCCCCCTGGCGATCAGCAGCGATCGGCGCAGCGCGCTGCGGAGGTGCCGATTCGCACCATGCGCAGATCACCGAAGGGCGTTCCGACCCCGCTGTTGAGGGTCAAGGCCACGGAGAGCTCCCGGTCCGGATCCGCCCATGCGCCGGACCCGCCGAAGCCGAAGTGCCCGAATCCGTTCGGCACCCGCACGCCCACGGTCGGCACCCGGTGATAGCCGAG
>CALDCK010000469.1 GCA_937937315.1 uncultured bacterium
CACCCTTCGCCTCGAGGCCGTGCTCACGCCGGCGCTGCGTCTCGCGGAGCACGGCTTCCCCATGTATCCCTTCCTGCGGGCGATCCTCGAGCTCGTGGCGCCGCGCTTCGAGCGCGAGTGGCCGACGAGCGCCGAGATCTACCTTCCGCTGCGAGAGGTCGGCGCGCGACAGACCCAGCCGACCCTCGCGCGCTTCCTCGCCGGTCTCGTGGCCTCGGAGCGCAGCGCATCGGGCAGCCGCGAGTCCCGCATCCGCGCCGCCCGCGACTCCTTCTACCGCGGCGCGGCCGCCGAAGCCATCGAGCGCTTCCTCGCCCGGCCGATCCGGGACGCGAGCGGAGAGCCCCACGCGGGCCTGCTGCGCGCCGACGATCTGGCGCGCTACCAGGGACGCGTCGAGGAGCCGGTGTTCGCCGACTACCGCGGCGCCCGGGTCTACAAGACCGGACCCTGGGGTCAGGGGCCCGTCTTCCTCCAGCAGCTGAAGCTGCTCGAGGGCTTCGACGTCGAGGCCATGGGCCGCGGCAGTGTGGACCTCCTCCACCACTGCGTCGAGGCGGCGAAGCTGGCCTTCGCCGACCGCGAAGCCTGCTACGGCGACCCGGACTTCGCATCCGTGCCCCTCGATCGGCTCCTCTCCCCCGCCTACGCCGAAGAACGCCGGCGAGCAATCGACCCCGACCAGGCATCGCGCGCGCTGCGGCCGGGGCTGGGGCGCCTGCCCGAGGGCTGGCCCCTGATCGCCGAGGGCGACGTCGGCGCACCGGTCGAGCCCCAGGCCCTGGCGGCCGCCCAGGGCCGGCGCGACACGACCCAGCTCGTCGCGGCCGACGCCCAGGGCAACCTCGTGGCCGCCACGCCCAGCGGCGGCTGGATTCCGACCTCTCCGGTCGTGCCCGAGCTGGGCTTCCCGGTGGGCACGCGGCTGCAGATGGCGGTCCTCGACCCGGACCACCCGAACGCCCTCGCCCCCGGGAAGCGCCCGCGCACCACCCTCTCGCCCTCCCTCGCCTGGCTCCCGGACGGGCGGCGCATCGCCTTCGGCACCCCGGGCGGTGACCAACAGGACCAGTGGACGCTGCCCTTTCTCCTCGATCTGGTGGACTTCCGCGCGCCGGACCTCCAGGCCTCGATCGACGCCCCCAGCGTCCACAGCGAGCACATGCCGAGCTCCTTCTACCCGCGGCGCGCGCGACCCGCGGTCCTGTCCGTGGAGAGCCGCATTCCCGAGGCCACCCTGGAGGCGCTGGCAGCACGGGGGCACGTGCTGGAGCGCAAGGGCGCCTGGGAGCACGGACGCGTACTGGCCGCGACCCACGACCCGGAGACCGGGACCGTCGAGGCCGCCGCCTCGCCGCGCTTCGGGGTGGCCTACGCCATCGTTCTGCCCTGAAGCCCCCGGACTGCTGACACGTTCCGTCAGCAGGAGGTGCCGGAGGAGCCGCCGCATTCAGCGGGCCGGCGGAACGCGGGCGCCTTGACCTATCCTGGGCGGCCCCCGATGGAACTCGATCTCGTTCTCATTCGCGGCGCGCGGGAGCACAACCTTCGCGGCGTCGACGTAAAGATCCCGAAGAAGAAGCTCGTCGTGCTGACGGGCGTCTCGGGGTCCGGCAAGTCGTCCCTCGCCTTCGACACGCTCTACGCCGAGGGTCAGCGACGCTACGTGGAGTCCCTCTCCGCCTACGCCCGCCAGTTCCTCGGTCAGATGGAGAAGCCCCACTACGACACCATCCGCGGGCTGTCTCCCACCATCTCGATCGAGCAGAAGACGACGGGCACCAATCCACGCTCCACCGTCGGCACCATCACCGAGATCTCCGACTACCTGCGCGTTCTCTACGCGCGGATTGGAATCCAGCACTGCAACCGCTGCGGCAAGCCCGTGAAGGGGCAGACGGCGCAGCAGATCGCCCGCGAGATCTCGAGCGCCGCGGCGGGACGGCGCCTCGTGCTGATGGCGCCGCTGTTGGTCAACCGCAAGGGCGAGCACCGCGAGCTCCTCGCCGACGCGCGTCGCAGCGGCTACGTGCGACTGCGAATCGACGGAGAGATCGTCCTCTCCGAAGACGTGGAGGCGCTGGACAAGCGTCGCAAACACCACGTCGAGGCCGTCGTCGATCGGCTCGTCGTGAAGAAGGGCGCAGACACCCGCCTCACCGGGTCCGTCGAGAGCGCCCTCAAGATCGGCCAGGGGATGCTCATCGCCTGGACCGAGGGCGGCACCGACCGCGTCTACTCGGAGAAGATGGCCTGCGGCGACTGCGGCATCTCCTTCCCCGAGCTCACGCCCCAGAGCTTCTCCTTCAACAGTCCCCAGGGCATGTGCGTGGAGTGCAACGGGCTGGGATCGCGCGTCGAGATCGATCCCGAGCGCGTAGTGCCCGACGCTTCCCTCTCCATCGACGCCGGCGCGATCAAGCCCTGGGGCCCGAACGTCTCGGACAAGACCGGCTGGGCCCACGGGTTCCGCGGCCAGATCGTGAAGCACCTCGCCCTCGACCCGAAGCGTCCCTGGCGCAGCCTGCCGAAGCGCAAGCGCGAAGTCCTGCTCTGGGGCTCCGGCGAGCGGAAGTTTGCGGTGCGCTGGAAGGGGAAGTCGGGGAAGGGCCAGTTCGACATGGTCTGGGAGGGCGTGATCCCGCGGCTCACGCGTCGCTTCAAGCAGACCGGATCCGAGCGGGCGAAGCGCTGGTACGCGCAGTTCATCGGCGATGCGATCTGCTCGGCCTGCCGCGGCACCCGACTACGCTCGGAGAGCTCCGGAGTGCGTATCGGCGGAAAGACGATCGTCGAGATCTCCTCCCTCACCGTAGACGAGGCGCGCGCGTTCTTCGTCGGGCTCCGCCTCGAGGGCGCGGCGAAGCAGATCGCTGCCGAGGTCCTGAAGGAGATCCGCAGTCGCCTCGACTTCCTCTCATCGGTCGGACTCGGCTATCTCTCCCTCGACCGGGCCGGCCCGACCCTATCCGGTGGCGAGGCCCAACGTATCCGCCTGGCCAGTCAGGTCGGCTCGGAGCTCACCGGCGTCATCTATATCCTCGACGAGCCCTCGATCGGACTCCACCAGCGCGACAATCGCCGCCTTCTCGACACCCTCGAGCGCATGCGCGACATCGGAAACACGGTCGTGGTCGTCGAGCACGATGAGGAGACGATTCGCTGCGCCGACCACGTGATCGACTTCGGACCGGGCGCCGGCGTCCTCGGCGGCCGGATCGTGCACGCGGGAACGCCGAAGAGTCTCCAGGCCAGCCTCAAGTCCCTGACCGGCGCGTATCTCGCCGGGCGGGAGTCCATCGCGATCCCGGACCGGCGTCGCGCCGCCACGGGTAGCCTCAAGGTCGTCGGGGCCTCGGAGAACAATCTCGCCGGGGTCGACGTCGAGTTTCCGCTGGGCGTGCTGACAGCGGTCACCGGGGTTTCGGGCGCCGGGAAGTCGACACTCGTGAACGACATCCTCTACCCGGCGCTCTCCCGGAAGCTCCACGACTCCACCCGACGGGTGGGCGAGCACAGCGGAATCTCCGGCCTCGACGCCCTCGACAAGGTGATCCGCATCGATCAGCGCCCGATCGGCCGCACACCGCGGAGCAATCCGGTCACCTACATCAAGGTCTTCGACGAGATCCGGCGCTTCTTTGCGCAGCTCCCGGAGTCGCGGGTCCAGGGCTACAAGCCCGGGCGCTTTTCCTTCAACGTGAAGGGGGGACGATGCGAGGCCTGCCAGGGCGACGGCGTGCGCTGCATCGAGATGCACTTCCTCCCTGACGTCTACGTCCGCTGCGAAGAGTGCGAGGGCCGGCGCTTCAACGACGCAACCCTGCGCGTGGCCTACAAGGGGCGCTCGATCGCCGACGTGCTCGAGCTCACCGTCCGCGAGGCGGCGGAGCTCTTCGCTGCCCACCCGTCGATCGCGGGGCCGCTGACGCTGCTGATGGACGTCGGCCTCGACTACCTCCACCTCGGGCAGTCCTCCCCTACCCTCTCGGGCGGCGAGGCGCAGCGCATCAAGCTCGCCCGGGAGCTCGCCAAGCGGGCCACGGGTCGCACGCTCTACCTGCTCGACGAGCCCACGACCGGCCTCCACTTCGACGACGTCCGCAAGCTCCTGTCGGTGCTCGATCGACTGGTGAACACAGGCAACACCGTGGTCGTGATCGAGCACAATCTCGACGTCATCAAGACCGCGGACTGGATCATCGACCTGGGACCCGAGGGCGGACCCGAAGGCGGACATCTCGTCGCCCAGGGCCCCCCGGAGCGCGTCGCAGCGGTGCGTGGGTCCCACACCGGTCGTCATCTCGGGCCCCTGCTCGAGAGCAAGTCCTCGAAACGCCCAAAGAGCAAGAAGCGTACGAAGCGCTGACAGGTCGAGAAGATGGCCGGACCCCTCGAAGAGACGCCCGAGTGGCAGGCGCTCGTTCGCCACCAACGCGAGCTCGCAGGACGTGACCTGCGAACACTCTTCGAAGAGGATCCAGAACGTGGAGAGCAGCTCGCCGTCGAGGCCTGCGGGCTCCATCTCGATGCCTCGAAGAACATCGTCTCCGACGAGACCATCTCCCTGCTGCTGGCGTTGGCGGAGCGGCGAGACCTGGGCGGTCGCACCGACGCGATGCTTCGCGGCGACCGGATCAACTCCACCGAGAACCGCGCCGTGCTCCACACGGCCCTTCGGGCGCCGCGGGGCGAGTCCATCGAGGTCGACGGGACGAACGTGGTCCCGGATGTCCATGCGGTCCTCGATCACATGGAGTCGTTCGCCCGGCGCGTCCGTGACGGCGACTGGACGGGACACACGGGCAGCCGGATCCGGAACGTCGTCAACATCGGCATCGGCGGCTCGGACCTCGGCCCGCGCATGGCCGTCGAGGCCCTTCGCCCCTACGCCGACCCGGAGCTGCGCGTTCGATTCGTCTCGAACGTCGACCCGAGCGAGTTCGTCGACGTCACGCGCGGCCTGGACCCGGCGGAGACGCTCTTCGTCATCTGCTCGAAGACCTTCACGACCCTCGAGACCCTCGCCAACGCCAGATCGGCGCGGAACTGGTGCGTCGGGGCCCTCGGCGACGAGGCGGCGGTCCGCCGTCATTTCGTCGCGGTGTCGACGAACGCCGAGGAGGTCCGGAATTTCGGCATCGACCCCGAGGCGATGTTCGAGTTCTGGGACTGGGTGGGCGGGCGCTACTCCCTGGAGTCCGCCATCGGACTCTCGCTGATGTTGGCCATCGGACCCGACGCCTTCCGCGAGCTTCTCGCGGGCTCCCACGCCATGGATGTCCATTTCCGCAGCGCCCGGCCGCGAGAGAACCTCCCCGTCCTCCTCGGACTGCTGGGGATCTGGTACGCGAACTTCTGGGGGGCGGAGACCCACGCCGTGCTTCCCTACGACCAACGACTCTCCCAATTCGTCGACTACCTCCAGCAGCTCGACATGGAGAGCAATGGAAAGCGCGTCGACCGGGACGGCCGGGTCCTCTCCCACACCACGGGGCCGATCGTATGGGGTCAGCCCGGCACCAACGGCCAGCACGCCTTCTTCCAGCTCCTCCACCAGGGAACGCGCCTCGTACCCTGCGACTTCATCGGCTTCGCGGAGAGCAGCAACCCGATCGGCGAGCAGCACGAGCTACTGCTGGCGAACTGCATCGCCCAGAGCCAGGCTCTCGCCTTCGGAAGGACCGCCGAGGAAGCAGAAGCCGTCGGTGTATCGCCTGCGCTGGTCCCCCACCGGACCTTCCCCGGAAACCGCCCCAGCAATACGATCCTGGCTCGACGCCTGGACCCCTACACCCTCGGGACGTTGGTCGCGCTCTACGAGCACAAGGTCTTCGTCCAGGGCGTCGTGTGGGGCGTGAACTCCTTCGATCAGTTCGGCGTGGAGCTCGGCAAGGAGCTGTCGAGCCGGTTGGCGAGGGATCTCACCGGGACCGCCGACCCCGGGAAGGATCACGACTCCTCGACTGCGGCGTTGATCCGTCGCTACCGGGCGTTCCGCTCCAGCTGATCCTCCCCCTCGCGCAGGACGCGCACCGCCTCCTCGGGGCGACCGCGCTCCGTGAGAGCCCGCGCCAGGCCCATCCGCCAGCGACGGGACCGGGGATCGATCGCGAGCGCGCGGCGATAGAGTCGAATCGCCTCCTCCAATCGTCCTTGGCGCACGCGTACGTCGGCGAGCAGCCCGGCCGCGTAGGGCGATGCCGGTGCGACCCGCAGCGCCGCGTTCAGATGGGAGGATGCCTCCTCGAGCCGGTCGCGCTTCGACAGAGCCAGGCCCAGGTTGATGTGGGCCACATGGTTGTGAGTCGTCACCCGAAGGGCGTGGCGAAAGAGGTGCTCGCTGTCTCGCCAGGTCGCGATCTGGACCCGGCTCGCCACGGCCAGCGCCAGCAGCGAGGCGACCGCCAGCCCGGCGGCGACGCGTCGCCAGGGGCCTCTCGCCAGAGTCCCCACGCCCCAGGCCACCGCCAGGGACAGCCCCAGGAGGGGGAGATAGGTGTAGCGATCGGCGCGCGCCGCCTGCCCCACCTGCACGATCCCGATGACCGGGACCAGGGCACCCAGGGCCCAGAGCCATCCCACGGCGAGCGCCGGGACCCTGCGCCACAGGCAGAAAGAGAAAGTCGTGATCGTCGCCACCGCCACAGCCCCGACGGCGGCTCCGAGCCACGGCGCCTCCGGACCGGGATAGGGGTAGAAGACGGCGAGGTCCCGGGGCCAGAAGGCGTCGGCGCCGTAGGCGGCGATCGCGGCGAAGGCGTTGGAAAGCCGCATACCGAGGGGCATGTGATCGAAGGAGCGCAGGGTCTCACCTGACGACTGGGCCACCAGGGTCGCCACGGAGGCCAGTGCCACGAGCCCGAGGAGAGGCAGCTTCTCGCGGAGGGCGGCGACGATCCGCTTGCGGTCGAAGCGCCCGTCTCGCTCGAGCCGTCCCAGGGGCCACGCGTCGAGCAGCAGGAAGACCAGCGGCCAGACGACGAGGGTGGGCTTCGCCATCAGTCCCGCCGCCAGCAGCGCGAAGACCAGCGCGTGGCGCACGAACCCGCCCCGGCGCGCCGCACCGACGTAGGCGAGCAGGGAGGCCGCCGCGAACACGCCGGAGAGGACGTCCTTTCGCGAAGCCACCCAGGCGACCGACTCCACGTGCAGGGGGTGCAGGGCGAAGACGCCGGCGACCCACGCGCTCTTCCCGAGGTCACCGGTGAGGCGTGCGAGGGCCAGAAGGAAGATCCCCGCCGCCAGGGCGTGGAGGATGGCGTTGGTGCGATGGAATGCGCCGGGATCGAGCCCGAAGAGCTCTGCGTCGAGCATCCACGACAACCGCGTCAGGGGAAACCAGTTGGCGCCCTGGAACGACGTCAAGGCCCAGCCCACGCCGTCGAGGGAGAGACCGCCCTGGATCTCCGGGACGGCCGAGACATAGAGGTCGTCGTCGTAGTCCACGAAGTCGAAGCCGGAGGTGGGCAGGTAGAGGGCCAGGGTCAACGCCGCCAGGGCGGTGGCGACGAGCAGGGCGCGGCGCGTGAGGGTGGGCGACGGCTCCGCGGGGTCCACCGGACCAGAGTAGGACCGGCCTCGCGACGGCGCATTCCGGTGACCGATGCCGGCTCAATGCGAGTCGGCCGGGGGCCGATGAAGCAGCGGGATGTCTCGCCTCGACTGCATCCGGAGACCCCTCGCGTGCTTCGCCGCCGCCCTGGCCCTGTGCCTCGGCGCGCCGCTGACGAGCGCAGCGGCGGAGATCGGCCTGGCGCCGATCGAGGCGGACCCGAGCCTCTCACCCATCGCATCGGGCTTCGGGGCATGGCTCGAGGTCGAGCTCGCGATGGCGGGCCATGAGGCGATCTCCCTGTCCGGCCCCTCCTCCGAGGCCGGCGCCCGGGCCGCCGAGATGGACCTGGCGCGGATCCTGGTGACGCGACTCCGCGAAGATTCGGGCCGGGTCCGAATCCAGCTCGTCATTCAGGCTGCGAGGACCCATGCGCCCCTCGCGGGGGTGCGACGCACGGCGCCGATCGCCGAGCTGGGCGCGGCCGCCGCCGAGGCCCTCGAAACCCTGCTTCCCCAGCTGGGAGGGTCCCGAGGGCGCGCGCCTCTGCCCCCGCAGCTCGAGGATCTCGCGAGCAGCACCGTCGCCGTGAATGCCTGGGCCGCCGGATACCTGATCGGCGCCTGGACGGCGGTGGAGGGAAAGCTCTCTCCGGTCTCCATGAGCCTGCGCGAGCAGATCCTGCAGGTCGCGCGGCAGACCTCGGTCCCGGCGCCGATGCGCGCGCGAGTCATGGCTGCCAGCGGTGACGTCGCGTCGGCGTGGAGCCTCATCCGTCGCGATGCGCCGGGCGCCCTGGCGAGCGGGGAGCCCGATCCGGCGCTGCTCCTCGCAGCCGGGGAGGTTCTGCTGAAGCAGGGTGATGCGGGCGACGCCCGCGCGTACTTCGACCGGGTGCTGGAGATGGATCCGCGCAACGTCGACGCCGCCCTCGGGCTGGCCCAGGTGATCGAGCGCCAGGGAGATCCAGCCGGCGCCCGACGCTGGATCGAAGAGGCGGTCCGGATCGACCCCGACGACCCGGCTCTCGCCGAGCGTCTGGCAGAGCTTCACTCCGACCCCAGCCGCGCCGCGGAGCACTGGATCGAGGCCGGGCGCCGCTCGGTGCGACGGCTCGACCCCCAGCGCGCGCGCACTCAGCTCGAGCGCGCCGCGTCCCTGGCACCGGACACGACCGCTCGCGTGAGCGTCGAGCTCGGCGCACTGGAAGCGCGCCTGGGGCGACCGGCGGAAGCCCTCGTCGCCTACCGCCGCGCCCGGAACGGGGGCGTCGGCACCCCGGCCGTACTCACCGCCATCGGCCGGGCCCACCGCGAGCTGGGCGCAACGGCCGAATCCGAGCGCGCACTGCGCAGCGCCCTCGAGGTGGCACCGGACGACGTCGCCGCCCAGGGCGAGCTGGGTGTCCTCTACGCAGATGCCGGGCGCTACTCCGAGGCCGTGGAGCTCCTGCGCGCCGCTCACGGTCAGGACCCCCGCAAGCCGGGCGTGCGGCGCGGACTGGCCCGGGCGCTCCGCGCCACCGGCGACACCGACGAGGCTCTCGCACTCCTTTCGGGAACGTCGACGACCGCGAACGCAACGGACCTGGGCGAGGCCGCCTCGATCCACCTGGAGCGCGGCGATCTCGACGCAGCCCGCGACACCCTGAACCGGGCCATCGCCCTCGCTCCCGACGATCCGGATCTGCGCGGGCGCCACGCCGACCTCCTCGAGGCCAGCGGCGACGCGGAGAGCGCCGGTCTCGAGCGTCAGCGGGCCGCCGCCCTCGATGCCGGTCTCGTGCCCGAGGGCCAGGATCCCACGCACTCGATCGTGAGCGTGCTCTCCCTCGACGATCTGGTGATGAGCTTCGCCGAGCAGGTCCCGAGGGCCAGCCGCCGGCGCGTCATTCAGCTCGGGGTGCGGGAGCCGACGGACTGGAAGAGTCGCGCCTGGCAGGTGCTCCGCCCCCACGCGCCCGACTCCGCGGCACTCGGCACGAGTCTCGATGCGGCCCTCGAGGCGCGCTTCCTGCGCGTCCCGATGCTCGCCGGAGACGACGACGTCCTCGCCGTCCACATCGATCAGCTCTACGACTTCGAGAGCGACGCCTCGCTGAACGCCGGCACCATCGCCACCCTCAACCAGGTGCTCGCGACCGATGCGACGCTCCTCACCCGGCTCATCGCCCACGGTCCCGAGCTGGAGGAGGTCTGCGGCCCCGACGCCTTCGCCGTGGAGATGCGACTCCTCTCGGGACAGGACGAGGGACTCGTCTCGATCCTGACCAACTTCGACTGCCTCGAGGGCGGCTTCGCCGCCTACGGACGCTGGAACGCGATCGCCCTCGGCCTCTACGCGATCCTCGCCCTGGCCCTCAGCTGGCCCCTGCTTCGCGGCTGGGGCGGCGTGCAGGTGCTGATCAAGCTGCCTGACAAGACGAAGGGGTTCTTCAGCATCCACATCACGACGAAGCCCGATCAGGTCAAGCGCGAGCAGGTGGACAAGAAGACGAAGCGGAAGAAGACCCGGGCCCGCGGGCGCCTCGACTTCCTGAAACGCTTCGAGCGACACATGGCGGGACGGGAAACCACCTTTCGCTGGATCCCCGCCCGCAAGGGGTCCTACACGGTGACGGTGGCCGGCCCACTGCTCGACGCCCGGGGCGAAGAGATCATCGGCCACTTCCTCGAGGAGCAGCGGGTACGGGTCCGGCGAGGCCGGGCGACCGTCCTGGAGTTCGACTTCCGACCGAAGGAGTGCGCCGTCGAGGTCCGCGTCAGCACCGACGGACAGGCGGTCCAGGGCGCACGGGTCGCGGTTCGCGGGGACCCCGCGTCACTCCGCTACGCGCGGGACGGCGTGGCCTTCATCTACCTCGGGCTCGGCAGCTACACCCTGCTGGTCGGCTCCCACGACGCCGCGGGCCAGTTCGACCTGGACATCAGCTCCCTCGACAATGCGATTCCCTTGCACGTCGACCTCGGCAATCCCGAGGGCGTGCTCTTCAGCGACTGCCCCGAGGCGGTCGATGCGTTCCTGCAGAGCGATCTCGAGACCGCCGCCCAGGCCCTCGACGCAGCGGGTAACGAGGAAGCCGCGCACCTCGTCCGCGCCGACTTCCATCGGCTGCGAGGCCACAGCGAGGAGGCGGCGCGCGAGCTCGAAGCCGCCGGACGGCTCGGGGGGGCCGCCGAGCTCCGCGCCGGAGACCAGGACTTCGAGGGGTCTGCGAGCCTCTTCGAGCAGGCCGGCGACCACGCCCAGGCCGCCGACGCCTACCGCGCTGCCGGCGACTGGACCCGGGCCGCGCGTTGCTACGAGCAGGCCTACGACTGGGGCAACGCGCTCGAGTGCTGGCGGGAGATCGGCGACCCCGAGCGAGAGATGATCATGCTCGAGAAGCTGGGCGAGTTCATGGATGCGGCTGCCGTCGCGCGAGAGCGCGGCGACCGGGAGCGCGCCCTGCGGAACCTCCAGCAGATCGATGCCCGCCACCAACTCTTCGGCGAGGCGTGCCGTGGCATCGCCGAGCTGGCGATCGACACCGGCGAGTACGATTTCGCCGTGTCGAAGCTCGAGGAGGGGATGGCCTCGCTCGGTGCAGAGAACGCGTCCGTCGAGTCCCTCGAAGTCTACGCCCAGGCGCTCGAGCACGCCGAGCGCCCGGAAGACGCGATGACCGCCTGGGAGAACATCCGCCGGCGCGACGCGGCCCGCACCGACGTCGCGGAACGGATCAACGACCTGAAGCGACGGATCGGCTCCACCGAAGCCACCCAGGCGCTTCCGGCCAGCGAGGCCCCGAAGGAGAGCCGATACGAGCTGATCGAGGAGATCGGGCGCGGCGGCATGGGAGTGGTCTTCAAGGCCCGGGACAAGCGGCTCGGCCGCATCGTCGCGCTGAAGAAGCTGCCGAACGATCTGCGCGATCACCCGACCGCCGTGGCGCTCTTCGAGCGCGAGGCGCGGGCCGCTGCGGCGCTCAACCACCTGAACATCGTCACCCTCTTCGACGCCGGCGAGGAGGATGGCGCCTACTTCATCACCATGGAGCTTCTCGAAGGGAAGCCCCTCAACGCGATCCTGGCGCGCCGCGGCCGCGTGAGCCCTCGCGCCGCGGCGCGGGTGGGCACACAGATCTGCGCCGGGCTGCAGTACGCCCACGAGCGTCGGATCGTCCACCGCGACATCAAGACGGCGAATCTCTTCCTCACGGTGGATCACACCGTGAAGATCATGGACTTCGGCATCGCCAAGTCACTCGAAGAGGTCCGGCGATCGACGACCGTGATCGGAGGGACGCCCTACTACATGGCGCCGGAGCAAGCCGCCGGTGAAGCGGTGGACCACCGGGCCGACCTCTACGCTCTGGGCGTTACCTTCTTCCAGCTCGTGACCGGCTCGCTCCCCTTCGCCGACGGCGACGTGTCCTACCGCCACAGCCACGAGGCACCGCCGGATCCGCGGGAGGTGAACCTTGAGGTTCCGGCCCCCCTCGCCCAGCTCATCCTGGCCCTGATGGCGAAGGATCCGGAGAACCGGCCCGGCTCGGCGGCCGTCGTCGGGGCGAGCCTGGCGAAGCTGGCCACCCGGTCCGGCTGACCTTTCCTCGCACCGCTTCGCGCTGCGGTAGCCTCCCTCCATGGGTCGCAACCGCCTCGCCTCGTTCGCCGTGCGTGCGAGCGCTCTCGGCGCCCTCGGCGCCGGACTCGCCGGGTGTGCCACTCCCGAGCCGGTGTTCTACCCGAATGCGAAGCTCGAATCGGTCGGGCGCGCCGTGGCCGATGCGGACATTGCCCGGTGTCGGACTCTCGCGCAGAGCTCCGGGGCGAGCGCCGGTGGAGCCGGACGAGTGGCCGGGGACGTGGCGGCGGACACGGCGGGCCGCGCCGGGGCGGGTGCAGCCGCCGGTGCAGCGGGCGGCGCGATCCGCGGCAACGCCGGAACCGGAGCCGCCGTGGGCGCCGCCACCGCGGCGAGCTGGGGACTGGTACGCGGCGGCTTCCGCGCACTCTTTGGCCGCCGCGACCCGGATCCGATCGAGCGACGCTTCGTGGAACGCTGCCTCGCAGAGCGCGGCTACGAGGTGATCGGCTGGCGCTGAGGCGCCCGGGGACGTCCAGACCACGCGAGCAGCATGAGGCCGAAGCAGACCATCATGCCGGTCGCCGGCTCCGGGATCACCTTCGCGTCGGACAGGTCGACACCCGGATCCGGGAAGTCGTCGTAGCGGACGCCGTTGCCGACCGGGAAGAGCGCGGGGATGACGTCGAAGATCGCGGGATCCCAGACCTCGCGATTCTCCGCGATGATCACAGGCTCGAGCAGATCCTTGAACACGAGATCCGCGACGTAGGCGTCGAGGTCGTCGATCACCAGGGTGTCGCCGCGAGCGCTCGGGAAGCTCGGCAGCTCCGAGAGAGATCGTCCAAGCTCACCCCGGAACTGCGAGGCGCTGAAGAGGGACTCGATGTCGACGACCGCCGGCACGAAGGTCGCCGAGTACTCGCGAGAGACGACCAGGGGCATGCGGTTCAATCGAGTCGATCGGAAGACGAGCGAGCCCGGGCGCTGCGCAATCTCCTCTTCCTCCTCCTCGTAGACGACCTCGATCATCTCCGGCGCAAGTACGCCGGCGAAGGCGAGGAGCGGAAGCAACCAGAAGATTGCCGCGGCTACGCCATGCCGCACGGAGCGCGCATCTCGCGTTTCTCGCCTGGGCCAGCGCATCCGCATCCACTCCCCTTCCGGACACCGACGTGAGTTCGCGTCGGATCTCTGTGGACGTATCGGATCTTCTGCCGCCTGCCTTTAAGGTGGAACGAGGCGCAACCTTCCCGCGCGGCGCGGTGGCGCCCGACGCGTCGCACAGCCTGCGCAGGAAGCATCCGAACGACGCACCGCGTGCAGTGGGATGCGATCCTTCGCGCGGCGCTGGAATCCGGGTGTTCAGCCGTTGCGCAGCGTGATCTCGGTGAGCTCCGCCGGCGCCATCAATCGCATCGGCGGCCCCCAGAAGCCCGTGCCCCGACTGACGTAGAGCTGCGACCGACCGTCGCGGTACGCACCCGCCACCCAGGGGATCACGATCCGGACCAGGTAGTGGAAGGGCCAGATCTGCCCGCCGTGGGTGTGCCCGGAGATCTGGAGGTCCACACCAGCGCGCCGCGCCGCGCGAAACGTGGACGGGTCGTGGGCGAGCAGCACCATGGGCAGGGAATCATCGCGACCGGAGAGTGCAGCGGCGAGGTCCTCACCGCCGCCCCCGATGAAGCGTCCGTGGTGGTCGTCGACCCCCACCAGGTCGAAACGCGCGGTGCCTTCTCCGATCGTCACCCGCTCGTTGCGCAGTGGTCGCATGCCCAGGGCTTCGACCTGGGCGACCCACACGGGCGCGTTCGACAGATGGTCGTGATTCCCGGTGACGAAGTACACGCCATGGACCGCTCGAAGGGCCGCGAAGGGCGCGACCTCCTCGGCGAGGTGGTGCGCGCTGCCGTCGACGAGATCCCCGGTGACGACGACGAGATCCGGAGCGAGGGCGTTGACCCGCTCGACCAACCGGGTGGCGAAGCGCCGATCGAGGATCGGTCCGATGTGGATGTCCGTGATCTGTACGATGCGGAACCCGTCGAGGGACTCGGGCCAGCCTTCGATGTCGAAGGCGACCCGCACGAGTCGGGGAGGCTTCATCCCACTGCGGAGCGCGACGCATCCGATCCCGAGCGCGGTCAGCGCGACCAGGGCGGCTCGCGCGTCGGACGCCGCCGTCACATCGACTCCGACGGCCCGCGCCGGGGTGCCCGCCAGCCAGAGGAGCAGATCACTGATCCCCAGGACGACGAGCAGCAGGAAGGCGAACCCCATCCAGAGCGACGCCGGCCAGGCCAGCCAGCGGGACCGGGCCGGCGGCAGCAGACGCTCGCCGATCGGCTGGATCACGAGGGTCCCCCCGAGCAGGGCGATGCAGCCCATGAGCAGGCCGCGCCAGGGCTCACCCACTCCGGCATCGACCACGAGTCTCTGCACCAGGTACGCGTGTGCGGCGGCCAGGAAGGCAGCCGCCAGCAGGACGAATAGCGCGATGCCGAGGATGCGCCTCACGAGAGCTACCAGCCCCGAAGGTCGACGGGCCAGGTCTCCACGAGCCGGTCTCCCGACACGAGATGCACGCAGGCGTGGTAGGCGACCGTGGGATCGACGTGAGAGGGCCAGACCCGCACCCGCTCTCCCACGTGCAGCCGTCGGGCCGGGGCGAAGGTGACGTGCTCGTCGGAGCAGAACCAGACCTCGGCGTCTTCGATCGCCGGCTTGCCGTGATCCATCCCGAGGGCCTTCAGCCCGCAGTCGGCGACGGCGTAGTCGTCGGCCACGGAGACGACCGTAGCGAGGACCGACAGCGCGAGCTCGAAGGGCAGATCGAGGGCGGCGTAGGTCGTATCCATGAGCGCGTAGGAGCCCGCCTGGATCTCGGTGGCCGCCGCGTTGCAGTCGTAGGTCCCGGTGCCTCCCGCCGAGACCACCTCGCCCCCGACGTCGACATGAGCCGCCAGCAGCTTCTCCATGCTCTCCGCTGTCAGCCGCTCCCGCTCACCGCGATCGGCGATCCCGACGGCGTGCCCTTCGTAGCCCATGACACCGCGCACCCCGAGACCGCGCGAGCGCGCCAGATCCGCCAGAGCCCCGGCCCGGTCCGGCGCACAGCCGCAGCGCGGAAGTCCCACGTTCACGTCGATCAGGACCTCGTGCAGCCCGGCGTCGGCCGCCGCGGCGATCGTCTCCGCCGAATCGACGGCCACCGTGACCCGGGCGTCGAGGGCCGACAGCCGCCGGGCATCCACCACCTCGTTGGCCAGCAGGAGGTCTTCGCCGAGGCCGGCTGCGGCGAGTCCCTCCATCTCGCGGATCGTCGCGCAGGTAAAGCCCGCATGCCCCCTCTGCGCCTGACGTCGGGCGAGAGCCGTGCACTTGTGGGCCTTTACGTGGGGGCGTAGACGGGTGCCCGGCAGGGCATCGGACATCGTGCGCAGATTCGCGTCGAGGCGCTCCGCTTCGACGAGCAGGGCGGGCGTCTGGAGCTCGTCGAGTCGCACGGGGCGACCCATACCACAGCCGAGGCCGCGCGCCGAGACGGCGCGTTGCCGAGCGCTACTTGATGAGACGCTCGTAGAGGTCGCTGAACTGGCTCTCGACCTCGGGAGAGAGGTCCCCGAGGCGCAGCCCCATCCCGTGGCGCGGGCCGAGCTTCGAGCCGATGCCGTGGGAGACGACCTCGGCGGAAACGATCAGCTCGCGGGCCGGGCTCTCGACCTGGATCCGCAGCTCGAGATGCGCGCCGATCTCGAGGGGGTGCTCCGTCTCGATGAAGACGCCGCGCCGCGAGAGGTTCGTCATCAGGCTCTGTGCGAGGGCGCCATCCGACGAGAAGGCCGCCCGGATGCGTGCGGGGACCCGGACCGATTCACGCTCGTCCGCGCGGGAGTCCGAGAGGCCGGGAGAGAAGTGCTGGTTCAGTTTGCGCTTGAGCACCGACCAGCGATGGAGCTCCGTTGGGGTGAGCCCCGACTCCCGCATGCGATCCAAGCGTACGTACTCGCGGAACAGGAGGGCCACGTCCATTGTCGGCGCATCGGCCGAACGCCCCCCGGAATTGACGTCAGCCCCGACGCCGCGCGCCCACACACAGTCGGCACAGGATCGTCTCCCCGAGACCCCGGGCGGTCACCGCCCCGTAGGCCTCGACGCCCCGCTCGAGTCGCGTTCCGCACTCGCCGCAGCTCCGGGAGTGCGCGAGGAAGAGGGGCTGCCAGCCGATCACGCCGGCGTCGGGCCCCTCGGCCGCGGGCTCGCCGGCCTCCACGTTCTCGTTCCGGGCCTCCCCGTCGACGGTCTCCCGGTGGGCGCGGCGGTGATGCCGGTAGCGAGGGTGTCGGTGACGCCGTCGGATCCGCTCACGGGCGGCCTCCGCCTCGTCGACGACCTCCTCGATGATCCCGCCCATGTCGTCGGTCACCTTCTCGACGGCGCTGAATGCCTCTTCGAGGACCGTGCGCACGATGTTCGAGACCGGAACGCGCAGATCGTCCGCGATCCGCCGAAGGTCCTCCGCAAGATCCTCCGAGATCCGCGTGTGGAGCACCCGCTCCTTGCGGTCGCGGCGGTGCCGGCCCCGGTGCCTCGCTCGACCTCCCGCTCCACTCCGCTGAGACTCGTCTTCCTCTCGGCTGCGTTCTCGATGGCCCTCCGGGCCCTGCTCTGTGTTCGTCATGTACTCGAATGTAATACATCGTGATACATTTGGACACCCACCCGCAGCGAAACCTGGATCCCGGCCGAGGAGCAGACTTCGGCGCTCCCGGGCCGGGCGCCGACGGGCGGGCTCCCGGCGGGCACGAGCCCGCGCGCAGGGCGGATCGCGCCACTCCCCGCCGTAGACCTCGGCGAGATCGGGGCCGGGGCCACGTCGAGTCCGAGCCGGGCCCGGATGGGGCGGCCGGGACTACAGGTAGCGGAGCCAGCTCTCCCGCTTGGGGTCGCTCCCGGTCACGACGTCGAAGTAGCCCTTCTGCAGGGTCGACGTGATGGGACCTCGGGCCCCCGCCCCGACCACGCGCCGGTCGACCTCGCGGACCGGAGTCACCTCCGCGGCAGTGCCGGTGAGGAAGACCTCGTCCGCCATGTAGAGCTCGTCGCGGGTGACCGCGCGCTCCTCGACCGGGATCCCCTTTTCGCGGGCGAGCTCGAGCACGGTGGATCGCGTGATGCCCCCCAACACGCTGTGGAGGGAAGGCGTCGCCACCACACCGTCCCGCACGACGAAGATGTTCTCGCCAGTCGCCTCGGACACGAGCCCCTGCGGGTCGAGCATGATCGCCTCGTCGTAGCCGTCGAGCAGCGCCTCGCGCTTCGCGAGAATCGAGTTCACGTAGTCGCCGCAGGTCTTGCCCTTCGTCATCTTCGAGTTCACGTGATGACGGCTGAAGGTCGAGACCTTCGCGCTGATGCCGCGCTCCATGCCTTCGTCGCCCAGGTAGCTCCCCCAC
>CALDCK010000470.1 GCA_937937315.1 uncultured bacterium
TGCGGCAGAGAGGATTCGAACCTCCACGGGGTTGTCCCCGCCAGCCCCTCAAGCTGGTGCGTCTACCACCCGTGGACCGGAAGCTCCGTGAAGAAGCCGTAGGGAACGAGGTTCAGTTGGTGCGGCAGAGAGGATTCGAACCTCCACGGGGTTGCCCCCGCCAGCCCCTCAAGCTGGTGCGTCTACCAATTCCGCCACTGCCGCCAACCCGTGAGCGCGCGAGCATACCGAACGGGCGCGCACCGACAATTGCTTCCGCTCAGGGCGCGTCGGGAGCCTCTGCCGGGGGCTCTCCGGCCGACGCCTCATCCACCGGCTCGGCGGGGACGGTCTCGATCTCCTCGAAGATCGACTCCGGCTCCGCGACCTCCGCCTCGATCACGCTCTCGTCGTCGAAGAGGCGCTCGCCGGCGTCCGTGATCCCGAGGTAGGAGAGCGAGAGGCTCGTCAGCATGTAGATCACGGCGGCGCCGGTGGTGAGCTTCGTCAGGAAGTTCCCCGCGCCGCGGCTTCCGAACATGGTGGCGCCGGCTCCGCCTCCGAAGACCGCGCCGACCTGCGCACCCTTGCCGCGCTGGAGCAGTACGACCGCGACGAGGAAGACGCAGACGATGACGTGCAAGGCGGTGATGATGGCGTCCATGGCTCAGCTCTCACTCCCGGTGGCGGCTCCGAAATTCACGATGCCGGCGAAGGCATCGGGGTCGAGGCTCGCTCCACCCACCAGCGCGCCATCGATGTCCGGCTGCGCCATGAGGGCGTCGATGTTGTCCGGCTTGACCGATCCACCGTACTGGATGCGGATCGTCTCCGCCGCCGCGCCGAAGGGCTCGCGCAGTGCGCCTCGGATGAAGGCGTGGACCTCCTGGGCCATATCCGGGGTGGCGGTGCGGCCGGTGCCGATGGCCCAGACCGGCTCGTAGGCGATCACGATCTCCCCGGCGCGCCCGGCCGGAAGCCCGGCGAGGCTGCCTTCGAGCTGACTCCCGATTACCGCGAAGGTCCGCTTGCTTTCGCGCTGCTCGAGGGTCTCGCCCACGCAGACGATCGGGCGGATGTCCCGGCCGAGGAGTGCCAGGGCCTTGCGCGCCACGAACTCGTCGGTCTCGCCGTAGAGTGCCCGGCGCTCGCTGTGGCCCACGATGCCGTAGGCGCAGCCGGCGTCGACCAGCATGTCCGGCGAAATCTCGCCTGTGAAGGCGCCCTGGGCCTCCGGGTTGACGTTCTGGGCCGCCAGGGCGATTCGCGACCCGCCGAGGGCCCTGCCGAGGGCAACCAACGCCGTGAAGGGCGGGGCGACGGCCACGTCGACGTCCACCGCATCGGTGACCTTCGGGAGGAAGGCCGAGGCGAAGTCCTCGGCCTCGGCGACCGTCTTGTGCATCTTCCAGTTCGCGGCGACGATCGGTCTTCGCATTCAGCGCTCCAGGGCGGCGATGCCGGGCAGCTCGAGTCCTTGCACGTACTCGAGTGAGGCGCCCCCGCCGGTCGAAAGGTGGGTGATGCGATCGCCCACGCCCATCTGGTTCACGGCGGCGAGGGAGTCCCCACCACCCACGACGGTCATTGCCGCCGTCTCGGCGGCGGCTCGCGCCACACGGCGCGTGCCTTCCGCGAACTCCGGAATCTCGAACACGCCCATGGGCCCGTTCCAGAAGAAGGTTCGCGCCGAGGCGATCTCCCCGGCATAGCGTTCCGCGGTCTCCGGCCCGATGTCGAGCCCCATGGAGCCCGCCGGGATCTCCCGGACCACCTGCGTAGGGACGCCGGCTTCGAGGCGATCGGCCACGACGTGATCCGTGGGAAGCAGGAGCTTTCGGCCGCTCTCTTCGGCGGCGCTCATCACGCGCCGTGCGTCCTCGATGCGGTCGCTCTCGATCAGTGACGTGCCGGTCGGCTCGCCCTTCGCGGCCATGAACGAGTACGACATGGCGCCGCCGATGGCGAGCACGTCGGCGTGGGGCGCGAGGGCTTCGAGCACGGCGAGCTTGTCGGACACCTTTGCCCCGCCCAGCACCACCATGAGGGGGCGAACGGGCTCTCGCACGGCGCGCAGGTGCTCGATCTCGCTCTCGAGGAGATCGCCGGCCGCGGTCTCCGCGATGTAGTTCGTCACGCCTACGGTCGAGGCGTGGGCCCGGTGGGCGGTGCCGAAGGCGTCGTTGACGAAGACGTCGACCGACTCGGAGAGCGCCTTGGCGAAGTCCGGATCGTTCTGCTCCTCGCCGGCGTGGAAGCGCAGGTTCTCGAGCAGGACCAGCTCGCCGTCGCCGAGGCGGTCGATGGCGTCACCGGCCTCCGGGCCGATGCAGGCCTCGCAGAAGGACACTCCGCTCCCGAGCAGCTCGGCCAGGCGCGGAGCTACCGGCCGCAGGCTGAGCTCCGGGCGAGGGGCTCCCTTCGGGCGACCGAGGTGGGAGACGACGGCCACCCTTGCTCCAGAGGCGAGCAGGCGGCGAAGGGTGGGTACGGAGGCCCGGATGCGCGTGTCGTCGCGCACCTCTCCGTCTGCCAGCGGCACGTTGAGGTCTGCGCGCACCAGCACCCGCCGCCCGCGCACGCCCCGCGCGAGCAGCTCCGAGAGCCCGACGATGGCCATCGCGTTCTGCTAACGGCCCATCAGGAGCGCGAGGTCGACGACCCGATTGGAGTAGCCCCACTCGTTGTCGTACCAGGAGAGGACCTTCGCGAAGTTCCCGTCCATCACCTTGGTGCTGAGGCCGTCGAGGATCGAGGAGTGGGGATTGCCGAGGAAGTCGATCGAGACCAGGGGCTCGTCCGTGTACTGGAGCACGCCCTTCAGCGGGCCCTCGGCGGCGGTGCGCATCGCCGCGTTGATCGCGTCCGCGTCGGTGGACTTCCCGAGCTTTACGCTGAGGTCGACCACGGACACGTCGGCGGTGGGAACGCGCATGGCGTAGCCGTCGAGCTTGCCCTTCAGCGTGGGAAGCACGAGGCCGATCGCGCGTGCGGCGCCGGTGCTCGTCGGGATCATCGAGAGTGCCGCCGCCCGCGCCCGGCGCAGGTCGGAGTGGGGGAAGTCGAGGGTGACCTGGTCGTTGGTGTAGGCGTGGATGGTGGTCATCCAGCCGCTCTCCAGGCCGTACTCGTCGTTCAGGATCTTCGCCACCGGCCCCAGGCAGTTGGTGGTGCAGGAGGCGTTGGAGACGATGAAGTGCTTGGACGGGTCGTAGTCGTCGGTGTTGACGCCGAGGACGATGGTGACGTCGGGATCCTTCGCGGGCGCGCTGATGATCACGCGCTCTGCGCCAGCGTCGAGGTGCTTCGAGGATCCGGCGCGGTCGGCGAAGTGCCCGGTGGATTCGATCACCAGCTTCGCGCCGAGAGACTTCCAGGGGAGCTTCGCCGGATCGCGCTCGGCGGAGACCGGGATCTTCGTGCCGTCCACGATGATCGCACCCTCGGCGGCCTCGACCTTGCCCGGGTAGTGCCCGTGGATCGAGTCGTATTTCAGCAGGTGGGCCAGGGTGCCGGCGTCGGTCAGGTCATTGATGCCGACGATCTGGATGTCCTTGCCCTGTGCCGCCCGGAAGACAAGTCGTCCGATGCGGCCGAAGCCATTGATACCGACGGCGATCGCCATCTGGTCGTCTCCTTCTACGAGTGCGCGGGATTCGGGAAGCGCGGATTCGAGAGTGATCGGGAATCATCCCGGGTCGGGAAGGTCGGGCAAAGTAGCACGGGCTGGGGGATCGGCGGGCGGGGGGGCCTGCCCGGGCCTACCCTGGGCGGCGGGTCGGGGCCGGCGGCACGCTGGGCTCCCGGGGGGATCGAGGGGTGGCGACGACCCGAGGCCGGACCGGCTGTCGGCTCGGCGCCCTCCCGGCGACTCCCGAGCTAGTGCGGGAGGCCTCAGGGGGCTCCTGCGGCGGATTCGCCGTCGGGGATCAACACCCGGCCCGTTCGGCCGAAACAAGGGGATGGGGACGGAACTGGCCAGGGGGGCAACGCGCCGGTGAACGAGGCTCTCGGATCGGGTCCGAAGCGCGGCGTGGCGTTCGTCGTCGTCGTGCTGATCCTCGGCGCCGGGGTGCTGGCCCTCGCGGTTCAGGGGCTGCGCGGGCGGACCGCGGTGAAGGACGCCTTCCCCATGGCGGAGGGGACCCTTCGGACGCCCGGGCTCGTGCGCCCGCTCACGATCGATCGGGACACCCGCGGGCTGCCCCACGTCCGTGCCGAGACCGAATCCGACGCCTTCTTCGGTCTGGGCTTCGTCCACGCCCAGGACCGGCTTGGCCAGATGCTGTGGCTGCGCCGTCGGGCCCGGGGCCGCGCGGCCGAATCGCTGGGCACGCCCGCTGTCGAGGCGGACCGCATGGCGCGGACTCTGGGCTTCGTGCAGCTGGCGGAGGCCCAGTACCCGCACCTCGATCGCGACACGCGTCGCGTGCTCGAGGCCTATACAGCCGGCGTGAACGCCCGAATCGATCGCATCGAAGCCGGCGAGGTGGCGCCGTCGGTCCTGATGATCCGGGCCGATCTGCCCCTGGAGGCTTGGCGCGCCGTCGACTCGCTGGCCCTGTTCAAGCTCTACGCCTGGGGGCTGGACGAATCCGTCGAGGCGAGCCTGGTGCTCTCGGATCTGATCCAGCAGGTGGGCGCCTCGGCGGCGCAACGCTTCTTCCCGGAGCAGGCGCCGCCTCTCTCGCGGCTACCGGGCGCGACGGCGTCGTTCCGGCCCGGCCTGCCGGGTCTCGGCGGTGCCGGAGCCCTGCGTCGGGCGATGGGCTTCGCCGGTCCCTCCATCGGCAGCAGTGCCTGGGTCCTCGGCGGGGCCCATACCGAGTCCGGCCTGCCGATCGTCGTCGCCGACAGCCACCTGCCGGTCTCCGTACCCGCCTGGATGCACCTGGATCACATCCGCGGGGGAGGGCTCGACGTCGCAGGCTCCACGCTTCCCGGGGTCCCGGTCTTCTGGAGCGGGCACAACCGCCAGGTGGCCTGGGGCGCGGTGCACGCCGGCGCCGTGGTCACCGACCTCTACATCGAGACCCTGAGCTCCCAGGGACCCAGCCGGTATCACGATGGCAAGCGCTGGCGGCCGATGCGGGAGCGGCCCGAGGTGGTGCGCGTATCCGGCGGCGACGATCTGGAGTTCACCGTGCGGGAGACGGCCCACGGGCCGCTGTTGCCCGAGATGGAGGGTCGAGAGCCTCTGTCCGTCGCGTGGACCGGCGCTCGGATCGACGGCCCGAGCGGCATCCACTCGTTCCTCGGGGTCGCCCGATCGGACGGAGCCGCCGACCTGCTGGCGGCTCTCGAGACCCATCACGAGCCGGTGCTGATCTTCGCCTACGCGGACTCGAAGGGCGTCGCCGGGACCCAGGTCGCCGGTTGGATTCCCCAGCGTTCGCTGTCCCCACAGCTCCTCCCGTTACCCGGCCGGGCTCCCTGGTACGAGTGGACCGAGCGCGTCCCCTTCGAGATGCTTCCCTCGGCGCGCCTGAGTGATGGCAAGGGCTGGCTCATCGCGGCCGATGAGCCCGGGGCCGAGGCGCCCATCGACTGGCTGTGGCGCAGCGGGGTGCGCAGCGCCCGCATCGAGGAGCTCCTGACCGAGCAGGTCGACGGGGGCAGGGTGGAGCTTCGCGCGATGACCGCGCTCCAGGTCGATGTCCGCGCCGCCCCCTCGCTGCGGGTCGCCGGTGCGATCGAGACCCTGGCGACGAACCGGGGGACCGACGCCCTGGGGCCCCAGGCCCGCGAGCTCGCGTCCCTGCTCGCGGACTGGGACGGCCATTTCGACGCCGACAGCCGTGGTGCCGCCGCCTACCACGTACTGATGTCGCGCCTTGCCACCAGCCTGCTGGCCGACGGTGTGGGCGCGGAGCTCTGGCGCCGCTACGTGGGCGTGCCGCAGACCGACGGAGAGGCGTTGCTGGCCGGCGCGCTGATCGAGGCGGCGGCCGAATCGAAGCGGGGTTCGCGGCGCGTGGATGCCGTGGGCGAGCTGGTGCGCACGGCCCTCCAGGACGCGTGGCTCGAGCTCTCCTATCGGCTCGGTCCGAACGCCCGACGCTGGACCTGGGGACGTCTGCATCCGATCCGCTTCCGGGGCTTCGACGTGCTGAAGGGCGGCGTCGAGCTCGGTCCCTTCGCCTACGGCGGAGGCGTCCACACGGTGCGCGCCGCCTCCTTCGATCCCCTCGATCCCTTCGAGGTGCGGGTCGCCTCGACCCTGCGCCTGGCCTTCGACACCGGATCCCTGGATCAGGGCCTCGCGGTCCTGGCTCCGGGCCAGTCCGAGCACCCCGGACACCGCCACTTCGATGACCAGCTGGAGAACTGGCTCGATGGGCGCTCCACGCTCCTGGCGACGTCGCCGCTCCTGGTCGAGGAGACCAGCGTGGCCCGCCTCCGCCTCGAGCCGTTACGCTGAGCCCGAGGCATGGCTCGCCGAGTCCTGTTCGCAGAGGTTCCGAGCTTCTACGCCGCCGTCGAGCGGGCGGAGGACCCGTCCCTCGGCTCGCGTCCGGTGATCGTCGGCGGTGACCCGCGCAAGGGCGGCCGGGTCCAGGCCGCGACCCGCGAGGCGCTCGAGGCGGGCGTCACCCTCGAGATGTCGATGCTCGAGGCGCTGCGGCGCTGTCCCCAGGCTCGGCCGGTGCGCACGAACATGTCCCACTACCGGGAGATCTCCCGGCGTCTGATCGCACTGCTTCGCGGTGTCGGACCGCGTCTCGAGCCCTTCGGTCTGGCGGGGGCCTTCTTCGAGCTCGGCCCCGATACGGATGCCGACGCCTTCGCCGAGGCGCTGCGCGCTGCGGTTCGGGGCGGGCTGCACCTGCCCGTCCGGGTCGGCATCGGCTCGGCGAAGTTCCTGGCCCGCCTCGCCGCCGAGGAGGTCGCCGAGGACGGCGTCCATCGGGTCCCTGCGGGTGGGGAGGATGCGTTCCTGGCGCCGCTTCCCGTCACGCGGCTCGACGGCGTCGGGCGCAAGACCGCCGCGACCCTGGCCGAGCTCGGCGCCCACACCGTCGGCGACCTGCGGGCCCTGGGGCGCGATCCGCTCCAGGAGGCATTCGGCACCCACGGTCTACGCATCTACGCCTACGCCACGGCAACCGACGACGAGCCGGTTCGCGCGGCGCGGCACCCCCAGAGCATGAGCCGCGAATCGACGGTTCGCGCCGAGGCGCTGGACGTGGGGATGCTCGTGGAGCAGCTCGGGGGACTCGCCCAGGCCCTCGAGCGCGAGCTGACCCGCCAAGGCCTCGCCGCCGGTCGCGTCACGCTGAAGCTGCGCTTCGCGGACGAGGGCGCCACCACCCGCACCCTGACGGTCAGCGACCCGATCACCGCGGCGCCGCGCCTCCTGGGGGTGGCCCAGGACCTCCTGGATCGCACCCAGGCTGGAGCTCGGGCGGTTCGCGGGGTGGGGCTTCAGCTCTCGGCCCTCGTGGCCGCTGCCGAGAGCGATCGCCAGCTCGCCCTGTTCCCGAACGGCGGCTGACCGCCGCCCCCGCGGCTCCCCCGGCGGAGCTGACTGACGGACCTCGCCACGGTTCTGCCCCCGGGGCGGAACGCGAGGGCGAACCTGGACTTTCCCCACTGGGATGCATTCAAGCTGCCCGTTGGGCCCGCCGAATCGAAGGGGGCGGCTCGCCGCCGCACGGAGGGCGCGGGATGGAATCGAAGCTCGATCGACGCAAATACGGTCGCCTGGCCACCGACCAGGTCATCTCCTTTGCGCCCGTCGATCAGCGCGACCTGCTGGGCGTGAGCCGGAATCTCTCCCTCGGAGGCATTCGCTTCGAGGCCGTGGGCTGCGAGATCGATCTGGGAGACGTGCTCCGGGTGACCTTCAACATCGGCGAGGAGACCTTCGTCGCCGTCGGGAAGGTGGCATGGGCCACCGAGGTCGATCCGATCACCATCGATGTCGGGCTCGAGTTCATCGAGATCGATCCCGAGGTGGTGCGCATCATCGAGGACGTCCTCGGCGACTCGGACCTCGAGTTCGACTACTAGGAGGTCCCCGATCGAGGGGTCCGGGCCCGGGGCCGAGGCCACGGCCGCTCCTGAAACGCCGGTTGACCGCGGGGGCGGTGCGTGCCACGGTCTTCGCGGATGGCGGACTTCCATCAGAGCGGGGTGATTACCACCCTTCATCGACTCGGGTCCTCGGACGTGGCCCGGCTCGAGCGTGAGCTGCTCAGCTACGGGCGTACGCGGCCCATCGCCCTGGTGCTTCCGTGCCTCGCCTCGGAGCTCCACGGGCCTGGCCTGAAGGGGATCGTCGACACGCTGCGGGGCGTCGGGTACCTGCGCCAGATCGTCGTGAGCATCTCGGGTGCCGACGAAGAGCGTGCGGAGTACGACGACATGCGGGCCCTGTTCGACGGCGTGAAGACGCTCGACGGCCAGGAGCCGATCCTTCTGTGGAACAGCGGGTCTCGCGTGAAGGCCCTCTACCAGCGGCTCGAGGAGGAGGGGCTCGCCCCCGGCGCGAGCGGGAAGGGGCGCAGCACCTGTCTCGCCTTCGGCTACGTGCTCGGAAGCGGCGTGTCTCGCGTGATCGCGATGCACGATTGCGACATCCGCACCTACGATCGCGAGTTCCTGGCGCGACTCTGCTATCCGACCGCGCACCCGAACCTCAACTACGAGTTCGCGAAGGGCTACTACGGTCGCGTGGCCGATCGGCTCTACGGGCGGGTGACCCGGCTCTTCGTCACGCCGCTGCTGCGGGCCATGAAGGCGACCCTCGGGTCCCACCCACTGCTCGAGTACCTCGACTCCTTCCGCTATCCGCTGGCGGGCGAGTGCTCGATGACGACCGACCTGGCGCGCATCAATCGCATTCCGAGCGACTGGGGCCTCGAGATGGGCACCCTCGTCGAGGTCTACCGGAACTGCTCCCAGAAGCGGATCTGTCAGGTCGAGCTGACGGAGAACTACGATCACCGCCATCAGGATCTCTCCGAGGACGATGCGAGGCTGGGCCTGCACCGGATGGTCGTCGACATCGCCTCCTCGGCGATTCGCAACCTGGCGAGCTACGGCGTCGAGTTCGACGCGGGCTTCCTCAACACGCTGACCGCTGCCTACCGACGCACGGCCCAGGACGCCATCGCCTCCTACAGCGACGACGCCGCCCTGAACGGCCTGGTCTTCGATCGCCACGAAGAGGAGCTGGCCGTCGAGACCTTCTCCCGGGCCCTGCGCGCCGCAGGCCTCGGCTTCGTGCGGGACCCGATGGACGTGCCGCAGCTCCCGAACTGGAATCGCGTCGCCTCGGCGCTCCCGGACTTCCTGGACGAGCTGCGCGAGGCCGTCGAAGCCGACGCGCTGGAGAGCTAGGGCCTACTCGGAGCCGGCGCGGGGCCCGAGGGCGATCTCCAGGGCGTCGACGATCGAGTCCACCAGGCGGATCTCGAGCTTCTCGAGGACGTCCTCGGGCACCTCGGCCAGGTCCTTCTCGTTGCGTCTCGGCAGGATGATGGTGCCCACCCCGGCCCGGGCGGCTGCGAGGACCTTGTCCTTGATGCCGCCCACGGGCAGGACCCGCCCGCGGAGCGAGATCTCACCGGTCATGGCGACGTCGCCGCGCACGCGTCGTCCCGAGAGCGCCGAGACGAGGGCCACGACCATGGTCACTCCCGCCGACGGTCCGTCCTTCGGGACGGCGCCGGCCGGCACGTGGAGATGGATCTCGCAGTGGGTGAGCTGCTCCGGGTCGAGCGCGAGGGCATCGACGTTCGAGCGGATCCAGGACAGGGCGGCCTCGCCGGATTCGCGCATCACGTCGCCGAGCTGCCCCGTCAGCCGGAGTCGGATGCCCTTGCCGCCGCGCAGGACCGTGGCCTCGATGAAGAGGATGTCGCCGCCGTGGCTCGTATAGGCGAGCCCGACGGCAACGCCGGGCTGGGTGGTGCGCTCGGCCGTCTCGGGCAGATGGGGCGGCGCTCCCAGGGCCTGCCCGACGAACTCGGCGTCGACCTCGAGGGGAGTCGCCGGCGTCGCAGGGGTTGCGTCGCCCTCGCCCGACTTGCGCGCCTCGGAAGCCACCTGGTGAGCGACCTTGCGCATCAGCGTTGCGATGAAGCGGTCGAGGTTTCGCACGCCGGCCTCGCGGGTGTACTCCCGCACGACGAGCTCGATGGCCTCGTCGGAGATCCGCACCCGATCGTCGTCGAGGCCGTGGGCCTCGAGCTGCTTCGGCACGAGGTACCGCCGGGCGATCAGCATCTTGTCCGGCTCCGTGTAGCCGGGGAGCTCGATCAGCTCCATGCGGTCGAGCAGCGCGGGGGGAATCGTGGAGAGATTGTTCGCCGTCGCGATGAACATGACGCGACTCAGATCGAAGGGGACCTCGATGTAGTGGTCGCTGAAGGTGGCGTTCTGCTCCGGGTCGAGGACCTCGAGCAGGGCCGAGGAGGGGTCGCCCCGGAAGTCGGCTCCGAGCTTGTCGATCTCGTCGAGCAGGAAGACGGGGTTGCGGGAGCCCGCCCGGCGCAGGCTCTGGAGGATGCGGCCGGGCATGGCGCCGACGTAGGTGCGTCGGTGCCCGCGGATCTCGGCCTCGTCGCGCACGCCGCCGAGGGACGCGCGCACGAACTCCCGCCCCATGGCCCTGGCGATCGAGCGCCCGAGGGAGGTCTTGCCGACGCCGGGTGGGCCGGCGAAGCAGAGGATCGGGCTCTTCGCGTCGGGTGCGAGCTTGCGCACCGCCAGGAACTCGAGGATCCGGTCCTTCACCTTCTCCAGGTCGTGATGGTCCGCGTCGAGCACGCTCTTCGCGGCGACCAGGTCGAGCTTGTCGTCGGTCTGCACGGACCAGGGGAGGTCGATCATCCACTCGACGTAGGTCCGGATCAGGTGCCGATCCGGCGCGTGCTGAGGCAGGGCGGCCAGCCGCTCGAGCTCGCGCTCCGCCTGGGCCTTGGCGACCTCCGGGAGCTTCGCCGCCTCGAGCTTCTCCCGGAGCTCTTCGGCTTCGCGAATGCCCGGGTCGGCCTCGCCGAGCTCGCGCTCGATGTCGCGCAGCCGCCGGCGGAGCAGGCTCTCCCGGTGCTCCGGGTCCATCTCCTCCTCGGCCGAGCGCTGGCTGAGCGCCTGCTGGGTCTCGCCGATCGTGACCTCCCGCTCCAGGTGATCGGCCACTCGTGCCAGCCGCGCGGCAGGATCGGCTTCTTCGAGCAGGCTGATCTTCTCCTCCGGGGGGAGCGGCAGGGTCGAGGTGACGAGGTCGGCGAGCAGCCC
>CALDCK010000471.1 GCA_937937315.1 uncultured bacterium
CTGGGCGAGGCGAAGGACCTGCTCCCGGCCAGCGCCGGACTCCCGGAGATCGCGAAGTCGGGAATCCGGATCGTCGCCCCTCCGCTCTGGGCCCTGCTCGCCCTGGACGAAGCGGGCCGGATCGTACCCTCGGAGTACGCCCGCGCGGCTCGCGCCGCGGGCCTCGAGATCATTTCCTGGACCCTCGAGCGCTCCGGCCCGCTGGAAGGCGGCGGAGGCTGGTACTACCAGACAGTCTCCGACGCCATCGAGGGCGATGGGGACATGCTCGTCGTCCTCGACGTGCTCGCCCGACAGGTCGGGCTCGGCGGCATCTTCACCGACTGGCCCGCCACGGTCACCTACTACGCGAATTGCACGGGCCTTGGCGGCACACACGCCACCCCTGCCGACTGACCCCTCTCCCCGGCTGGCCCCCGCCCTGTTAAGGTGGCGTCTTCACCGGAGAGGATCCGCCATGAGCCAGACTCTCGAAGTGGTGCGGCTGTCGTCCGCCCTGGGCGCCGAGGTCCGGGGCATCTCCCTCGGCGAGGTGGGACCGATCGAGGCCGACGCGATCCAGTCCCTGCTGACGGAGCACCTCGTGCTCTTCTTCCCCGAGCAGCACATCGGCATCGAGGAACACGTCGCCTTCGGGCGCCACTTCGGCACCCTCGAGGGACACCCGAACCTGCGCAATCCCTTCTCCGACCAGCCCGAGATCTTCGAGCTGGCGGCCAGCCGCGGCGGGGTCGCGGACGAGTGGCACAGCGACATCACCTTCCAGCCCGAGCCCTCGATCCTGGCGATCCTCAATATGGTGAAGTGCCCCGAGGTCGGGGGTGACACCCTGTGGTCGAACATGTACCGGGCCTACGACGAGCTGTCGGCGCCGCTCCAGGAACTCTGCGAAGGGCTCACTGCGCTCCACGACGCCGCGCCCCACGGCAAGCCCGAGGAGATGACTACCCACCCGGTGGTTCGCGTCCATCCCATCACCCGACGCAAGTCGCTCTTCGTGAACGAGCACTTCACCCGACGCATCGTCGAGCTCAGCCGCGAGGAGAGCGACGTGCTGCTCGGCTACCTGACGCGCTGGGCGTCGAACCCGCGCTTCACCGTCCGCTATCGCTGGAGCAAGGGCACGGTGGCGATGTGGGACAACCGCTGTACCCAGCACTTCGTCCTGAACGACTTCGACGAGGAGCGCATCATCCAGCGGGTGACCGTGATGGGAGACCGACCCGAGGCAGCGAGCCCGCCCCGCTGGCCCCCCTACCTTCGCACCCGCAATCCGGGCGCCACGAGCCGCCACGACCAACAGCTCAACAAGCTTCTCGGGTCACGCGCGAAGTCCCTGGAATCGAACAAGAAGTAGACCGCTAGCGACCTCGTCGCCCGGAGCGGCGAAGCAGCTGGGACGCGGCGCCTCCGAGGCCCCCTCCCAGCGCCAGAGCCGCCCAGAGCGGCAGCATCGGAACCTGCGGAGCCCCCGGAAAGTCGAGGGGGTCGGTCGGGTCCGTGCCGGCCACGAGCTCGTCCGGGTCGTCGAAGCCGTCGCCGTCGCTGTCGTCGAGGCCCGGGCTCGTCCCCGTGTCGCTCGCGTCGACGAAGACCCCCGTGTTGGTCTCGACGCCGTCGAGCAGGGTGTCCTCGTCGCGGTCGAGGGCCAGGCGGTGGCCGGCCCCCGGCGGCACGCAGGTGTAGGTCACCTCCTGCCCCGGCGTGCCGGCCTTGGCGCGCAGGGTGGTGTCGTCGATGGGGGCGGTCCCGTCGTCCGGGTCGAAGACGTCGGAGACGGGATCGTAGAGGTATCCCCGCTCCTGCCCACTCTCCACGACACTGGCGACGAGCTCGCACTCCTTCGAGACGCCCCCCAGGATCTGAGACGTGAAGCTCGCCTCGGCGCGCGCGATCAACAGGTCGATGCGCGCCCCGACCCCGGCCCCGCTCGTCGCCGTCAGGGTGATCTGCTGCCCGACCACCGGCGCGAGATCCGAGGGGAAGACCAGCATGAAGGCCGCCATCTGGCTCTCGCCCGTGGCGTTCAGGCTGAACCCGTTCAGCCCGAAGAAGCGATCCAGGTTGTCCACCGAGCCATCGTGCAGGTAGCCAAAGCCGCGAACCTGGTCGCCCTGATGGGCGAAGCTCCCGGAGAAGCCGAGCCCCGGCAGCCCGCCCACCTGCACCTCGTCCGGCTCCGCCATGCCGAACATCCCGACCTTCTGATACTGATTTCGCAGATGCGGGATCTTCAGGTGCTGGGGCTCGCCGTCGAAGATCGACCGGCCGTCGCCGCCGAAGAAGCCCTGGCCCGCATCGAGGGTGTGACAGCCGTCGCAGGTAGCGACGGTGTCGGTGGTGACGTTCAGGTAGAGGTTCTCGCCCGCGGCCTCGTCGCTGCGAAGCGCGTTGTCGAGGTCGCGAATCGGATTCGGCGGGTAGCGCAGGAGCAGCGCGAACTTCCGGAAGGCCGTCATCTCTGCGGCGCTGAGCTGCGCAGCGCGACCGACGAGCCCCGGGAAAGCCACGTTGAAGGCCTCGAAGGCGGCGACCTCGTCGCCCTGGCGGTCGCCCCGCCAGGGCTAGGGGCCCTGATTCGCCAGGCCGCGCAGGCTCTGGGTCGTCATCGGCCCCTTCATCGCGTGGAACTCGCGGGGCACCGGGTCGGCGAAGGCGGGCACCGCCGGGTTGAAGGGATTCCCGTTCGCCACGACGTCGTCATCGGGATTGCCCAGGTCCCAGGCCAGGTCGTCGAGATCGCCGAAGATGTGGCAGCTAGAGCAGCTCGCCTCACCGTTGCTGCTGGTGAGATCCGCGTCGTAGAGGAAGGGCCTCCCCGCCACCACGTCCGGCGGCTCCGGGCTGTGCAGGAACACCTTCTGGATCTCGGCCTCGCTGCCCGTGTCGATCACCGCCACTGCGTTGTCGAAGCGGGTGAGCGCGTAGAGCCGGTTCCCAGCGAGGGCGAACCCGGCCGGTCCAGCGCCGCTGAGGGCGATCTGATCCGCCGCATCCGGGGTGAAGGCATCGCTCTCGAGCTCGGCCGTGTCGAAGCGGCCGATCTTCGCCGAGCCGAAGGCCGCCACGTAGAGCGTCCCGCCGTCCGGAGTGACGACCATGTCCATCGGCGTCGCCAGGCTCCGGGCGCGAGTGGCGGGGGACGCCGGTCGTACGGAGTAGTCGATGTGCTTGTTGAGATGTCGCGGGTCGACGCTGGCGCCGTCGAGCACCGTGATCCGCGATCGGGCCAGGTCGCCCTGGACCGTCGTGGGCTCGCCGCCGGGTTTGATGCCGGTCGCGAAGGTGCCGGGCCCCTCGAAGCGCACGTGGTTCCCGGCGTCGGTATTGGCAACGTAGAGCTTCCCCGAGACCGGATTCGCGACCATGTTGAAGAGCACCGTCCCGACGCCGGCCCAGCATCCGCTGCCGTCCGCACAGGTCGAGCTGCCGTCCACCAGGCTGGGCGGATTCATGGTGGCGTCGATCTCGAACACGTCCCGGTCCGGCAGGTCGAAGCGCACCAGCCCCGACCAGTCGCGGCCCAGCTCGTCCTGCCAGGCGGTGGGGCTCGCCCCGTCCCGATCCTGCTTCACGATCAGCCCGGTCTCGGGGCGGCGGTCGCCCTTGTGGTCGCGAGTCGGGGCCGGGTAGCCGCCGGGGCTCGAGTCGCCCGAGTCGAGGTTACAGGAGCCCTGGGTGAGGTCGTTGTTGGCGTTGGAGTTGCTCGTGGGGCAGATCAAGCCCGCGTTGAGCGACGTGGTGCGGTTGCCCGAGTGGAAGATCGCCGCGTAGACCGAGTCGCCGCTGGGGCTCACCCCCAGGGCGCGGGGCTTGTCGCCGAAGACCGTGAGCTCGGCGGCCTCTTCGCCTCCGAAGCCCCCCGGGCTGGTAGTGTCGAAGACCCAGATGCTCGCCCGGCCGATTCCCTCCTGGTCGAAGTCGCGGCCGTCGTTCGGGCTGTTCTGGCCCCGGTGGGCCGTGGTCACGAAGGCCAAGCGATCCGCCGCTCCAGCGAACACCACTGGCTCTTCTGCTTCAGCCGCCGCTCGCTGCCCATACTCTCTCCGGCAGCGCTTCGAGCGGCACCACCAGGTCGCCCTCGACCGGCCACTCTTCGAGCAACTCCGGGTGATAGCCCCTGGGCGCGAGCCCCCCACGGTCGACGATCTCTGCCGCCTTAACGGAGTGCGCTTCGATCTCCGGGACACAGAACCGTCGCGTTCCCGGATCGCGGACATCGCAAACGCCTGGGGCTTCCGGCACATGGGGCAATTTGCAGCAGATTGCCGACGGCTCTTTGGCGAGCTGCCCTCGGCGACGTTGACTCGCGCGGCGGGAGAATCCTAAGCTCTGCATCGGACACCCACTTCCAAAGCGGATGCGCAGCAGACGCAGGAGAACCCGATGTCGAAAACCCTTGCCTGGCTCACCCTGCTCGCGCTCGGACTCGTCTTCGGAGGCGCCCAGGCCTTCGCCGCCGAAGGCAAGTACACGGGCGTCAAGGACTGCGGACGCTGTCACAAGAAGGAGCTGATGGGCGATCAGCTCGGCGCGTGGAAGAAGATGGACCACTCGAAGGCCTTCGACACGCTGAAGAGCGACGAGGCGAAGAAGATCGCCGAGGAGCGGGGCATGAGCGAGGCCCCCCACGAGTCGGACGACTGCCTGCGCTGCCATGCGACGGCCTTCGGCCTCGAGCCGGATCAGATCCACAAGAAGCCCCTGAAGATCTCCGACGGCGTGCAGTGCGAGTCCTGCCACGGCGCGGGGAGCGGCTACCGCAAGAAGAAGGTGATGTCGGACCGCGACAAGGCCATCGCCGCCGGGATGTGGGAGCCCGGGAAGGACGAGAAGATCTGCACCGCCTGCCACAACTCGGACAGCCCCACCTGGGACGAGGCGAAGGGCTTCGACTACGAGAAGATGAAGGAAGAGATCGCGCACCCCATCCCGGAGCACGTGAAGGGCAAATACCTCGAGCTCGAGAAGGAAGAGCGCGCAAAGAGGAAGGCCGCCGGCGGCAGCGCCGACGACGACGAGTAGCTGCGCTCCTACTCGTAGAGCTCCGCTCCGCCGGTGTGGCAGTCTGAGCAGAGCGAGAACTCGTCGAAGTGGGCTCCGTCCTCCGGGTGCACGAAGTCCTGGCCGATGTCGAGGTCGTCGACCGAGGCGATAGCCTCGCCGTCCTGGGCGAGGATCGCGTGGCAGGCACTGCAATCGGTGGTGATCCCTTCGCCCTCGTCATCGAGCATCTCGTCATTGTGGCAGCGGAAGCAGCCGGGCCAGTCGCGGTGCCCGCTGTTGTCGGGATGGGCGCGCCAGTCGGCCTTCATCTCCGGGAAGATCGTCCGCGAGTAGACCTTGCGCAGTACGGCGACAGCCCCCTCGAGATCGTCGCCCTGTTCTTCCACGACCTCGGGAAACTCCTCTTCGTAGAACTCCTGCAGGTGCACCTCGATCCCCGCCATCGCGTCCGCCGTCGTCGCGTATTGCTCGCTCAACGCGCCGACCGAGACCTCCTTGATCGAGGGGAGATCCCGGGAGAGGGCACCGCCGGCCAGGGCCTGGTTCACGCTGTCGATCGCGCTCGGGAAGCGATGGGCCGGGCGACTGTGGCAGTCCAGGCAGCCCATGCTTTGAGCCGGTAATGTGGCGCGATCTTCGTCGCTGAGCGGATTCGACTCGAGGTTGTACTCGCGGACGACGCCCTCGTCGTCGGTGGCACGCACCCAGGCGATGTCCTGGCGCTGGGGGTCGCGGGCCACGTACTCGACCCGGCCGGCGATCTGCATGTGATAGTGAACGCCCTGCCCGGGCAGCAAACCGTCCGCAGCCCCGCCGCCGACCTTGACCATCATGGCGAGGCCTACGGGGTCGACATCCTCGCCCGAGAGAAAGTAGTCATGGGTGCGCGACTTCATCCCGCGGTCGCGCTCCGGCGCGTGACAGCTCTCACAGAGCTCGCGGTCGATGCGCCCGCCGTGGATCGGGGTCGGGATGGGTCGGGTCACCGAGCCCGTGGCGAACTGGTAGAGCTGGCGGACCCCGCCGAGCTTCGCAGTCAAGAAGCCCTCCGGTCCCGCCCCGACGTGACACTTCACGCAGGGGATGCGGGAGTGCTCGGTCTGCTCGTAGACGGCGCCCTCGGGCCCCATCACCGAGTGGCAGGCCTCGGTGCAGAAGGTGTTCGACTCGCTGTAGGAGAGCACGCCGACGGAGCTCGCGCCCCCGACCAGGGACGCGAAGGTGGCGCCGGCGAGACAGAGGGGCACGAACCAGGGGCCCCGGCCGCGCACCACGCTCCAGGGATCGACGACCCAGGTCTCGAAGAAGCTCGAGTGCTCGCCGCGGGTCTGACGCCGGCGCTCCCGCAGCCAGCCCCCGACCACGAGTCCGCTCCCGATCATCGCCAGGATCAGGGGGGGCACCAGGGCCAGGCCCGCGTAGCCAGAGCTTCCGCCGGTGATCAGCTCCACGAGGACCAGGAACGCGATTACGGTGATCCCCATCGCGATCAGCGCCGAGCCGATGCCGCTCATCCAGTTGTAGATGGGATGGGGAAACCCACCCGGATCGTCGCCGCCCTCGTCGCCCGTCGGCGTTCCCGGTGAATCCTCGGTCATCCGTACCTCGAGTCACTGATGGGATCGTCGGGGCCCAGCACCCCGAACAGATCGGCGGGGATCTTAACCCCGAAGGGGATGACCTGCAGCGTGGCCGGGAGATCCGCGAGAACCGTTCAGACGGGGCGGAATTCCCCGCCCTCGAGGCAGAACGTCCCGAAGCGAGCTCACTTCATTGAGGGCTGCCTGTGGCCGCTCGCCGAACCTCGCTCCCGACAAGCGTTCTCGACCGTCGATCCGCGGGCTCCTCATTGGCGTTCATCTTGCAGCCGCAAGCACGCAGCATGGCTCGTATCTCTGTCTCCGAGCACTCGCGACCCGAACGAACGCATGAGGTGATCTCTCCGGCGCCGTTCGACGTCCCGCGCGCTCCGGACGCGAGCCGATGGGGCAGCTGGATCCCTCCGTCGACGCCTCCGAACGAAAGGGATCCCACCTAAGAGAGGTCCGCGATGCGACGCATCCACGAGATCGACTTCGACTCCTTCGCCGCGCAGAATCTCGACTCATGCGAAGGGAGTCTCGCCGGCATCACGCGGCGTCGGTTCCTGGAGTACTGCCTCGGCGTCGCCGCGACCATGGGCCTCTCTTCCTCGATCGGCGTCCGCATCGCCGAGGCGGCGACGGCTGCACATCGGCCGCCGGTGATCTGGCTCCACGGTCAGGAGTGCACCGGTTGCACGGAATCCCTGCTGCGAGCCGAACACCCGACCCTCGAGACGCTCATCCTCGACACCATCTCCCTCGACTACCACGAGACCCTCTGCGTCGGGGCAGGCAGGCAGGCCGAGGCGCACAAGCACGCGATGATGGAGGAGCACCACGGCAAGTACGTGCTCGTCACCGAGGGTGCGACCCCGATGAATCAGGGCGGCATCTTCTGCAAGGTCGGCGGGCGCCCCTACGTGGAGGTCCTTCGGGAGGCCGCCGACGGAGCGGCCGCGGTCATCGCGATCGGATCGTGCGCGGCGTGGGGGGGCATCCAGTCGGCGGAGCCGAATCCAACCGGAGCCGTGGGCACCCACGAAGTGCTCCCGGACAAGACCGTCGTGAACATCCCCGGCTGCCCGCCGAACCCCTACAACTTCCTCTCGACCGTGCTGTACCTGCTCACATTCGGCAAGCCGCCCGAGCTCGACGGCGAGAACCGGCCGAAGTTCGCCTACGGCCGCTTGATCCACGAGAACTGCGAACGGCGCCCGCACTTCGATGCGGGTCGGTTCGCGCTCGAGTTCGGCGACTACGGTCACCGCCAGGGCTACTGCCTCTACAAGCTCGGCTGCAAGGGCCCCGAGACCTACGCCAACTGCCCCGCAATCGGGTTCGGTGACGTCGGTGAGGGCTCGTGGCCGGTGGGCAGCGGCGCGCCGTGCTTCGGCTGCACGATGCAGGATCTCGCCTTCCACAAGCCGATCCACGCCCTGGCGGACGTCGACACCTACGCGCCGCCGACGGCGTTCCCGGCGGTCGATGCCGAGAAGGGACAGGGTCTGACTCCGGGCGCCGCAGCGGTCGTGGCCGGGACGGTCGGAGCGCTGGCGGGTGCAGGAGCGGTCGCCATGTCGAAGATGGATCGCGAGCCCGCAGAAGAGGCGGGCAACGACGAAGGAGCATGACGGGAGATCGCCGTGAGCCTATCGCGAAGACAGTTCCTCCAGAGTGCCGCCACCGGGACGGCAGTCGCCGCGCTGCCTACGGCCAGCGCGGAGGCGTTCGCTCCGCGCGAGCCGAAGAAGATGCCGCCCAACGCCGTGGGGATGCTCTACGACTCCACGCTCTGCATCGGATGCCGCGCCTGCGTCGTGGCCTGCAAGGAAGCGAACGGCATGCCCGTGGAGCAGCCTGCGCATCTCAGCAGCTGGAACGAGGGCACGTGGGATACGGCGGAATGCCTCTCGGGCGACACGCTCAACGTGATCCAGCTCTTCCAGGACGGAACCAAGGAAGAGAAGGACCGCGCGACCGACGGCTACGCGTTCGTGAAACGTCACTGCCTGCACTGTGTGGACCCGTCCTGCGTCTCCGTCTGCCCCGTCAGCGCGATGAACAAGGACCCGGACACCGGCATCGTGAGCCACGATCCTGATGCCTGCATCGGTTGCCGCTACTGCGTCTACGGCTGCCCGTTCAGCGTGCCGCAGTACCAGCTCGACGACCCCTTCGGCGAGATCTCGAAGTGCCAGTTCTGCAACCACCTCCAGGAGCAGGGGAAGCTGCCCGCGTGCTGCGACGTCTGCCCGACCGGCGCGTCCCTCTTCGGCCGGGTCGACGAGCTGAAGGAGGAGG
>CALDCK010000472.1 GCA_937937315.1 uncultured bacterium
GCGCCTCGCCCCGACCCAGCAGAACCTCCGCCGCCGCCTTCGCGCGGCCCGGGCCGACTCGCGCGGCCACGGCTCCCAGCTCCGCGTCGCGTACCAGCACATCGCAGGTCTCGCACAGCGCGGCGACGATGCGCTCGTCGAGGATCACGTCGCCTCGACACAAAACGGTGTCGGACGACTCGGTGTCGACGGGAAGGGCCTCCGGTACGACGAGGGTCGCGTCGCGGCAGCCGGCGCGGCGCAGGGCCCGAAGGAGCCGCTCTTCCGGCGCGAGCCCCCAGATGCGGACCGGCGCGGCGTCGGGGCGTTCGCCGCCGTGCAGCACCCAACCCAGCGGCGGTACCACCGGCGGGCCGGTCGGTGCGCTCTCCGTGTGCGACGAGGACATCGGGGCGCGCGCGAAGGTATCACAGGGTCTGGGGCTGGGTTAGGCTGATCCCGAGAGGCTCGACATCGTCACGCTCGCCCACATCTCGGATCTGCACGCCACGCCAGTGGAGCCTCGCGGCGTGTTGCCGTTGCTCGGCAAGCGCGCCTCGGGCTGGCTGTCCTGGCAGGTCCGCCGCCGGCGAGCGCATCGCCCCCACGTCCTCGAGGCACTGATCGAGGATCTCCATCACGAGGCGCCCCATCAGGTCGCCGTGACCGGCGATCTCACCAACATCGCGCTCGAAGACGAGTTCGTCGAAGCGCGAACCTGGCTCGAGCGCATCGGGGCGCCCGACCGGGTGACCGCCGTACCGGGAAACCACGATGCCTACGTTCACGTGCCGAGGGCGCGTTCGTGGGATCTCTGGTCCGAGTATCTGGCTTCCGACGACGCCGGTGAGGCATTGCTGCGTGACTCGAGCGACCGGGATGAGTCCGACGGGCTCGAATTTCCGACGGTCCGGCTGCGGGGAGACCTCGCCCTCGTCGGACTCTCTTCGGCGCGACCCACGCCCCTCTTCTTTGCCTCGGGCGCCCTGGGCGCGTCACAGCGTGGTCGGCTCGAGCGGGTCCCGGCCGTTCTCGGCGAACGCGACATGGTGCGCGTCGTGCTGATCCACCATCCGCCGATGCCCGGTGCGACGTCGCGTCGGCGTGCGCTCGCCGACGCGCGCCAGCTCTGCGAGGTGTTCCAGCGGGTCGGCGCGGAGCTCGTGCTGCACGGTCATCTGCACCGAACCCGTTTCGCGCGCGTGGCCGGGCCCGCGGGTGAGATCCCGGTGATCGGCGTTCGCTCCGCGTCGGATGTCGGGGAGCGGCCGGGACGCTGCGCCCAGTACCACCTCTACGACATCGAGCCGGGTCGGGATGGCGAGCCCCCGCGGATCGGAATCCGCACCCGTGGCTACGACGAGTCGACCGGGGCCTTTCGGTCCGAAGAGTCGCCGAGCGAGGGCATCTCCTCTCCGCGCTGAGCCAGGATCCGCTCCGCGAGCTGGAGGTCGTCCTCGCGGTCGACGTCGATCGCGGCATCGGGAAAGGGCAGCGGGAGGGCCTGCACCCCTGCGCCGATGCGCTTCGAGGCGTGGACGAGCGCCGCGTCGAGGTCGAGTCGTCCCAGCAGGTAGCGCCCGAGGAGCGCCGGTCCGATGGCGGTGACCAGACGCCAGGGCCGCTTGCGGTAGCGCTCCGCCCGGACCCAGAAGTCGGCCGCCTGGCGCGACCGAGCGGTACGGAAGGCGAAGAGGTTGGCACCGGTCCAGGCTTCTCCTCGGAGACGAAAGTAGGTGCGGGGGCTCTCCGGGTAGCGGCTGTGGACGACCGAACGGGCGACGAAGCCGACGAGCAGATCGGCGGCGCTGCCGTCGATCGCATCGGCCACGAAATCGAGCATCTCCGGGGTGAGCAGGGCGTGGTCGGCGGTGGTCACGAGAAAGGGCTCTTCCGGATCCTGGCGCAGCACCTCGAGCACGCTCCGGCTGGGAGAGTCCGCACTCTCGTGGACCTGGAGCTCTCCGCTCTCGACGAGCGTCGCGAGCTCCGAGACCGCCGAGAGGCGCTCGGGTCCGTCGATGCTCACGTGGATTGCGCCGAAGCGTCCCGTGGCGCGCAGGGCGCGCACGACCCGCAGCAGCATCGGCGTGCCGCGCACCTCGAGCAGAGCCCGATGGGAGGCGCCGTGGGCGTCGGCGAGGGCATCCTGGGGCCCCCGCTTCCCGGCGAGCACGAGGGCCGAGGGCGGCTTCATCGTTGCGTGGAGCCGGAGGCCACGCGCCTCGGGCGAGTGGATTCGAGAGGATGCACCGGGACCCGAGCCGACCGCGATGTCTGCACACGCATCCGGGTCGTTCCCCTAGGCCACTTCTCGCGAGCCGCGGGTCGCCGTGACGTCGCGGACGCGCCCGTCCTCCAGGTGGTAGATGCGATCCGCGACCCCGGTCAGAGCCGGCTGGTGCGAGATCGCGACGACCGTGGTGCGACCGCGCAGCTTCGCGACCACGCTCCATACCGCCGCCTCGGTTTCGGCGTCGAGGGCGGCGGTCGCTTCGTCGAGGATCAGCAGGCGGGGGCGATGGACCAGCGCCCGGGCGATGGAGATGCGCTGGCGCTGACCTCCCGAGAGCAGCGCGCCGCGTTCGCCCACGCTGCTGTCGATTCCGTCGGGCATCGCCGAGACGAAGTCCCAGGCGCCCGCGTCACGCAGGGCCGACTCGACGTCTGCATCGCTGAGGTTCGGATCGCCGAAGGTCACGTTCACGCGCACGCTGTCGTGGAGCAGGAGCATCTCCTGAGGCACGTAGCCCACCCGCCGCCGCCAGCGCGTCAGGTCGAGGGTCGTGAGGGGAACGCCGTCGACCAGGACCTGCCCCGTCTCCGGCTCCACGAGCCCGGTGACGAGATCGACGAGGGTGGTCTTGCCGCTGCCCGATGGGCCGATGATCGCCGTGATGCGTCCGGCCGGAATCTGGAGGGAGACGTGATCGAGCAGCTGCTGACCGTCGTAATGGAGCACGACGTCGCGCAGGCTCACCTCGTGTTCGAGTGGGGGGGCGTCTTCGCCGCCGCTGCGTTCGCCGAACCCACGCGCGTGCTCGATCATCGAAACGAGAGACCAGAGGGCGCTGGCCTCGGTCACCATCGACTGGTACTTGGACTGGATCGAGTTCACCTTGAGCAGAGCGCGCATGAAGGTGAAGACGAGCACGAGGATCGCGGAGAAGGGCATCCCCAGCAGCCCGATGGCGACGAACACACCGGCACCCACCATCGTGATGAGAAGCGGCTCCTGGAGGGCACGCAGCGCCTCCTTCGCGAAGACCCGCTTGCGGAGCTGTCGATTCAGGAGGCGCGTCTCTTCGGCCAGCAGCGGGGCCATCGCCTCTTCGCGTCCGGTGGCCTTCAGCAGCTTCACCGCCTGGAGACTGTCCGTGAGGCGGGCGAGGAGCGACTTCATGAGGGTCGTCTGCCGGCGACCCGCGCGACCCGACATGCGCACGAGGGCCCCGAGGGAGGTGAACATGACCAGGGCGGCGGCGACCGTGACCACACTCGCCTGCCAGGAGATGGCGATGGCGACGCCGAGGTAGACCGCCGCCTCGATGGCGTGGGTCGAGATCAGCGCGAGGTGCTCGAAGGCCCGCGATGCGCGGTGGGCCTCGGTGGCGATCGCGTTGGCGGCTGCTCCCACCGGCTGGCGCGTGTAGTAGCTCCAGCGTGTCGAGAGCAGGGCGCTCAGGAGATCGAGGCGCAGGTCGGTGGCGACCCTGGCAACCGTGTACCCCACCTGGCGCCTCGAGAGCAGCACCAGCAAGGCCTTCGTCCAGGCGGCGATGCAGATCACCGCCAGCAGGGCGCCGAGGGTGGGTTCGAGCCCGAAGTGCCCGAATGCCGCGCGCACCCCCGCCTCGAGGCCGCCGGTCTCCGCGTCTGCGCTGCCCGTCGCCAGGGACAGAAGGGGCAGGAGGGTCGAGATGCCGACGCCCTCCATCAGCGCGGCGAGGAGAAGGCAGAGCAGAACGGCCAGGCTCTGCCACGGGTAGGCGCGGACGAAGTAGCGGAAGACGCGCATCGGGCTCTGGACTCGCTATCGGCGGGAGCGTGCGGGGGCGCGTTGGGTGGAGGCGGATCCGGCCTCCGGGCAACTCATCATAGCGAAGCGGTCGGATCCGCCGGACAGCCCATCAGCTTCCGGACCTCGGCTGCGGCGGCCTCCCGGTCTGCCAGCGGCGCCGGGGAGAAGGGCGTGTCGTCGCCGAGGTAGCGAGCCACGCCGCGGTCGATCAGCATCGCGTGCAGGTGCTCGAGGTCGCGCGTCGGTCGCACGATGCCACGCTCGATCAGTCGCGCGCAGGTGCGTGCGAGGCCGCGCTGGGGCCGAGGCGTGCCGCGGTGACCGAGGGGCTTCGCCCGACCGCGGCGCCAGACCCACTCGCGGAAGAACGAGATCCCTGGGAAGGAGCGCCGCACGGGCAATCTGGCGATGTACACCGGCTTTCCGAGTGAGCAGGCCTCGGCGAGCATCGACTCGCTGTCGGCGGTGATGACGAGGGCGTCGGCCCAGGCGAGGAGACCCAGGTAGGGATTCTCCGGATCGTCCGGACGCCAGGCGTGGACGACGGCGGCCTCGGGAACGGCCTTGCCGAGGGCGTCGGCGGAGCGCGCCGAGAGCCTTCGGCTCGTGCTGACGAGCAGGGTGCCGCCCGCGCGACGCGCCATCTCCGAGACCTGGGCGCCGATCCTCGCCGCCGTCGGCGGGTCGAGAGCGTACTGCCCGGAGTCGCCCCCGACGAGGAGGGCGATGCGCGGCGAAGTCAGTTCGCCGAAGGCCCCGGCGAAGCGTTCCCGCTCGGCTTGCAGCCTCTCCGGAGTGATCCGGTGGAAGGGGGCCTGGGTTTCGATCCGGCGCGGGTGGGCGGGGAGGCGACAGTAGGCGGGTGCGAAGACGAGGTCGAAGAGATCGGCGTCGTCGCCGCCCTTGCGGCCGAGCAGCACGAGCTTCGTGCGGCCGTGGGTCTGGGCGCGGATCCAGCGGGCCACCGGCGCCGTGCGTCGCCCCGCTGCGATCACGAGATCCGGCCAGGGCGGCTCCAGCGGCGAGGAGCGCGTCGAGTGGATGCCGGCGCGGGAGGCGCCGAGGATCCGGTTGTGCAGCCTCGACGCCGCGCGCATCACCAGCGTCTTTCGCTCATAGGGAGGCCCCGTCGCGTCGGCCAGGCCGAGGGACTGGGTTGCGTTGCCCGGACGGTCATCGGTGAGCACCCACACCCGCGGTGGCGTCTCGCGTGACCGGGCCCCGCCCTCGCGTTCTACGAGGCGCCCGTCGGGTGCGCGCAGCACCAGGCGCCAGGCGATCTTCGGCCAGCGACGTCCCGCCACGACGAGGCGCCGGTCCCAGGCCTCGGCGCTGCGGCGCTCTCCGTCCCAGGGCAGGTCGACGAGAACCCGGCGCTGGGCCGACGCGAACAGGTCCTCGAGGATCCAGGGAAGATCGTGTCCGGGCACCGCGTTGAGCACCGCTCCCGCCATGCGCGCGTCGCATAGCATCGGTGCGGCGCCGCCCGGCGGCGGGGGCAGATAGGGCTCGGCACCGCCCTCGTTGCTTGCGGGAGTGCGAACGCCGGCCGGCTGACGCTCGAACCACTCGGCGTATGCGTGACTGGGCTTCTCCCGCGTGAACACCTGGAATCCCGCGGCGTCGGCGGAGCGCTCGAGCGCGTGCCAGAGCTCACCGCGGGGATTCGGGTGATAGGCGAAGCGCTCCGGGGACGGGCGCCAGGGCTGCATGTGGAGCGTGGTGTAGTGCAGACACTTCTCGGTGCCCTCGGGCAGCTCGGTGTCGCGGGCGTTCCACTCGCCGGCGAGGGTTCCGTAGAGGTTGGGTCGGGCCAATGCTCGCGCGATCAGGCGAGACTTGTGCTCGTGCTGCGCGCGCTCGAGGGTCCAGACCTCGGCCATGCGCGCGCAGTCGATCAGCATCACCGACGGATCGTCCTGGGCCACGGCGAGGAATCCGTGCCCATCGAGGTCGAGGTCGAAGAGCTCGGCCGGATCGGCGAGATAGATCTGATCGACGTCGTTGTAGATCGCGCGGCCCGCACCGGCGCAGAAGTGCGGGATCGCGAATCGGTAGTTGGTGAAGCCCGTGGTCCAGCGACGGTCGTCGAAGCCCTCGAGCCCCTTCATGATGTGGATCTCGTAGCAGCGCGAGGGATCGCGCACCTGCTCGACGGACCAGACGAAGACGCGTTCGGCCCGATGCTGGGCGGGCTCGGTGGCGAGGAAGATCCGCACCGTCGGGCGCGCCTTGGCGCCCGCGCGCGCTGAGAGGACGACGCGCTCGGGCGTCGTGAGACTCACCCGCTGCGCGTCTCTTCGAGGGCGGATCGGATTGCGCAGACCTCGCCGAGGAGACGGTCGAGGTCTTCGAGCAGGATCTGGCAGGCGCCGTCACATGGCGCGCTCGTCGGCTCGGGATGGGTCTCGACGAAGAGCGCATCGATGCCGAGCGCAGCGGCGGCGCGGGCGAGGGGCGCGACGAAGCGGCGATCCCCGGAGCTGGCCTTCTCGCCGGCTCCGGGATGCTGTACGGCGTGGGTGGCGTCGAGGCAGACGGGTGCCGCGTCACGCAGGACGACCAGGCCGCGCATGTCGACCACGAGATCGTGATAGCCGAAGCTGGTGCCGCGCTCTGTCAGCATCACACCCGTGGCGCCGAAGCTCGTCGCCTTCTCCACGGCGAGGGCGGCGTCGCTCGGTGCCATGAACTGGCCCTTCTTCACGTTCAGCGGTCGGCCCGTGCCTGCGGCGGCTGCCATCAGGTCGGTCTGGCGCGACAGGAACGAAGGGATCTGCAGCAGGTCCGCCACCTCGGCGACGTCCTTCGCCTGGCCGGGCTCGTGGATGTCCGTGGTGATGGGCAGGCCGATCTCCGCCTTCACCTTGTCGAGGATGCGCAGCCCCTCGTCGATGCCCGGACCGCGGAAGGAGCGGCGGTTCGAGCGGTTGGCCTTGTCGAAGGAGGCCTTGAAGACGGCCGGGACACCGTGGCGATCGGCGATGGCCTGTACGGCGTGGGCGCAGGTGAGGGCGCCGTCGAGGGACTCGAGCACGTTGAGTCCGGAGATGAGGACGAGGGGAGCACCGTCTCCGACCGGGATATCGCGAATCAGCATGGGATTCTCCCGCCTCTCGACCAGGATCCGACGTCGCGCTGGCTAGTCAGGGGATAGCGAGAACGCGTCCCATTGACGAGGCCTGGGAACGAAATTGGGTGGTTTTCACTTCAATGCTTGGGTCGTCTCGTTGTCGCCGCCGTAGTGGCTTCGCGCTCGCTCCAGGTCGTCGGGAGCGTCGATCTCCTGCCACCAGAGACCGCGGATCGAGCGGGTCTCGACGGGGATCCGGTCGGCGAGCTCGTGAACCACCGAGAGGTACCAGCGTCGCAGGGCGCCCTGCTCCCGCACCGCGTGATCCAGCGCGGCGGCGAAGAGCTTCGGACCGGCGTCGCGGAAGGAGAGGATCCCGATGGATTCGGCGCCGACGGTGGGCGTGGGCAGGTCCTTGCCGATGGCCAGGAGACGGCCGCTGGCGTCGAGGGAGACCTTCATGTCGTCGTCATCGTAGTCGGACTTGTGATCGACCGTGACGGTGATCGGAGCCGGGGGAGCGTCGAGGATTCGCTCGAGCACCGCGCCTTCGAACAAGGTGTCACCGTTGAGGAGCAGGAAGTCCTCGGTCATGGCCCCCCGAGCGAGCCAGCAGGTGGCCAGGTTGTCCGAGGTCGCGAAGAAGGGATTGTAGAGGCTCTCCACCGCCAGTCCCGGGACCGGATTCTGCGAGAGGTGGCGGTCGACGTCTTCGGCGCCGAAGCCATTCACCACCAGGGCGCGGGAGACGCCGCACTGGGCCAGGACCTCGAGCTGACGCGAGAGGACCGTCGTCTCGTCGTCGACGGCGAGCAGGCACTTCGGTCGCTCGGTCGTCAGCGGTAGGAGCCGCCGGCCCTGACCGGCGCTCAGAACGATGGCCTTCATGACCTACCTGGGGGAGCGTGTGATGAGGGAGCGGCTGGGAGGCTCGCCGCGGTCCCTTGGGGACCGCGGTGACGCCATTGCTCGATCTCGGTCTGGCGTCCTAGGATCCTGCCCGGGTGGGGGAGACCAAGACTGCGGCCCTCCCCCCTGCTTGTCAACCGGATCGCCCGGCCCCAGGGGGAGATCCGCAGGGGGCGTCCCGATCGCTCCAAGGGATTCGTTTGGCGATCCATAAGACGTCCCATCGGCGTCCCGGGCCGACGCTGTACCGCTACCTCGCGGTCGAGACGCTGCGGCCCTTCGCCTTCGCGCTGCTCGGGCTCACCCTCGTCATCCTCACCACCGACTTGATCGGCTTCTCCGAGCTCGTCATCAACCGCGGACTGGGTATGGGGGAGGTCGGCCTGATCGCCTTCTACGAGGCGGTCCCCGTGGCCGGGCTCATCTTCCCGTTCTCGGTGCTGATCGGGTCGCTGGTGGCGCTCGGTCGGCTCGGTGCCGATCGCGAGATCCTGGTGATGGAGGCCTCGGGGATCAGCGCGGCCCGCCTGATCCCCCCGGTCGTCTCCTTCGCGGCGGTGATGACCGCGATTGCGGCGGGTCTCTCCCTGACCGGCGCCCCCGCCGCGAACCGTGCCCTCGATACGGCCCTGGAGCGGATCGCGAACAGCCAGCCCTGGGCCAGCTTTCGTGCCGGTGCGGTGAGCGAGTTCGGTGGCTGGCAGGTGGAGGCGCGGGAGGTCTCGGCGAAGGGCGACGAATTGCGCGGGGTATTGCTCTGGATGCCGGAGATCGGGGAGACGATCTTCGCGCGGGAAGGCCGGGTCGAGGCCCGCGAAGACGGCCCGATCGAGATCACCCTTCGCAACGGCAGCCTCGCACTCTTCGGCGACAGCGGCGCCCAGCAGATCCGCTTCCAGTCCCTCACCACGAAGCTGCCCGAGAGCGAAGAGCCGGTGGGCCGCTCACAGGGCGAGCGCATCAAGGGCTGGACCCTCGCCCAGCTCTGGGAGTCCGCCCGCGACTACGAGCCGACCGAGGCGGCGCCGGTTTCGGCGGCGGCGGTGGAGCTCCAGCGTCGTTTCTCACTTCCCGCGGCGACCCTCATCTTCGGATTCCTCGCCGTGCCCCTGCTCCTCACCCGTCGCCAGCTGTCGCGCTCGGCGGGCAGCGTGCTCGGCGTCCTCACCACGATCGTCTACTTCGCGCTGATCCAGCTCGGCGAGGGGCTGATCCAGGGGGGCTTCCCGGTGGTGGCCGGCGTCTGGTTGCCCAACGCGGTGTTGCTGCTCGGAGGTGTGTGGCTCTTCGTACGGACCCGCCGGGAGGGGGTGCTCGGGCACCGCTTCGATCGGCCCCAGCCCTCGGACCGCCAGGAGCGCGCGAGCCGCGCTTCGCGCGGACGTCCGCACCGCTACGCGCTCCAGCGCTACATCGCGGGGCGCTTCCTCGAGCTCACGGGCATCGCCTTCGCGGTGCTGCTCACGGCCTATCTGATGATCGATGTGCTGGAGAGGCTCGACTGGTTCGCCCGCTATCACGCCTCGGGATCCGAGATCCTCCGCTTCTACGTTGCGCGGGTCCCGCTGCTCGCGTCCCGGGTGGTGCCGATGTCGCTGCTCGTGGGTACGGCGCTGGTCGTGAGCCTGCTGGCGGTCGAGGGTGAGCTCATCGGCATGAGGGCCTGCGGGATTCCCGCGCCCCGCGGTCTGCTCCCGGTACTCCTCCTGAGCGTCGTGGTGGCGCCGGGCTACTTCGTACTGCGGAACGTGGTCGTTCCCCGCACGAACGCCCTGGCAGACGACGTGAAGCAGACCGAGATCAAGGAGGACTACTACCGCGCCCTGGCGGAGAACCGGAAGACCGCCGTGTGGCAACGCCTGGGGTCGCGCGTGCTGGCGGCATCCCGCTTCGACGTCGATCTCGGCGACGCCCAGGACCTCACGATCTACGAGATCGGAGAGGACGGACTCCCCGTATCCCGTACCGACGCCCGCTCCGCCCGGCACATCGGCCGTGGCATCTGGCGCCTTCGCGATCCCCACCGGATCGAGATCGCGCCGACCCGTGTCCGCGAGGTGACGGCGCTCACCTACACGGACCTCGGGGAGGCGCTCTCCGCGGACGTGGACACCATGCACCTCTCGGTCGGACAGCTGGCGAGGGAGATCGAGATGATCGAGGCCGACGGCTACGATGCGACGCCGTTGCGCGTGGACTATCACGTGAAGCTGGCCGACGCCCTCGCCTGTCTCGTGCTGCCCGCATCGGTCCTCTTCTTCGCCGTCGCAGGCCCTCCCTTTCCCGGGCCCGCGAAGACCCTGCTGGTGAGCGGGATCCTGGCGGTGACCTACATCCTGCTGACCGGGGTCGGGGCGTCATTTGGCTACGGCGGCACCCTGCCGCCGAGCGTGGCCGGCTGGGGTCCGACCGGGGTGATCGCCGGGATCGCCGGCTTCCTCGCGATGCGGATCTGGCGTCAGCTCTAGCCGGCACCGGGCCGGAGACGGCTCGGTCCGAAAAGCCGACCGCACCGCGCTCCCATCCCTTACTCTGTTCGAGTCCTGGCAGCGTCGAGGAGAGGATCCGGCCGTGAGACGAGACATCTTCGAGGAGGAGCACGAGCTCTTCCGCTCCGAATTCCGACGCTTCGCCGAGGCCGAGATCGAGCCGAAGGTGGCCGAGTGGGACCGGGCGGGGATCAGCGACCGGGAGAGCTGGCGCAAGCTGGGCGCCGCCGGCTACCTCGGCGCGAATGCTCCCGAGGAGTACGGGGGCGCCGGCGCCGACTTCCTCTTCGACGCGATCATCATCGAGGAGCTCGCGCGGATCCGCGCCCATGGGCTGATGATGTCCCTGCACTCGGACATCTGCATGCCCTACATCGAGGTCTACGGAACTCACGAGCAGAAGCAGCGGTTCCTGGCGCCGGCCATCGCCGGAGAGACGATCCTCGCGATCGCCATGACCGAGCCCGGCACCGGGTCCGATCTCGCGAACGTTCAGACCCGCGCGATCCGGGACGGAGACCACTACCGGATCTCGGGTGCGAAGACCTTCATCTCGAACGGGCAGCTCGCGGATCTCGTGATCGTGGTGGCGAAGACCGACCCGGACGCGAGCCCGCCCCACGATGGGATCAGCCTGATCCTGGTGGAGACCGATCGCGAGGGCTTCCGCCGTGGTCGCAACCTCGAGAAGCTCGGCCTCAAGGGTCAGGACACGAGCGAGCTCTTCTTCGAGGACTGTCGGGTTCCGGTGGACAACCTCCTGGGTCGAGAAGGCCAGGGCTTCAAGATGCTGATGATGCAGCTCCAGCAGGAGCGTCTCTGCATCGGAGTCGGGTCGATCGCCTCGAGTCGTCGCGCCCTGGACGACACCATCGCCTACGTGAAGGAGCGCAAGGCCTTCGGTCAGCCGGTCGCCGCCTTCCAGAACACCCAGTTCACCCTCTCCGAGCTGGCGACCGAGGTCGAGATCGGCCAGGCCTTCGTGGACAAGCTCCTCGCGGCCCATGTCCGGGGCGACGACATCGTGTCCGAGGTGAGTATGGCGAAGTGGTGGACGACCGATCTCCAGAAGCGCCTCACCGCCGAATGTCTGCAGCTCCACGGCGGATACGGCTTCATGCGCGAGTACCCGATCGCGCGCGATTACGCCGACGCTGCGGTCCAGTCCATCTACGCCGGCACGAACGAGATCATGAAGGTGATCATCTCCCGGCGCCTGGGTCTCTTCTGAGGTGGGTCCCGGCCGCGCGGCGCTTGCGATCGGGTTCGTCTGCGTTGCACTGCCGGCCTTCGCCCAGTCGCCGCGCGCGTTGCAGATCACGCCGGAGAACGCCTCGGAGCTCCTGATCGGCGGTCCCGACGCGATCGGCGGCGTCGGAGACTGGTACCTCGCGAACGACCGGGTCGAGGCGATCGTCGACGACCCCTCCCGACGCCACGCCAAGCTGAACCACGGGGGCACCCTCGTCGACGTGGGCAGGATCGACCGTCGCGACGAGGACCAGTTCGCCCGGCTGATCCCCCTGCTCAACATGAGCCAGCGGGTCGTCGTGGGCTACGACGCGATTCGCGCCGAGACCGACGGCGATGGCCGCTCGGCGCGGCTCGTTGTGTCGAGCTCGCGACCGGACTCGATTCCTCGCGGCTCCTCCTTGGCCCGAACCCTCGATCCGCTGGTTCCGGCGCGCGAGGTTCTTGCCGGGGTGCGCATCGAGACCGCCTACGAGGTGCGATCCGGCGAGTCCTTCGTTCGCATCACGACCCGGATCGAGAACCGGGGGAGCGAGCCGGCGCCGATCTTCGCCTTCGGCGATCTCTGGATGCGCGGAGGGCGAAGCATGCGCTCCTTCGTCGCCGACGCGACATCGCCGGAGCGCTCCCCGGGCTTCGAGCACCGCAGCTTCTCCCGGAACCTGCTCAGCTCCCTGGGGGCGATCGAGCGGTTCAGCCATGTCGCGATGGCGGGTCTTCCCGCCTTTCCCCCCGTGGCCTATGCGCTCTTCTCGCCGGAGCGGACGGCGGCTGGGCACTCCTTCTTCGGCGTGACCGGGGAGCACGTGACCCTCGCCATGGCCCTGCGCGGCGACGACGGCGGTACGGGGGCGTCGGCCTGGCGTCTGCTCGCCGCCACTCGGGAAACCCTCCCGCCCGGCGAGATCTGGGAGATCGAGCGGCGACTGCTGGTGACGCCCCGGGCCGACGTGGGCTCCGCCACCGATGAGGTGCTGCTCCAGCTCGGGGTGACCGACCGCACCAGTGGCATCGCCGGCCGCGCTCTTCCGGAGGACGTCCGCACGGTCGTGCACGTCGAGACCCGGGAGGGTCATCCCGTCACCCAGCTCCTGTCCGAAGGAGGTCGCTACGAAGCGCTCCTTCCGCCGGGTGACTACCGGCTGGTGCTGCGGGCGCCGCATCGAGCACCGATCCTGCGCAGCGTCCGCGTCGTCGAAGGCGAAGCGCGCGAGGTGGAGACCGTGCAGTGGCCCCCCCTGGCGGCGCTCCGCATCGAGCGGGCCTTTGCGGACGGCGGCGCGGGGCGCATCGTGGTGCGCGGCCGCGACGGGACGCCGGACCCGGTCTTCGGCGCCGAGCTGCTGGGCTTTCGCGTGGACGGACGGGCTCCGCCGAGTGGCACCGAGGCTGACTCGATCAACTTCGTGGGCAACGGTGGTGACCCGTCCCGCATCCCCCTGGCCCCCGGGCGCTACACCGTCACCGCGACCCGCGGCCTCGAGTTCGCATCGGAGACCCGTCACGTCGCGTTCGCGGCGGGTGGAGAAGAGCTCCCCCTCGCTCCCTTCGCGCTGGCCCGTGTGGCCGCCGTCGATGGATACGTCAGCGCTGATCTGCACGTGCACGCCCAGGCCAGCGACGACTCGGGCACCTCCAATCGCGCGCGCGTGCGCGACTTCGTCGCCGCCGGCGTCGAAGTCATCGTGGCCACGGATCACGACCACGTTCCTGATTACGCCACGGCGCTCGCGGAGGAGGGCCTCGCGGAGCGGATCCACGTGGTGCGGGGCGTCGAGGTGACGAGCAGCACGCCGAGCGAGGCGGCGCCCTGGACCATCGGCCACCACAATGCCTGGCCGGTTGCCTTCGAGCCCCTCGTCCACCGGCGCGGCGCGCCCCCGAGCCAGGACATGGGGGTGGGCGAGCTCTACTCGCTGCTGCGAGGCCGCTACGGTGCGCGGGTGGTCCAGCTCAACCATCCCCGGGGCAAGCGGCCCGGAACCCACGACGGCAACTTCTTCACCCATCTGGGCACTCTGGGCACCGCCGTGGACGTTGCGCTTCCGCTCACGACCCCACCCAACGCGGCGCTGCTGGAGGCCGCGGCTGACGGCACCCGTCCCATCGACTTCGACGTGATCGAGGTGATGAACGGGGAGGCCTGGCACCAGTACCTCGTCACCCGCGAGGATTTTCACTGGCTGCTGCGTCAGGGCCTGCGACGCACGGCGACCGCCAACTCGGACACCCACGGCCCCGACGAACTCGCGGGGATGCCCCGCAACTACGTGCGCGTGCCCGCCGGGCTCGAGTCCGACCCGGTGGTGCTGGATGAGGCGTTGCGCCTGGGTCGCTCCTTCGGGACCACCGGACCGCTGGTGCTCCACTTCTCCGTGAACGGCGCCTCGATGGGCGATACGGTGCGCGCTCCGGGCGGCCGCGCGCGGATCGAGTACGAGGTCGTCGCGGCACCCTGGGTTCCCCTCGACGAGGTCCGACTGCTGGTCAACGGAGAGGTCGTCCGGGTTCACGAGGGGGGCTCGGGCGCGGCAGACCTGATCCTCACCCGTGACGCCTTCGTCACCCTCGAGGCTGGCGTACCCCTCGATACGGATCCGGCCGTCTGGCGGGCGACCCACCGCGGACCCTACACCGACATGATCGCTCCGGGCTTCCTGCCGGTGGCGTTCACCAACCCGGTCTTCGTGGACGTCGACGGCGACGGCGCGTGGCAGTCACCGGGGCTCGGGCCCATCGCGCCACCGGCGCCCCTCGGCTCCGGCTCCCTCGGGACCGCCCTCGCTCTGGTCGCCATCTACGGCACCTGGCGTCGCCGTCGGTGGAATCGCCGAGTCGGTGGATTCAGCGGGTCGGCGGAGGGGTGATGGAGGAGCGAGGGCGACAGAGGGGCCGGATCGCGACGATTGGCTGGCTCGCCGCTCCGGTGCTGGCGGTCGTGTCCGCGCTTGCCCTGCCGCCGGATTACGTCGATGCCGGTGGCGAGCGGGTGCCCCTCGGTCCCGCCGCGCGAGCGACCGCAGCGGTCGCGGTGTGGATGGCGGTCTGGTGGCTGACAGAAGCCATTCCCATCTACGCCACGGCTCTGCTGCCCCTGGCCCTGTTCCCCGTGTCTGGCGCGACGACGATGAAGGCGGCCGCGACGCCCTACGCGCACCCGCTGATCTTCCTCTTCCTGGGCGGCTTCCTGATCGCGCTCGGGATGCAGCGCTGGGGTCTCGATCGGCGTGTGGCCCTGTCGATGCTGCGCCTCGTGGGAGCGCGACCCGCCTTCGTGGTCGGGGGCTTCATGGCCGTCACCGCCGGCGCCAGCATGTGGGTCTCGAATACAGCGACCTCGGTCATGATGCTCCCCATCGCTCTGGGGGTGATCGACCTGGCCGAGCCCACCGGGCCCGGCGCCGCGAGCGCGAGAGGGAGTGCGTCGCAGCAGCGCAGCTTCGCCGTCTGCCTGCTGCTCGGTATCGCCTATGGAGCGTCGATCGGGGGTGTCGGAACGCTGGTCGGCACGCCGCCGAATCTCTTCCTGGCCTCCTTCGCCGAGAGTCAGCTGGGTCGCGAGATCTCCTTCGCCCGCTGGATGGGCGTGGGCATTCCCCTCGTCGCGATCTTCCTGCCGCTCACCTGGTGGCTCCTGACCCGGGTGCTGCACCCCCTGGGCGACGCCCCCCTTCCCGGAGTCGGCGAGCGCGTTGCCGCAGAGCACGCTGCCCTCGGCCCCCTGTCGCGGGGGGAGCGGCTCGTGCTCGGCATCTTCCTGCTGACCGCGGCGGGTTGGCTGCTGCGCCCCATTCTGGTGGGTCTGGAGATCGGCGGCGCGCAACCCTTCGCGGGGTTGACCGACACCGGTGTCGCCATGCTCGGTGCACTCCTCCTCTTCGTGCTGCCGGTCGACCTGCGGACGCGCACCTTCGGACTCGACTGGCAGGCGACCGGTCAGCTGCCCTGGGGCATCCTGCTGCTCTTCGGCGGGGGACTCAGCCTGGCGAGCGCCATCGACGGGGCGGGCCTGGGCGCCTTCCTGGGCAGCCTCGTGGGCGGGCTCGCCGGGATCTCGTCGGTGCTGATCACCGCCGCGGTGGTCACCCTCGTCATCTTTCTCACCGAGCTCACCAGCAACACTGCGACGGCCGCGACGCTCCTGCCGATCCTCGCCGGCCTCGCACCGGGGCTGGGCATCGACCCCTTCGCCCTCGTCGTTCCCGCCGCGGTCGCGGCGAGCTGTGCCTTCATGCTCCCGGTGGCGACGCCGCCGAACGCCGTCGTGTTCGGGGCCGGGTACATCGCCGTCGCCGAAATGGCGCGGGTCGGGATCTGGCTCAACCTGGTCGGCGTCGCCCTGATCACGGCGCTCACCTACGCGGCGGTGATTCCCCTGCTCGGTGGTTGACGCCGCGCCCTTCGCGCAGCGTCACGCGCACCGGGATCGGCTCGAGCCCTCCCACACGCCGGACCGGGCGGCGAGATTGGCGTCGGAGAACAGGGCCGCGGCGAGGGAGGTGTCGAGTCGGGTCGAGAGGCGATCCATCCGCTCCAGCGTGTCGGCCTGGAGGAGGTGCTTGGTGGTGGCGTAGGCCCGGCGGGGATTCATCGCCAGGCGGCGCGCGGCGCGGATGGCCGTCTCCAGGAGATCCGGCCCGGGCGTCAGCTGGTGCACCAGGCCCAGGGCGAGGGCGGCGTCGGGGTCGTAGAGCTGCCCCGAGAGCGCCGCCGCCGAGGTCGCGCGGGATCCGACGGCGTATCGCAGCATCTCGAGGAAGACGCTGGGGAGCGGGATGCCGTGGTGCACCTCGTCGAGCCCGATGCGCGCGCTGTGATCGACGGCGATGCGGAAGTCGCAGGCGCAGGCGGTAAGCAGGTCGGAGCCCACGGCGTCGCCGTTGAGGGCGGCGACGGTGGGTCGCGGCAAGGTGAAGAGTCGCAGGAGGATCGCGCTGAAGCGGGCGAACCAGCCCCGGATCTCCTCGGCGTCGTTCCGGGCGAAGAGCGAAAGGATTGCCTCGGTGTCGAGTCCCCCGGCGAAGGTGTGTCCCTCGCCGATGAGGACGAGAGCGCTGTCCGGGAACTCGTCCTCGAGTCGATCACAGACGTCGGTCACCTGGTGGAAGAACGTCCACTCCTTCTTCTCGGCGGCTTCCGCGGTCATGGTGACGACGGCGACGTCGTCCACGTGTTCGATGCTCCAGCTCATGGAGTCTCCTTTCGCGGTGCATGTCCGCGGTCTCGGATTCTCGCCCCTGATGGACCTGAGATGGGAACAGCCTGGGACCTGACGCCGCTGCAGGGCGTGACCCGTGTCACATTTCGAGCTGTCCCCATCCGCCGGGAGCTCCAAGACGGGCCCTCGCGCCGGCAGGAGCCCTCGGGCCCCCGGGAGCGTTTCCACCCGTGGGGGAAGTCGAGCCGGAATCGCCCCGCACCGTCCCGCCCAGGCGGGTGCGACGCGGCTCCGAGATCGAGGGGCTAGCCTGGATTGGATCGTCTTCCGGGGAGGGCGCGGCTCGAGTGCCCGATCAACCGCCCGGGGCGGAACGACGATCGGGGTCGAGGATGGTAGGACCCGGGACGAGCTTGGACGCAGCGACATACAGCTCTGGAACGCCTTTCCACGCACGCGTCCCGGATCGCCGCGCGGCGGCGGGGATCTTCCTGACTGCGCTCCTTGCGGGCTGCGCCTCCTCGTCGTCGGAGCCCACCGAGCTCTTCGAGCTCGCTCCCGAGGCCATGGCCCAGAGGGCCGCCCAGACCCGCCACTTCGACACCCCGGCGTCCAACGAGCTGCTCTCGGCCTCGGCTGCCGTCCTCCAGGGTCTGGGGTTCCAGGTCACCGAGACCTCCCGGGAGGTGGGCTTCCTGCGGGCTTCGAAGGAGCGCGGCGCGCGCGAGTACGGTCAGGAGATGGCGCGGGTCTTCGTCGTCCTGCTCAGCGTGTTGACGCGGCAGCTCTACGTCATGCCCGTGGACCTGCACCAGCAGATCAATGCGGCGGTGGTGGCGCGCCCCCTCGACGAGACCGGAGAGCGTCACGAGCTGAGAGTCCAGTTCTACCGCCTGGTGTGGAAGGGCAGCGGGCAGGGTGGCGGCGTGCCGCTTCCACCCGGCGACCAGAGGATGGAGATGATCCGGGACCCGGAGATCTACCGGCAGTTCTTCGCGCGGCTCTCGAAATCGGTCTTCCTCGAAGCCCACGAGATCTGACGGGGGGAAGTGATGAACATCGAACGCGTCGTTCGCTGGCTCGCCCTCGGGGCTGTGGGGCTCCTGCTGGCTGGATGCCAGACGAGTCAAGCGCCGTCGCCCGATCTGCTGGCGCCTACCGAAGCGCAGATGAAGCTGCGGAGCTATCAGTCGCGCACCTTCGAAGTGTCGGACCGCGATGTCGCCGTGCGCGCCGTCATCGCAGCGCTCCAGGACCTGGGCTTCATCATCGAGCGCGCCAACGGCCGCCTGGGTCTCGTCACCGCCGCCCGTTTCCAGCAGCCCCGCTACTTCGACGTGGTGGGTGTGACCGTGACCGTCCGCCCGAAGGGCGAGGGCCAGGTGCTGATCCGCGCCAATGCCATCTACAACAACGAGCCGGTCACGGACCCGAAGGCCTACGAGAACTTCTTCGCGACGGTGGAGCGGTCGCTCTCCGCCGAAGGGGATTGAGGAATGCGGCTCGGCCTGCTCCTCGCAGTGATGGCGAGCACCTGCTCGACCGCCTGCATCGGCTACGAGATGCGCCATCAGATCCAGTGGGACTCGCGCCAGCAGATCTGGCGGGCCGACGCGAGGCAGGAGAAGGCCCGTGCCGGCCAGAGTCGCGTCTTCGACGGACCGGAGAAGCTGCGCGTGCTCGAGGCCGTGGTGTCCACCTTCCAGGACCTCGACTTCCAGGTCCACGTCTTCGACGAGGAGCTCGGCATCGTGTCCGGGGTGAAGTTCGGGGACCTCGAGCGCCCGAGCTACGGCTTCAATCCCCACTACTTCCTATACGACGACGAGAGCCTCGTGGCGTTCACCGGGAGCTATCGAAGCTGGGGGCCCTTCTACTCCCGGAGCGATCGGGTGCGATTCACCGTGACGGTTCGGGAGGCGGACGAGACACAGCTCGTCGTACGCGCTTCGGCGCAGTTCTATCTCCGCCCCGTCGAGGGAGCCGAGGCCTATCGGGCCTTCTTCGAGGCCCTCGAGCAGGCGCTGTTCGCCGAAGGGGAGGCGACGGAGCTCGATCGGTCCCGAGCCCCGGAGGACGCCTCGCCGATCAGTCGCTGAACTCCGGCGCGCGCTTCTGGAGGTTCGCCTTCACCGCCTCGATCTGATTGGCCGTGCCGATCAGCCGGTCCTGCTCGGCGGACTCGGCGAGCAGACCGCGGGCCGCGTCGGCGTAGGGGGCGTCGTTGAGGATGCGCTTCGCGGCGCGAATCGCGTCCGGGTTCTTCGAGGCGATCTCCCTCGCGGTCTCGAGGGCGGCTGCTCGCGGGTCGTCGCACAGGCGGGTCGCGAAGCCCAGCCCCAGGGCCTCCTCTGCGGAGAAGATCCGCCCGGTGTAGGTGAGCTCCCGGACCACGTCCTCCCGCGCCAGGTGTCGCATGGGCTGGGTGCCCGCCATGTCGGGCACGAGCCCCCACTTCATTTCCATCACGCACATGCGCGTATCCGGCGCGACATAGCGCAGGTCCGCGCCGAGCATGACCTGGAAGCCTCCGCCGAAGGCCACGCCGTGCACCGCGGCGATCACGGGAACCGGCACCTCCCGCCACACCCAGGCCGCGTACTGCGGCCGGTTCGCGACGCCGTGGGTGCGGGCCGCGAGCCGGCCTTCCCGGTCGGCCGTTGCCTCGCCCGAGGGCGCGGGCTTTGCGCCGCCCATCTTTGCGAAGTTCCCCATGTCGAGGCCGGCGCAGAAGGCCCGCCCCTCGCCGGAGAGCACGACGGCGCGCACCCCGGGCTCGGTCTTCAGGCGCTCGCCTGTTCCGATGATCGCCTCGAACATGGCGTCGTCGAGGGCGTTCATCTTCTCCGAGCGGACGAGTCGGACGTCGGCGACGCCTTCGCGGATCTCGAGAGCGATGCGGTCTTCCATCCGAGTGTTCCTCCTAGGCCTGGACCGACTGCGGTCCGCGCACGAGCTTTCCAGGCAGGGCGCCGGTGGGCTTCCCGTCCTCGTAGATGACCTCTCCCGAGCAGATGGTGAAGCGGTAGCCGTCCACCTTCTGGATCAGCCGACGTCCCTCGGCGGGGAGGTCGTAGACCATCTCCGGGGCGTGGATGTGCAGCGCGTCGAAATCGATCACGTTGACGTCGGCCTTCCGTCCGGGAATGAGGGCGCCGCGGTCCTTGAGGTCGTAGAACTCCGCGGTGCGGCGGGTCTGGCGCTCGACCACCTGCTCGACGGGGATTCGCTCGCCGCGGGAGCGGTCGCGGACCCAGTGGGTGAGCAGGAAGGTCGGCATGCTGGCGTCGCAGATCAGGCCGCAGTGGGCGCCGCCGTCGGAGAGACCGAAGATCGCCTGGGGGTGGAGCATCATCTGGCGGATCGCGTCGAGGTCGCCGTTCGCGTAGCCGAGGAGCGGGAGGTAGAGCAGGCCGCGGCCGCCCCGCTGCATCATCACGTCGTAGGCGACCTCACGCGGATCCCGGCCCTCGCGGGTGGCGATGGCGGCGATGCTCTTCTCGGGCCCGGGCTCGTAGTCCGGCGGGTCGCCGAGGGGGAACATCGTGTGGAATCCCTCGGCCACCAGCCGCACGGGGCCGGGCAGCTGGGAGAGGTCTCCGAAGCCGTCGAGGATCGCGGCGCGGACCGCCGGATCCGCCAGCTTCTCGAAGCGCTCGGCGAAGGGCAGGGCGGCGAGGGGCGCATAGGCCGGACTGAAGAGGAAGGGGTGGGCCGTGCTCTCGAAGCCGAGGAGCAGCCCGGCGGGGCGCTGGGCCACCTGCGGTGTCAGGCGCCCGCCCTCGGCGGCGTCCTCTTCGCAGACGGCGAGGAGGCGTTTCCACTGGTCCGGCTCGATGGGGTTCTGGAGGCAGGCGAAGGACACCGGGCGGCCGGTCTCCCTGGCGAGCTTGCGCATCCAGCCGAGCTCCTCGGTCTCGGGCGCGAGGTCGCTCGCCACCTCGAACACGCCGTGGCCGACGGCTCCGAGGGCGCGTCCAATGCCGAGCACCTCCTCTTCCTCGGCCGTCGTGCCCGGCACGAGCTCGCCGTCCTTCGCCCGGTGCAGGATCGTGCGGGAGCTGCTGAAGCCGAGGGCGCCGGCGCGCAGTCCCTCTTCCACCAGCGCTGCCATCTCGCCGATCTCCTCGGGGGTAGCCCGCTCGTTCTTCGCGCCGCGCTCCCCCATCACGTAGGCGCGCACTGCGCCATGGGGGACCTGGGTGCCCACGTCGATCGCGCGGGGCATGGTCTCCAACGCGTCCAGGTACTCCGGGAAGCTCTCCCAGCTCCAGCGGATCCCCTCGGAGAGCGCGGTGCCGGGGATGTCCTCGACGCCCTCCATGAGCTGGATCAGGAAATCCTGCTGCCCCGGTCGGACCGGCGCGAAGCCGACGCCGCAGTTGCCCATCACCACCGTGGTCACGCCGTTCCAGCCCGAGGGGGTCAGGTGGGTGTCCCAGGTGACCTGGCCGTCGTAGTGGGTGTGGATGTCGACCCAGCCCGGTGTCACGAGCAGTCCGGTCGCGTCGATCTCGCGGCGACCCGCGCCCAGGTCGGTCCCGACGGCGACGATCCGATCGCCGTCGATGGCGACGTCCGCCTCGCGCGCCGCGGCGCCGGTTCCGTCGACGACCGTTCCACCGCGAATCACCAGATCGTGCATGGGGATCTCCTCGGGATCGTGCTTGGGGAAGGCGCAGGGGCGCGCCTCGGGCCAGCCGCCTCCAACCTACCACAGCGCTCCGACGGACGGATCAGTCCTGAAAGTCCGGATCCCGTCCCTCTCTGCGGGCGCGGGCGGCTTCCTCGAAGTTCTGGGTGGTCATGCGCACGAACAGCTGGGTGTGACTCTCGAGCTCGATGGCCGCGTCGAGGCTAGCGGTCTCCAGTCCGGCCCAGATCATCCGCTTCGTGAGCGAGACGCCCTGGGTGCTCCAGCCGTTGATCTGGTCCGCCAGGTCGAGGGCCGCGTCGAGCAGGGCCTCATCGGGGACCGTGCGCGACACGAGTCCGATCTCTGCCGCCTCTCGGGCGGACACGTCGCGTCCGGAGAGCATGATCTCGAAGGCCCTCGAGGATCCGATCGCCCGCGGCAGCAGGAAGGAGAGGCCCAGCTCGGTTGCGGTCAGTCCGTTGTTGATGCCGGCCGCTCGGAAATAGGCCGACTCGGCGGCGATCCGGATGTCGGCGCCCAGGGTGAGGCACATGCCGCCACCGATGGCGGCTCCGTTGACGGCGCAGATCACCGGCTGCGGCATTCGGCGCAGGGAGGGGACGAGGTCGGCGAGGAGTGTCATCGCGCGCGTTGCGATCCGGGTGAGGGTGAGTCCGTCGATGTTCGGCGGTGGCTCGGTGTGCTCGGTGTCGGCGCCGGAGCAGAAGCCACGCCCGGTGCCGGTGAGGATCACGCTCCAGGTGTCGTTGTCGAGAGCGACCTGATCGATCGCCTCGTGAAGCGGAACGACCAGCTCGAAGGCCATCGAATTCATGCGCTCCGGGCGGTCCAGGACGATGACGCTGGTGTGGGGCCGGGGCTTCTCGATGCGGACGTAGCTCATCTCATTTGCCTTCGAAGTCCGGGTCGATCTTCGAGGCCATGGCCTTGTAGCCCTGGGCCATGTCGTCGGAGACGAAGAGCGGCGATGCGCTCGCGGCCTCGAAGCCCAGGGCCTCGGACATCCCCTGCTGGGCGCGGAAGTTGATCGTGCGCTTGATGACCTGGACCGCCAGGGGGGCGTTGCGGGTGATCTCGAGGGCGAGCTCCCGGACCCGCGCCAGGAGGTCGTCCCGAGGCACGACGTCCTGCACGATCCCGATGCGCAGCGCCGTCTCCGCGTCGATCCGGCGCCCGGTGAAGGCCAGGAGCTTCGCCCAGCCCGCCCCGATCTCGGTGGCCAGGCGCAGGTCGCCTCCCGCGTCGATGCCGACTCCCACCTTCGGCTCCGGCAGGGCGAACTTCGCGTCGTCCGCGGCGATGCGGATGTCGCCCATCAGGGCGACCTCGAGACCCGCGCCGAGGCAGTAGCCGTGGATCGCCATGATCACGGGCTGGGGCAGGGCGGCCAGGACGTGGAAGCGCTCGTGGACCCAGCGGAAGCGCTCGAAGTAGTTGCGGGTCTTCTCGGCGGGGGATCGGCCGGTGATGCGGTCTTCGGGCATTCCGAGGTCGACGCCGGCACAGAAGGCGCGGCCTTCGGCGCGCACGATCACCGCGCGGACCCGATCGTCGAAGCGCAGCGCGTCGGCGTGGGCGCTGATCTGCCGGGCCGATTCCCAGCTCCAGGCGTTCAGCTTCTCGGGTCGATTCAGGACGATGGTGGCCAGGGGGGGATCGATCTCGAGCTCGATCCAGCGGGGGGCGTCGGTCATGGGAAATCCTCGCTTCGGGCCGATGCGATCAGAGCTCGAAGGGGCCCTTCCCGAGCTGCTCGCGAATCGGCGTGAACTCGGGCATCAGCATCGCGCGGCGCTGCCAGTTGGCGCCGTCCACCACGAGGGTGTGCCCGCTGATGTACGAGGCGTAGGGTGAGGTCAGGAAGGTGGCGGCCCAGCCCAGCTCGCGCGGGTAGCCCACCCGCTGTGCGGGGCAGCGTGCGCCGTCGTTCTTGCGCCGCTCGGGTACCGAGCGGATCGCGGCCGTCTCGTCCTCGTGCGGGAAGAGCCCCGGGGCGAGGCCGTTCACCCGGATCCCGTAGGGGCCCCACTCGACGGCGAGGGTCTCGGTCATGTTCTTGACGCCGGCCTTTCCCGCTGCCGAGTGAGCGAAGCCCGGGCCGCCGGTCCAAGCGTAGGATGCGCCGATGTTGAGGATCGAACCAGGTGTTCGCGCTGCGATGTGCCGCCGGCCGAACTCGCGCGAGCAGTTGAAGGTCCCGTTGAGCACGATGTCGACCACGGTCCGCCACGCATTCGGACTCATGTCCTCGGCGGGGACGGGGAAGTTCCCCGCCGCGTTGTTCACGAGGACGCCGGGCATGCCGAGCTCCGCCTCGATGTGGTCGAAGGCTGCGGCGATCTGATCGGGCTGACGGATGTCCGCCTGGGCCGGGAGAGCCCGGGCCCCGATCCCTTCGAGGGCGGCGACGCCGGCGGAGAGGTGCTCCTCCTTGCGGCTCAGGATGGCCACGCCAGCGCCGAGGCGCCCGAACTCGAGGGCCATGGCCTTGCCGAGTCCGGTGCCGCCGCCGGTGACCACGACGACCTCACCCTCGAAGGTGCCCGGCGGGAGTGCGGTCGCGCCCAGCTCCGGCGGTTCGGGGAGTCCCATCGCTGTCTCCTGTGGTGCGGGGGTCCGTGGGTTGTCCCAGATCGGAGTCGGAGACGCAAGTCCGGGTCGGGGGGATTCGGTACGGTCTCGCGACGGAGGACGGCACGCGTGACCGAGGAGACGCAGAACCGGGCGATCGAGACCGGCACGGAGCAGCTGCTCTGCCGCGTCGAGGCGCGCGTCGCCCACGTCACCTTGAACCGCCCCGAGGCCCGCAACGCGCTCACCCTCGAGATGAAGGAGGCACTGCGCCGCCTCGTCCCGGAGCTCGGCGAAGACCCGGCCGTGGGCTGCGTCCTGCTGACCGGCGCCGGCGGCGCTTTCTGCGCCGGCGGTGACACGAAGGTGATGGCGGAGGGGCCGCCTCCGGAGCGCGAGCCCCGGATCCGGATGCTGCGTCGGGAGCACGAGATCCCCGCTGCGATCCATCGCCTCGCGAAGCCGGTGATCGCGGCGCTCCCGGGCCCCGCTGCGGGAGCGGGCTTCGCCCTGGCCCTGTCCTGTGATCTGCGTCTGTTCGCCGAGAGCGCATTCGTGACGACGGCCTACGCGCGTCTCGGGCTCTCCGGCGACTACGGAGCGAGCTGGTTCCTCACCCGACTCGTCGGCACGGCGAAGGCCCGCGAGCTCTTCTTCACCGCGATGCGGGTCGACGCCCGCGAGTGCGAGCGCCTCGGCATCGCGAACCGCGTCCTGCCCGATGCAGAGCTGGGGGGCGCGGCGCGGGACCTCGCGCGGGAGATCGCCGCGGGTCCTCCCATCGCGCTGCGGTTCATGAAGGAGAACCTGAACCGCGCCCTCTCCGAGGGGCTCGAGTCCTGTCTCGAGACCGAGGCCGAGCGCATGGTCGCCGGGGCCTTTACCGCCGACTACGTGGAGGCGGTGAAGGCCTTCACCGAGAAGCGGCGTCCGCGCTTCGAGGGCCGATAGACCCGACCCGCCGCCGACTCTCGTCGTGAGCGAAGCCGCAGGGGGGAGGTCGCTCAGCTCGTCGCATTTGTTGACAATGTAAATTTTACACTGTATATCGTAGGTCGTGCCCCGAACCGTCCTGTCACCCGACGAGATCGACGATTTCCGGGAGCGCCTCGTCGAGGCCGCGACCGGGCTCGTCGCGCGCCGTGGCTACGAAGGCGTGACTCGACGCCGACTCGCCTCGGAGCTCTGCTGCAGCCCGATGACGCCCTATCGCTACTTCTCCGACAAGGCCGAGATCTTTGCGGCGGTCCGCACCGCGGCCTATCAGCGCTTCACCGCGGCCCAGGAGGCGAGCACCGTCGACGGGCTCGACGCGCTCGAGGGTCTCGATGCCCTCGGTCGGGCCTACGTCGCCTTCGCCCTCGCCCACCCCGATGCCTATCGGCTCATGTTCGAGCTCGGCCAGCCGAGCCCGGACGGCTTTCCGGAGCTGCGGGCGGCGGAGCTCGGATCGTGGACGCCCCTGCGGCAGGCCATGGAGCGCGCCGTCGAGGCGGGCGTCGTGACGGGAGACCCGGAGCTCCTGGCCCACGTCTTCTGGGCCGGGGTGCACGGTCTGGTCTCTCTGCAGCTGGCCGGGAAGCTGGTCTTCTCTCGCCCGATCGAAGAGCTGGTCGAGCCGATGCTCCGGACGCTCTTCCTCGGGAACCGGGGCCCGGCCGCCGACGGCACGGCCCCAGAGGGAGAGCCTTCTGAGATTCCGAACCGGGAGAGAGCGACCTGAGCGATCCCCGACCCGAAGACGAGAACGACGCCTCGGCCCCCTACCGGCCCGGCTGGTTCCGGCTCACCCCGTTTCTCGGGCGCCCGCCAGAGCTCACCCGCCATCAGTGGAGCGTGCTCGGGCTCGTCGCGATCGTCTCGCTCTTCGAGCAGTACGACCTCTATCTGTTCTCGCTGAACCTTCGCCAGATCCAGGCCGACCTCGCCATCGCCGAGGCTGATCTGGGCTGGCTCGGATCCGTCGTGCGGTCGGGCGCACTGCTCTCGCTCTTCATCGCCCTCGCGGCGGATCGCTTCGGCCGCCGACGGCTCCTGCTCCTCACCGTGATCGCCTACACGCTCCTGACCGGCGCGACGGCTCTGGCACCGGATGCCCGCACCTTCGTGGTGCTGCAGTTTCTGGCGCGCGGCTTCGCCGTGGCCGAGACGCTGATCGCCGTCGTCGTCATCGCCGAGGAGTTCGCGCCCGAGCACAGGGGTTGGGGGATCGGCGCCCTGGGCGCCATCCAGGCATGCGGCGCCGGGCTGGCTGCCGTCGCTTTCGGCTTCGTGGACGTGCTGCCCGGCGGTTGGCGTTCGCTCTATCTGATCGGGCTCGTTCCTCTCGGGCTGGTCGCCTATTGGCGCCGAACCCTGCCGGAGACCGCGCGCTTTCGCGATCTCCAGTCCGCGCGGGGTACTGCCATGCACTCGGCACCGGCACTCGCACCGGTCCTCGACCTGGTGCGAACCCGCCCCGGGCGCTTCGCCGGTCTCGCCAGCGTGGTGTTCTTCGCGGGGCTCGCCATGACGCCGGGGAGCTTCTTCGCTCCGAAGTTCCTCCAGGATGTACACGGCTGGTCGCCTGCGGCCGTGGCCTCGCTGAACTTTCTGGGCGGTGCCTTCGCGATCGTGGGCAACCCGCTCGCGGGCTGGCTCTCGGACCGTCGCGGTCGACGCCCGGTCACGCTCCTCTTCTCCACCGGCTACGTCCTCGTCACCCTCGTGTTCTACTCCGCGACGGGCGTGTTGGCTCCCGCCCTCTGGGTCCTGCTCATCTTCACGATGATGGGCACCGACGTGACGCTCTCGGCCTTCGGGGCGGAGCTCTTCCCGACGTCCCAGCGCTCGACGGCCTCGGGCCTGCGCTCCGGCGCGCGGGAGCTGGGCGGCGTCGCCGGCCTGGGTCTGGTCTCGCTGCTCTTCGGTCTGCTCGGCTCGAACTGGCTTGCCATCGGTGTCCTCTGCATCGTGGGCCTGCTCGCTCCCCTGCTCGTGCTGCTCACCTTTCCCGAGACCGCCGGGCGAACCCTCGAGGAGATCGCCCCGGAGACGGATCTCCGGGACCCGCGTTGAATCGCCGTCGGGCTTCGCTGGCCCGCAGCGATCCCGTCGAGTAGGGTCGGTGCCCAGGGGGTGAGATGAGTCGAAATTCACGAGCGTGTCGTCGCGTCCTGGTCGTCGCGGCGTTCTGGGGGTTGGTGGGCCCGTTCTCCGTCGGGGGCGTCGGGGCCGAGGAGGGGGG
>CALDCK010000473.1 GCA_937937315.1 uncultured bacterium
TCGTAAGCGGAGCAGCCGACGGTGGAGCGGGCAGCGGATTTCGAGGCGACGCGCCGGCGTGACTTTCAGCGGATGCTCGCCTGGTCCCTGGCCATTCACGTGGGGGCGGTCGCAGTGTCACTGTACTCGCCGACGACCCGGGTGGGTTCTCCGCCCCAGGTGATCTCCGTCGAGCTGGTGGCGGCGCCGCCATCGGCGGCTCCCAAGGCTCCGAAGTCGAAGGCGGCTCGGCCGATCCCACCTCCGCCGCCGAAACCGAAGCCCAAGCAGGTCGTGCTGCCGAAGGATCCCACCGCATCGCCGTCCAAGCCGAAGCCGGCGAGGCCGGAGCCCCGCCGCGAGGTGGTGCTGGAGCCGAAGACCAGGGAGGAGAAGAGTCTGGAGGATCTGCTCTCAGACATGCGCGAAGAACAGGGAGAGACCACGCCGTCTCCGTCTCCCGTCCGCACCGCCGCGGTGCCCTCGCCGGCGCCTTCTGCGGGAACGGGCGTGATGTCTCCGGAGGAGGCGGACTGGCGGCGCCGAGCGAAGCTGCACGTGCGCCAGGCGTGGGTCGTGCCGCCGGGCTTTCGCACCGAGGCGCTCCAGACCCACGTGACCGTGAAGCTCGACGCCGCGGGGAACGTCGTGGGGACGCCCCGCATCGATCGCCGTTCAGGGAATCCCTGGTACGACGAAGGCGTGGTCCGCGGGATCGAGAAGGCGAGCCCCCTGCCGCCGCCGCCCGAGGCCGGGAAGTGGCCCTTCATCTTCGTTCCGGAGGACGCCTACTGATGCGCAGAACGATCGGGTTCGTCGCAGCGCTTCTCATCGCCGTGGCGCTGGCCGGAGAGGCTGGCGCTCAATTCGGTGGCGACGCACGGGCGCCGGTGGTGGTGACGCCGGATTCGGAGCGCAGCTATCGCATCGCACTCCAGCGGTTCGCAGACGTCTCGACGAGCCCGCGGGCGTCGCGAAGCGTCGACTTCCGCGCCGCCCTCGCCGACGCGCTCGAGTTCTCGAGTGTCTTCGCAGTCATCGACGAGAAGGCCTTCCTCGGACCGGAGGTCACCGGGTCCCTCGAGGGCGGGCCGCCGGTCGTGTGCTCGGACTGGACCCAGATCGGCGCCGACGGTCTGGTTCAAGGCGAGGTCGCCGTGGTGGAGGGACGCCTCGGGGTCGCCGTACGGGTCTGGGATGCGGTTCGCTGCAAGGACGTCATCCGGCGGCGTTACAGCCAGGAGGCGAGCAAGAACCCGGCGATCGTCGCCCGGCGCGTCGCCGACGACATCGTCGAGGCCTTCGTCGGCGTGCGGGGCGTCTCCGGCACCGAGATCGCCTTCGTGTCGGACCGCGGCGGCAACAAGGAGATCTACGTGGCGAACGCGGACGGCTCGGATGCCCGGGCCGCTACCGCGAATCGCTCGATCAACAACTTCCCGAGCTGGTCCTCCGACGGGGATTCCATCGCCTACACCTCCTACCGCTTCGAGAATCGACCGCTGCTCTTCCTCTCGAGCCGTGGACGGCGGCGCCCCGGTCGGCTGCTCACCGGGAACGACCGCGCCCAGTACCGCGGCGTGTTCGGCCCGTCGGGCCGCACCCTCGCCCTGGTGGTGAGCACGGGCACGGCTCCGGACCTCTTCCTGTCCCGGGACGACGGAACGAATCTCCGCCGCCTCACGCGCACGCGGTCGATCGAGGTCTCGCCGACCTGGTCGCCGGACGGAGAGCGCCTGGCCTTCGTCTCCGACCGGACCGGCTCTCCTCACGTCTACATGATGCACCGTGACGGCAGCAACGTGAAGCGGCTGACCTTCGACGGCAGCTACAACACGAGCCCCTCCTGGTCCCCGGACGGTCGCTGGATCGCCTACGAGACCCGGGTCGGCGGGCAGTTCGACATCTGGCTGATCGACCCGGACGGCAGCGTGAACGTGCCTCTCATCACCCACCCGCGTAGCGACGAGGGGCCCGCCTGGGCGCCGGACTCGCGGAAGCTGGTGTTCAGCTCGACCCGCAGGGGCCGCGCGGATCTCTACGTCGTCGACCTGGACGGATCGAATCTGCGCCGGCTCACCCAGGGGGCCGGCAACAATACGAGCCCCGCCTGGGGCCCGTATCCGAAGTGACCCGAAGGCAGGGGGGGGATCTCATGACCATGAACGACTTCTTCGAGCGCCGGCGCCGGCGCTGCGCCGCCGGGCGGGCAGGGCGGTGGACGCGGCTGGGGGCCCTCGCCCTGGCCGGAGCCCTCGCCGGCGCCTGTGTCGCGCCGGCGGAGTTCCGGAAGGTCTCGAACCGCGTGACCGACCTCGAGCGGGCCCGCGGGCGGGGCGGAGACGCCGCGAGCGGCCGGGTCGCGGACCTGGCGTCGGAGCTCGAGGCGCTCCACCGCTCGATCGACTCGCTCAACGGGCGGGTCGAGGTGATCGAGCATCGGGTCCAGGAGGCCGTATCCGAGGCCCGGGCGGCGCGCAGGGACGCCAATGTGCCCTCCGCGGGGAAGATCCCGGACGGAGCGGGGGCGGGACCCGAGGCGGGGGGCGCGAACTCCCAGGAGATCGCAGCCTACCGGGCGGCCTACGGCGAGTGGCGCGAGGGAAACGAGTCGGCCTGTGTTGACCAGTTCACCAAGTTCTTGCAGACTTACCCGGCTTCGGAATACGCCGACGACGCAACCTATTGGCTGGCTGATTGCTACTTCAAGCAGGGAAATTTTTCGGCTGCCGTACTGCGGTTCGACGACGTGGCGCGTCAGTACCCGAGTGGGAATAAAGCTGCTGACGCGCTCTTCCGACAAGGTGAGGCGCTTCTGCGGATGGGGCACGGAAAGGCCGCTGGAAATGCATTCGAGAAGGTGCTCCGCGACTATCCAGATTCGGCGCGAGCGCCGGAGGCGAAGCGACAACTCGATCTGCTTGGATCCGGCTGAGCGATCGCACGGCACGGTGAAGGGCAGAGGGCAGACGGGGAGCGCGATGCTCGCCCGTCTCAGGGGACGACGTTGAACAAGCGGGACCTCCAGCGCTTCCGAAAGCTGCTCCTCGAGCAGCGCGACCAGATTCAGGGAAACGCGAAAAAGACGCTCTCCGGCGACATCCACGTCGATCCCGACGACTTCCCGGACGAGATGGACATCGCTTCGTCGGAGGTGAACCTCCAGTTCGCCGGCCGCCTGCGCGAGCGGGAGCAGGGCCTGTTGGCGAAGATCGACGCCGCCCTCAAGAAGATCGACGAAGGCGAGTACGGCGAGTGCATGGTGTGCGGTGAGCAGATCGGTGTCGCGCGACTGCGCGCCCGACCCGTCGCCGAGCTCTGCATCGAGTGCAAGTCCGAGCAGGAGAAGCTCGAGCGCCGCACGGGCTGACCGTGGCCCCGCCGCGCGCCCTCCACCGGAGCTCCCGACCCCTCGTCGGAGGGCCGCCCCCCGAGTGGGTGCTGGGCATCGAGAGCTCCTGCGACGAGATGGCCGCCGCCGTCGTGCGGGATGGGTCCCGGATCGTGTCGAGCACGGTTCGCGGCCAGGATGCCGTGCATCGACCCTACGGCGGGGTGGTGCCCGAGCTGGCGTCGCGCGACCACGTTCGCGGTGTGAGCGATGTGGTCGAGGCCGCCCTCGAGGCCGCGGGCATCGCGCCAGCAGATCTTGGGGGTGTGGCGGTGACCGCAGGCCCCGGGCTCGTGGGATCGCTCCTGGTCGGGTTGTCCTTCGGCAAGGCACTGGCCTATCGCTGGGGCGTCCCCCTGGTGGGGGTCCATCATCTGGACGGGCACCTGGCCGCGGCCGAGCTCTCGCACCCCGATCTGCGTCCCCCCTACGCGGGCCTGGTGATCTCCGGCGGCCACACCGCGCTCTACCGCATCGAAGCGGAGGGGGCGCCGCGCCTGCTGGGAGAGACCCGGGACGACGCGGTGGGCGAGGCCTTCGACAAGGTCGCCGCACTGCTCGGTCTGCCCTATCCGGGGGGGCCGTCGGTCTCTCGCGTGGCAGAGAAGGGTGACCCCCGAGCCGTCGCGCTGCCGCGGCCTCTGGCCAAGGCGCCGGGTTTCGACTTCTCCTATAGCGGCTTGAAGACCGCCGTCGCCCTCGAGGTGGAGCGGCGCGGGACGCTCTCTCCCGAAGATGTCGCCGACGTGGCCGCTTCCTTCGAGGCCGCGGCGGTGGACGTGCTGGTCGGACGGGCCCGGCGCGCGGTCCGCACCGAGGGCGTCTCACGGCTGGCGGTGGTAGGCGGGGTCGCCGCGAACCGCCGACTGCGGCGCGAGCTCG
>CALDCK010000474.1 GCA_937937315.1 uncultured bacterium
TCGCGATCATCTCCACCCGAAGACCGATCGTGTAGGCCGCCTGCACCTTTCCGCCGAGGCGGCCCGCCAGGGCCATGAAGAAGAAGACGGTCCCGGTGCGGGCGACCATGTGGAGCGCCGGCTGCCAGGCGGTGGAGAGCAGTCGCCGCAGGCCCACGGGGTCGGGAACGAGATGGCGCGCCCGCAGGTGAACGCGGCAGCGCCCGCTGAAGAGCGCCCAGCCCGCCACACCGAGACCGCAGAGCCCGCCCAGGGACGCTCCGAGGGCGATCCCGGTGATGCCGAGAGCGGGGAAGCCCAGATGACCGAAGGCGAGCGCCCACTCGGCCCCGATCGAGATCGGGGTGACGAGGAAGGTGACGAGCATCGGGGTGGTGGCGTCCCCCGCCCCCTGAAGCACGCCATGGAAGACCTGCATCGCCACCATCAGGCCGATCAGCAGGAAGACGATGCGCACGTAGCGCGTCGCCAGGGCCAGCACCTCGGGATCGGGGGTGACCCAGGCCGCGAAGGTGCCGGGGAAGAGCCCGCAGGTGAGCACCCCGAGGGTCGCGATCGCCGCGCCGACGACGAAGCTCTGCCCGGCAACGTGCTCGGCAGCGTCCAGGCGTCCCTCCCCCACGTGGCGGGCGATCCACAGCTGGGACGACACGCTGAGCCCCATCATCAGCAGCATGAAGACCTGGCGCAGGGTCTGGTTCGTCGCGCCGGCGGCGGCGACCTCGGCGTCGCCGAGCAGCGCGAGGAAGCGCAGGTCTACGAGCTGGAAGAACCCGAACCCCAGGGCGCCGGTGGCGACCGAGGGCAGCGACAGCACCGCGACCGACGCCAGCAGACTCCCCCTCGTGTGATCGCGCTCCCGCAGGCGGACCAGCAGTGAGGCCCGCGGGGCGGCCGAGCCGGCGAGCGGGGGCGAGGGCTCGTCCATCGCCTCACCCTAGCGGGATCGGCTTCGAGGGGCTTGGAACGATCGGCCCATGCAGCGTATCCTTCGGGGTGCGGAATGCCCCACCACGCCCGGCCCGGCCCTCGGCAGGACGGGAGACGAGGAATGCCTTGAAGTCTTTCATCGAGCCCAACGAGCTGGCGCGCGACAGCCGATTCATCCGTCAGGACAATGTCGCCGCGACCATCCTCTCGACCCTGCCCGACGACGTCGACGCCGTCGTCGAAGCCCTCGAACGACTCGACCCCATGATCGAGAAGGGCGTGCGCGGAACCGAGGCCGAGCCCCTCTACGAGGAGTACGGCCCGGGCTTCGCGCTCGTCACCCTCAACGAGCCCCTCGACCCGACGTCGCCCTCGGCGGGCACCCGACTCGCGCTGCGCATGCACGGCATCTTCGTCGGCGAGCTCCAGGCGCTGGAGGGAGCGGGGCGCTCCCTCTGGGACTTCCCCGATGCACCCTGGGAGTTCAAGATGAACATGGCGCGTCAGTGCTGGGACGAGACCCGCCACGTCCAGATCTACGAGAAGCTCCTCGAGCACGTCGGCGGCTACGCCGGGATGTTCCCGGAGAGCACGTTCCTCTTCGAATGCGCCTGCTCCGACGATCCGGCCCTGCGCGTCGCGGGCGTCAATCGCGGCCTCGAAGGTCTCGCCTGCGACGTCTTCCGCGACATGATCAGGTACGCCGAGGCCATCGGGGACGAGACCATGCGCCAGGCCGTGGACTACGTGCTCGCGGACGAGCTCACCCACGTGCGATTCGGCAGCGACTGGGTAAAGGAGTTTACGAAGGGCGATCCGGAACGATATGAAAAGGCACAAGAATTCCGTCGCAAGGTAGACAAGCAGTTCAGCTTCGGAGGGGCCCGCTCGGAGCGCGAGGACGCCGCGATCCCCATCGCCTGGGAAGACCGCCGCGAGGCCGGCTTTACCGAGCAGGAGCTCGACGAGCTGCGCGAGATCACCGCCGACGGGCCCTCTCGGGACACGATGCGCGAAGCGGCGAGGCAGCTGCGCGAGCGCCACCACGCCCGGCGCGCCGCTTCGGCCGAGCGGGCCTCGGCATGAGCGAGCCGCGCCTCTATCCCGGCACCGGACGCGACGAGCGCACCACCTTCGCGCCCTACTCCGCCTTCGACATCCCCGCCGATCTGCGCGAGCTGCACGGCCGCTACGACGTCGAGGCGACGGCGCGGCGCGTGCGCAACTTCCGCTACGCGGAAGAGTGGATGATGATGATCATGGGCGGCTGGGTCGCGACGATCCCGGAGCTCCCGGTGAAGACCGGACTGGGCAAGATCATCTGGGAGTGCGCCCAGGCGGCGAACGTCCTGGGAGAGCGCCTGCCCGAGCTGCGCTGCGGTCGCAAGGCGGTGACCGCCTCCGAGTCCTCCAACGAGGGCTTCGCCGGCGTGATCCGCGAGATCGCCGCACCGGATCGACCCGACCAGACGATCGAGAAGATCGCCGGGGTCTTCGACGTGCTGAAGCCGCACCTGATCGAGGCCTACGAGCGGCACTCGCGGGAGACGGACCAGATCGCCGACGCGCCCACGATCGAGCTCCTCGACGACATCGTGCGCCGCACCCGAGGGCACGTCACCTGGGGCAAGGACGTGCTCGATCGGATCTGCGACACCGAAGGCCTGCGCGAGCGGCGACGCCAGCGGGGCGACGCGCTGCGGGAGATGCTCACGGCCTGCGGAGGCGTCACCGGCGAGCTCTAGCAGCTGCCGAGGCACCCGCCGCGCGGGCGGGGATCACTCCTCGACGAAGGTGTTCTCGGCGTCGCCGACGAGCACGTTCTTCAGCACCTTGCCCGGGGCGTTGCGCGGAAGCGGCTCCTCGCGGACCTCCCAGTGGGCCGGGACCTTGTAGGACGCGAGGGTCTCGCCCACCCAGGCCGCCAGCTCCTCGGTGTCGATCGCAGCGCCCAGCGCCGGGACCACGAAGGCCTTCACCTCCTGGCCGAGCTCCTCGTGGTCCACCCCGACGACCGCGCACTCGGCGACGCTCGGGTGGGCCTCGAGGCGGTGCTCGATCTCCACCGGGTAGATGTTCTCGGCGGCGCGCAGGATCATGTCGCGGGCCCGCGAGTTGATGTAGAGCCTCCCGTCCTCCATGCGTCCGATGTCGCCGGTGCGGAGCCAGCGCCCGGGCAGGATCACCTCGTCCGTGGCCTCGGGGTCGCGCCAGTAGCCCAGCATCGTGTAGGGGCTCCGCACGTAGATCTCGCCCTCCACCCCCTCGGATACCGGCCTCCCGTCCTCGTCTCGGATCTCGATCTCGTGGGTCGGAGCGGGGCGACCGACGGAGCTCGGATGGGCCTTCAGCTCCTCGCCGCCGATCATCGCCACGGGCGTCACCGACTCGCTGAGCCCGTAGCCGAGACCCATGTTCTCGCCGGCGGTGGGGAAGACCTTGCGCAGTCGCTCCTGGATCTCGGGACTGGTCGGTCCGCCGCCGGAGCCGATGTTGCGCAGACTCGACAGGTCGTAGCGACCGACATCCGGATGGGCGACGACCTGGTGCGCCATGTTTCCGAGCGCGCTCCAGGTGGTCACCCGCTCCTGCTCGATGAGGCGGAGCACATCAACGGGATCGAAGCGGCCGGTGCGCCACACCGTCTTCCCCCCCGTCGCGAGCATCATCACCGCGCCGCTGTAGAGACCCGAGAGGTGGAAGAGCGGCACGGTCACGAGCGAGCACGTGGGAGGCGGCGGCTCGAGCTTTCGCCCCGCCGCCGCCGCAAGCATCATCTGCTTCAGTGCATTGAGGATACCGACGCTCACGAAACCGCAGATGCCGCGGTGGGTGTTGACCGCGCCCTTCGGTCTCCCGGTGGTGCCGCTCGTGTAGAGGATGACGGCGGGATCGTCCTCGGCGATCGGATCGGCGGGGAGCGGCGCCCCGGGTGCGTGGGCCTCGAGCTCGGCGAAGTCACGCTCGATCTCTACGACCGGCACACCGAGGTCTCGGCCCTCGACCCGCGCCAGGCGCTTGCGATCGCCCACGAGCAGAGTCGGATCGCTGTGGGAAACGCCGTAGAGGATCTCGTCCGCCTGCCACCAGCCGTTCAGCGACGCCACCACCCCGCCGAGGCTCACGGTGGCCCAGAAGGTGAGCAGCCACTCGGGGCTGTTCGCGGCGAGGATCGCGACGCGAGAGCCCGGACCGACGCCGTAGCGCTCGGACAGGGCCCGGGCGACGGAGCCCACCAGATCGGCGTGCTCGGCGTAGGTGATCCGCCGCTCGCCGTAGACGATGTACTCCTTCTCGCCGTGGGCGCGCGAGGCGTCCACGAGCTCGCGCAGCGAGCGAACGCGCCCCGCCACGACGGACATGGGCTCGCCCAGCACCTCCTCCGTCACGACCTCGAAGGGGCCGCCGGCTCCGGTGAGCTGGGCTTCGATCTCTTCGACGGTGGTCACGGCCGGAGGATTCTAACACCCGAACCGTCAGGCTCGGCAGCCTTCGGCGGGCTGGGGAGTCATGCCCCGATATGGGTCAGCAGGTCGTCCTCGGGGGCGAAGTCGAACTCGAGACTCCGGTCGCGGCCGGTGCGCTGCATCCACTCCCAGGTCTGCTCCACGGCGCGAGCGAAGGAGTACTCCGGCGCCCAGCCCACGTCCTGCTCGAGGCGGCGGGTGGCGAAGAAGACGCTCCGGTTCCAGTGGTGCAGGTTCGGAGCGATGCGCTGAATGATGCGATTGATCTGAAAGAGCTGGATCTGGCGCTCGTCACGGCGCATGGCCCTCGTGTCGGCCAGGGCCTTCACGGGGCCACCCCCCAGGCGATAGCGGCCCGCATAGAGATCCTCCATCACCTCCGCCGGAATGAAGACCTTCTCCGGATCCACACCCAGGAGTTCGGCGAAGGTGTCGACGTAGCCCTCGTCGGTGAAGCAGTCGCCTCCGGTCAGGTTGTAGCGACGCCCGAAGGTCCTCGGATTCCCCATCAGCATGCGCAGGGCGCGGGCCTCGTCATCGACGTGCCCCACCTGCCCGACCGTCGTGCCGTCCCCGGGGATCAGGACCTTCCGGCCGCGAAGCAGGCGGATGAACATGCGCTGCTCCCGGTCCGGCAGGATGTTGTTGGGACCGAAGACCATCGAGAAGGCCACGATCGTGGCGGGGAATCCGTGCTCCCGGTGCTCCCCGATCAGGTGATCCTCGCAGAGCAACTTGTTCAGGCCGTACTCGGTCTGGTCCTCGCCGCGGTCGACCGGGTGATCCTCGGTGATCGGCAGCCGGTTCGTGGCGGCGTAGATCACGGTGGAGCTGGCGAAGACGTAGTGACCCGTGCGCCCGCGCAGGATCTCGGTCATGAGTCGCACGTCCTCGGGGCGGTAGGCCGAGATGTCCTGGACGCAGTCGAACTCCTCGCTCCCCAGGGCCTTTCGCACCGAATCCGGGTCGGTGCGATCCGCCACCAGGCGGCGGATCCCCCGCGGAAGCTCGGCCTCGGTCCTTCCCCGATTCAGGATCGTCACGTCGTGGCCCGTGCGCGCCAGCTCTCTCACGAGGGCGAGCCCGTTGAACTGGGTGCCGCCCATCACCAGGACCTTCACGTCTAGCCTCCTCGAAGTGCGGGCCTCAGGTCCCGCCCGTGATCCCCGCCCAGCGCTCCCGGAGCTCGGCGAACCAGTCGTCGAGCTGCTCGGGCCGACGGACGAAGGCCAGCAGCGGGAGCTGTACGTCGGTCGCCCCCGCCGCCTCGAGCTCGTGGGCCCGGTGGAGGGTCCGGGCGAGATCGGGACGACGATCGTCGCCCAGCGCCACCCCCAGGTCACCGCGAATCCGCAGCGCCGCGGCGTCGCGGCCCGCGCCGGCCATGGCGTCGGCGAGCCGCTTCGCGCCGTCGGCCAGGTCCTCCCGAGTGGCCGTCATGATGGGAATCCAGCCGTCCCCGAGCCCGACGATCCGCTCCACATTGCGCCGGGTCAGCGTGCCGGAGAACCAGACCGGCACTCCGCCGGGCTGGACCGGTCGCGGCTCGCACCAGATGTTCTCGAAGCGGACGGTCTCCGAGTCGAAGCTCGCCGGGCTCTCGCTCCACAGCACGCGGCAGGCGGCGATCGTGTCCGTGAGCATGCGGCCGCGACGCGCGAAGTCGAGGCCGAGCGCGTCGAACTCCTCCTTCTGCCAGCCCACGCCGACCCCGAGATCGAGGCGCCCCTGGGAGAGGACGTCGAGGGTCGCCACGGTCTTCGCCAGCACCGGTGCAGGACGCAGCGGCGCAATCAGGATGCCGGTAGCCAGCCGCAGGCGGGTGGTCGCCGCGGCGATCGCCGTCAGCACCGTGAGCGGCTCGAGCCAGGGCGTCTCGATGGGGAACGGGAACGGGCCCCAGGCGTAGCGGTCGGTGCGGTCACTCATGACCACGTGGTCCGGCACGATGACCGTGTCGACGCCCGCAGTCTCGGCGCGCTGGGCCAGACCCACTACCTCGTGGAGACGACCCGGCGGAAAGAACGGGCCGAAGCTGGGAATGCTGAGGGTGAGCCGGGGCATGGGGTCTCCGAGGTGCGAGCGCGAGACCGGGGAGTATCTCCCGAGCCCGGACGCGCCTTCAAGCGGCGTCGGCCTCGACCGGACGCGAAGCGAGGGACGCCAGGTAGTGCCCGCCACGCCGGGCCGCAGCCGCGAGCAGCGCCGCCGACTTCTCTCCTTCGTCTTCGGGCACCACGAGCCGAGCGTGAGACAACGCCGCAGGCGGCGCACCCGGACAATTCCCGCTCACCCCGCGGGGCCAGCCTCCTCGGCGGACGCATCTGCGGGACCGATGCGGATCCACGAGCGCTGCTACGCTGCTGCCGATCGTCGATCCACGGCTCGTGAGCGTCGCCCCTTCGAGCCGCGAGCCGTTCGCCCGGTGAAAGGACGTCCCATGCTCCGCTGGATCGCCCTCGCGCTGCTGTCGATGGGCCTCGCCTGTGCGGGCGGAGGCCCGCGCGAGATCGCGCCCCTCGCGACCCGGCCCGTGAAGCCCTCGGCGGGCGAACGGATCGTCGTCGATCACGTCTACCTCGTGATCGACGCCTCGGCCTCGGTCGACGTGGAGTTCGAGGGGGTGAAGGCCCTGGTCCGGTCCTTCGTGAAGGCCATGCCGGACGGCAGCTACCAGAGCGGCTCGGTCGCCTTCGGAGGGTACGACCGCGCGACCCGGAGTCTCGCTCTATTCGACCGCAGCGACGCCATCGAGAGCGCGCGCCACCTCGAGCTGCTACGGGAAGGCACCCCGCTCGACCGGGTGCTCGCCGAGGTCTCCGACGACCTCGTCGGCAAGAGAGGGCGGGCGGCGATCGTCCTCTTCAGCGATGGTGTGCCGACGGACCCGGTCGGACGC
>CALDCK010000475.1 GCA_937937315.1 uncultured bacterium
CTCGCACGTCCCGAGAAGGAAGTCTGGGCGGTGGTCGGAGACGGCGGCTTCCAGATGACCCTCTGCGAGCTGGCCACGGCCCAGGTCCATCGGGTGCCGGCGAAGTGCCTGATCATCAACAACAACTACCTGGGCATGATCCGCCAGTGGCAGGAGCTCTTCTACGAGAACCGCCTGTCCGGCTCCGATCTCGAGGGCAACCCCGACTTCGTCAAGCTCGCGGAGGCCTACGGTGTGAAGGCCTGGCGCATCAAGCGCGCCGCCGACGTGGACCGCGTGCTGCAGCGCGCCCAGGACTACGACGAGGGGCCCTGCGTCGTCGTCGCCGAGGTGGTGAAGGAAGACAACGTGTTCCCGATGATCCCCGCCGGCGCCGCTGTGAGCGAGATGATCATCGAGCCGCCGAAGCACCGGCTCGCGAAGCCGACCGGCAGCACCTGAATCCCGGAGGAAGCCGATGAGCGCAGCCGCCACCGATCTCGCCGCCCCGGCGACACTCCCGACCCATACGATCTCCGTCTTCGTCAACAACAAGCCGGGGGTCCTCGTGCGGGTCGCCCTGGTCTTCTCCCGCCGCGGCTTCAACATCGAGAGTCTGGTCGTGAGCCCCGGCGCCGAGGGGCGTTTCTCGCGCATGACGATCACCTGCTCCGGACAGAAGGAAGACCTGCAGCAGGTCGTCAAGCAGCTCGCGAAGCTGGTGGACGTCGTACACGCGATCGACCACACCGCGGACCAGTCCTACGAGGTGGAGATCGCGCTCATCAAGCTCCAGTGCGCGCTCGATTCACGCACCCAGATCCTTCAGATCTCGGAGCACTACAAGGGCCGGGTGGTCGACTTCGGCGCCGAGTCGCTGATCCTCCAGGCCCATGGATCGAGCGAGAAGCTCGACGCCCTGATCGAGCTGCTGCGACCCTTCCAGATCGTCGAGCTCGTCCGCTCCGGGAAGCTCCTGATGGCCAGAGGGGGCACCCTCACCTGAGCCTGGAGGGCGAGCCCACGTTGCGCACCCTCGCCGGAGCCTGAGGGGCGAGCCCAGGCGCACCCGGGCCCGGCACGGCGCAGGCGACGCGGCGGATCGTGCCGAGGACGGCTGCGGGAACCGTGCCCCCGAGCCCGAGCGAGCCGGCTAGAATGGTCACCTCGCATCCTCCGAGGAGGCCCCCCTTTGGCCGGCATCACCCGCTACGGAAGCTACGTCCCCTTCTTCCGCCTTCAGCGCAGCGCCATCGGCCCCGCCGCCGGTCGCGGTGAGCGGGCCGTTGCCAGCTACGACGAGGACACCGTCTCAATGGCCGCCGAAGCGGCCCGACAGGTCCTCGACGCCGGCGACGTCACCCCCGACACCCTCATCCTCGCCACCACCAGCCCGCCCTACGCCGAGAAGAGCAACGCCGCGACGATCCTCGCCGCCCTCGACCTGCCGGAGACGATCCGAAGCGTCGAGATGGGCGCGAGCACCCGAACCGGCCTCGGCGCCCTCTCCCTGGCGGCCGACCTCGGCGACGCGGGACGTCGGTGCCTCGTGGTGGGGTCCGACGTGGTGATCGGCGCTCCGGGCGGACCCCGGGAGAGCCAGGGCGGCGACGCCGCCGCCGCCTTCGCCGTCGGTCCCGACGACGGCGCGCTCGCCCGCTTCATCGGGCGCGCCTCCGCGACGACGGAGCTCCTCGACGTCTGGCGTCTGCCCGAAGACCGCTTCGCCCGACAGTGGGAGGAGCGCTTCGGAGCGGACACCCTCGCCCCGGTGATCGCCGACACGGCGACCCGGGCACTCAAGCAGGCCGGTTGCGAGCCCACCGATCTGGCCTGCGTGATCCTGGACTCCGCCAACCCCCGAGCCGCTGCGGGGCTGCCCCTCGCCCTGGGACTCAAGCCGGAGCAGGTCGCGGATCCCCTGTCCTCGAGTGTTGGCCGCGCCGGCGCCGCCCACGCCGGTCTGCTCCTGGCCCGCGCCCTCGACACCGCGAAGGCGGGGGATCGCATCCTGATCACATCGCTGTCCGACGGCTGCGAGGCCCTCGTGCTCGAGGTCACGGATCGCATCGACGCATCACGGCCGTCGCACACCGTCGACACGTGGATCGAGGCGAAGCGCACGGACCTTCCCTACAACGCCTACCTCAAGTGGCGCGGCATCCTGCCCTTCGAGCCACCCCGACGCCCGGACCCCGATCGGCCCGGCGCGCCCCCGATGCGCCGGAACGAGGGATGGAAGCTTTCCTTTACCGGGTCGCGCTGCCGCAGCTGCGAGACCGGGCACCTGCCTCCCCAGCGCGTCTGCGTCTCGTGCGGCGCGGTCGACGAGATGAACCCGGAACGGTTCGCGAACAAGTCCTGTCGCATCGCCACCTACACCCTCGACCACCTCGCCTACACGCTGCAGCCCCCGATGGTCGCCGCGGTGGTCGACTTCGATGGCGGTGGACGGCTCACCTGCGAGCTCACCGACGTCGCTCCGGAGCAGGTGGCGATCGGCGACGAGCTGGAGATGACCTTCCGGCGGCTCTACACGGGTCAGGGGGTCCACAACTACTTCTGGAAGGCGCGACCGCGCCGCTGAGAGAGGGGGAGAGGCCATGGCGAGCAACGGCATCAAGGACCGCGTGGCGATCGTCGGTATGGGCTGCACTCCGTTCGGCGAGCGCTGGGACAAGAGCGGGGAGGATCTCCTCGTGGACGCTGCGAAGGACGTCTACGCGAGCGCCAACGTCGAGCCCGACGCCGTCGACGCCTACTGGCTCGGCACCATGGGAAGCGGCACCTCGGGCCTGATGCTCTCCGAGGCGCTGAAGCTTCCCTACAAGCCCGTGACCCGCCTCGAGAACATGTGCGCGACGGGCAGCGAGGCCATGCGCAACGCGGCCTATGCGGTGGCGAGTGGCGCCTACGATCTGGTGATGGCCATCGGCGTCGAGAAGCTCAAGGACTCGGGATACTCCGGACTCGTCACCAGCCGACCTCCGGATGACGGCACCTCGGCCAGCATGACGGCGCCGGCGATGTTCTCGCTGCTGGCCCCGGCCTACGCGAAGAAATACGGCGTGGACGAGGGTGAGCTCAAGGAGGTGATCTCCCGCATCGCCTGGAAGAACCACTGCAACGGGGCGAAGAACCCGAAGGCTCAGTTCCGCAAGGAAGTCCCGATGGAGCGCATCCAGAACTCGCCCCGGGTGGCCGGGATGTTCGGCATCTTCGACTGCTCGGGCGTCTCGGACGGATCCGCGGCCGCGATCCTCTGCCGCGCCGAGGACGCTCACAAGTACACGGACTCGCCGATCTTCATCAAGGCCCTCTCCTTCGCCGCCGGTCCGGCGGAGGGCGCCTACAGCCAGGACTACGACTTCACGACCTTCCAGGAAGTCGTGGCCAGTGCCCAGGACGCCTACGGCCAGGCGGGAGTCGCGAATCCCCGAGAAGAGATCAGCATGGCCGAGGTCCACGACTGCTTCACGGCGACCGAGCTCGTTCTGATGGAGGATCTGGGCTTCTCGGCGCGGGGCGAGGGCTGGAAGGACGTGCTCGGCGGTCGCTTCGACGGAGACGGGGCCCAACCCGTGAACCCGGACGGAGGCCTGAAGAGCTTCGGTCATCCGATCGGCGCGAGCGGATTGCGCATGATGTACGAGATGTGGCTCCAGCTCCGCGGTGAAGCCGGCGAGCGGCAGATCGCGGAACCGAAGCTCGGTCTCACCCACAACCTGGGAGGCCAGCCCGGGCGCTGTGTCAGCTTCGTCTCGATCGTCGGCAAGTAGCGCCTGCGGCGCGACCAGCGACGGCTAGCCCGGATCCCTTCCCATCGCCTCGGCGATCTCCTCGGGCGCGAGTCCCGCCTCGCGCAGGATCGCCTCGCCGTCGGCGCCGAGTGCCGGGGCCGGACGATCTCCGGGCATGGCGTGTCCGGACAAGGTCACCGGCGCCGTCACCGTCTCGTAGCGTCCGGCCACCGGATGATCCACCGAAGCGAACACGCCATTGGCCCGGGCCTGCTCGTCGCGCAAGGCCTCGGACAGAGTCCGCACCGGCGCCCAGATCAGGCGTCGCGCCTCCAGAGCCGACTCCCACTCTACCAGGGTCCGCTCGGCGAAGAGATCCTTCAGCTCGGCGCAGAGCACCTCGGCGTTCCGGTAGCGCGGGATGGCCCCGTCGAAGCGCGGGTCGTCGCGCCACTCCGGATGCCCCACCGCTTCGCAGAAGTCGGGCCAGTAGCGCTCCGAGTCGATCATCACCAGGAAGAGCCAGCGCCCGTCCGCCGTCGGATAGTGGTTCCAGAGCGGATTCCGCGCGCGATCCCGCTCGTGGCGCGGCGGATCCTGACCGGCGGCCAGGGCCAGGGCCGCGTCGTTGCCCAGGATGTAGAAGCCGGTGTGCAGCAGCGACACACCGACGGTCTGCCCCGCGCCCGTGCGATCGCGCACGCGCAGGGCAGCCAGGATGCCGGAGACCAGGGCGAGGGAGGCCGCGTGGTCCCCCACGCCAGGACGCAGGAAGGCCGGCGCTCCATCGGGCTCGCGTAGCTGATCCATGAAGCCGGTGCGTGCCCAGTAGGCGGTGTAGTCGAAGCCCGGGCGATCGGCCTCGGAGCCTTCGGTTCCGAAGCCGGTGAGATTCGCCACGATCAGGCCCGGCTGCGCGGAACGCACCGTTGCGGCGTCCAGGGCGTAGCGGACGAGGCGTCCGGGCAGGAGATTCGTGAGCAACACGTCGGCTCCCTCGAGCACCTGGTCCAGGGCCCGCCGAGCTGCGGGCCGGTTCAGGTCGAGGGCCAGCGAGCGCTTCCCGCGATTGTCCATCTGGAAGTGCGGAGCCTCGGAGAACCCACTCTCGTAGCCCAGACGACGGGGGATGCTGTGGCGGTAGATCTCACCGTTCGGGATCTCCACCTTGACGACGTCGGCTCCGAGATCGGCGAGCAACGCGCCAGCCGCCGGTGCCGCCACGAAGCTCGCGATCTCGACGACGCGAATACCTTCCAGGGGAGCCGTCATGGCCCCATTGTGCGCCGATCACGGCAGGCCCGCACGGGATTCGGTTCGGCGCGAGCTCCGGCGCCCCGGTCTGCACGGGGTTAGACTCGGGCGGCACCACGAGGCGCCTGATGGGG
>CALDCK010000476.1 GCA_937937315.1 uncultured bacterium
CGACGATTGGGAAGGGGCCATCACGCCATCCCAGCCCGACGCAACGCGCCGCAGTTTGGATCAGAACTCGTAGAGCGCGTTGATGGCTACGCGCTGCTCGAAGATATCCTTGCGATCCGTGATGGGGAACTCGTAGTACGCCCCGAAGCTCACGTTCTTCGTGACGGACATGCGGGCACCGGCGGCCAGGGTGGCGACGGTCTGACCGGACACGCCCGAGGAGCCCAGGTTCACCACGTCGGCGCCTTCCCAGCGCCGGCTGGCCGTCACGCCCGCGTCGAAGAGGACGTCCTGCGCCGTCTTCAGCGCAACGTTGTTGAAGGACTTCGTCTTCACCTTGCTCGAGCCGTCTCCGGACTGGGTCCAGGTGGTCGCGTTGACCTCGAGGAAGGGCACCACCGGGCCGATCACCTCGCCGGCGTCGGCGTGCAGGTTGTAGAAGATCGACGTGCTCTCCTTGTTCGTGCTCAGGGGCTGCCGCAATCCGACGTTGGCGATGAAGTTCACGGCCCCGAGGCCCAATGCCGACGAGATGGACGGAATGATCACGCCGTCTCCGTTACCGGAGAACACCTGGTCGTTGCCGACGGGGATGTCGATCCGGATCGCCGGAGTCAGGATGAACCGGTCCTCGGGCCGGACGATCGCCGCGTACTTGAAGCCCGCGGTGATGTCGAAGAACCCCTGGTCCGAGGAAATCTGGGAATCGCTATCCGGGCGGAGCCAGGTGTAGCCGTCCTTCGTCGCGATGAAGGCCAGGCGATCCGTGATGGCGACGCGAGCCTGCACCGCCGCCACCCAGGCCTCGCCTCCCTGGAAGACCGAGTCGGTGGGGAAGTCGTGCCAGAGCCCGTGGGCCGAGATCTCCGTCGTGATGAACGGATCCTCGAAGAGGTAAGGCATCGACGTGGGCGGAATGAAGCCCTCGAAGCGCGGTGCCCGCTCACACCCCTGGCTGAGATCCGGGAACCAGTCGCAGGCGTCCTGCCCGGCGAAGGCCGCGGGCGCAATGAACATCGCAGCGACCATGACGAACGAGCCGAATCGATGACGAGACATGTGGACTCCCCTCCTGCTTCATCGCCCGCAGGTAACTGCAAGCCGCGTGCCTCGTCCCTGAGAGCGCCAACGGTCACGCTGCGCGACCCGGGACCCGGAAGAAGCCCGATTTCGCCACGTGTCTGATGCGGAACGCCCCAGGTTCGGGGCCGGGAGTCAGTGGGGACGGAGGCCGATCCACTCCGCAGTGAGGTGTTCTCGCCACTTCGGGTCGTCCGTGGACACATGCAGGTGCTCCAGAGCCTCGTCGTCCTCGACCGGCTCGAAGCGATCCCGGCTCTCGGCGTAGAAGGCGGGCCCGGCCTCGGAGGCGTCCCGGCCCGCGACGGCGCGACGGGCTAGACGCTCGAGCGCGACCCCCTCGGCACAGTGGGTCTCCACGAAGACCAGCCGCGTTCCGAGCGCCTCGGCGAGGGCCGCGGCGGCGCGTCGGTCTTCGCGCCGGGACCAGGTGGCGTCGAGCAGGGCGCAGCGGCCGGAGCCCACGACCGGCGAGGCGCGCTCGATCACCGCCGCGTAGGTGCGCTGCCGCTGCGCCGGCGCGTAGAGGCCGCGATCGACGCCACTGCGGGTCTTCGCCTCGACCGCCAGCCCGGCCTCGCGCTTCCGCACCCGATCGCTCGAGACGACCGCGGCGCCTCCCGACCCGTCGGCCAGCACAGCGAGGGCCTCGGAGACCGAGGTCTTTCCGGTCCCCACGATGCCCCCCACGAGCACGATCGGGCCGGGCTCACGCGGCGCCAGGAGTGCCCCCGCGAGTGCCACGTGCCGACGGGCGCTCTCGGCGGCAGCCGTCCGCTGCGCCTGCTCCATCCCGGTATCGCGCGCCGCGATCGCTGCCACCTTCGCCCGGACCGCAGCGCGGTAGCTCGCGAAGTAGTCGACGACCCCGTAGAGGTCGAAGTCGTCGCTCTCCCGGGCGTAGATGCGCAGGAAGCGCTCCGCCAGATCCGGGCGCTGGCGATAGACGAGGTCCATGGCGGGAAACGCGACCTCCGCAGCGGCGTCGATGCGACGGAAGCCCTCCTGGAACTCGATGCAGTCGATCGCGATCGGCTCGCCAGCGTCCGTTTCGAACCAGATGTGCTGGAGATGCAGGTCGCCGTGACCGTCGACGGCGCGGCCATCGCGGCGACGGCGCTCGAAGCGCTCGGCGTGGGCCGTGACGAACGCCCGGGTGAGTCCGGTGCAGAGCTCGAGTGCCGCCTCGATGCCCAGCGACTCCGCATCCTCGGCGAGCAGCCGAAGGTTCTCCAGGGCCGGCTCGACGCAGCGCCGCTGCCACTCTTCCGGGGCGAAGGGCGCGGGGGCGCCGAGCCCCTGGCGCTCGTGAAAGGACGCCACCGTTACGCCCACCCGCTCCATCTGCTCCGGCGAGAGTGCATGCCCCTCGAGCAGCGCGAGTGCGTCCCGGCCGGAGGGCAGTCGTCGCATCACGACGCAGTGCTCGGGACCCGAACCGGCCGGAGCGTCCAGCGCCTCCGCGATCGACCCCACCCGGACGCGATCTCCCTCGACCCGCAGGGGGGCGACACCGAGGTAGACGTCCGGGGCGAGACGCCGGTTGAGCGCCACCTCGCGCAGGCAGTCCTCGTCGCGCTCGGTGCGCTCGACGAAGCGCACGAAGGGGAGATCGACCGGCTTGCGGAACTTGTACACGCGGTCGCGGGTGAGAAACACGTGGGAGAGGTGCGTCTGGATCGCCTCCACCCCGTGCTCGGCGCTCGGGTCCTCCGGGTAGGCCTCCGGGCGCCCGAGCGCCGCCACGACCGGGGGCGCAAGACCGCCGTCGCTCGCGGACGTTTCGACTCCCGGCTCCGAACCGTTCACGGCTCCCTCACCCTCCGGCTGGGAAGCGCTCACGGGTCCCTCGGCTTCCGGACGCGGATCGCTCACGGGCGCCTCCCTCGACGGATCCAGTGGAGCAAGCCGCGTGCCAGCCCCAACACCCCTCTTCGGCCCGGACCTCGCGAACGCTTCGGGTTCCGGGGAAGACGGGGTGCGTTGCCTGCACTAGGATCCCGCAGGAGGATGAGATGAAGCAACTCGCCAAAGACGTCATGCAGACGCACCTCGTGTCCCTCTCGCCCGACGCACCGCTCCATTCGGCCCAGCAGGTCTTCTACGACGAGGGGATCCACGGAGCACCGGTCATCTCGGAGCATGGTCAGCTCGTCGGAATCCTCAGCAGCATGGACATCCTCCGCGCCGCCATCGAGGCCCGAGAGGGCTCCCAGGCCCAGCCGACCCACTTCCGCAACGACCTCGATCTCTCCCACGTCGATTGGGAGAGCGGCCCGGCGGATATCCAGGAGCGCCTGTCCGAGGCGCGGGTCGCCGATGCGATGTCCACGGAAGTGATCACCGTCGAATCCAGCTCACCGGTGACCGAGGTGGCGCGGCTGTTGCGAACGAACCGCGTCCACCGCGTGGTCGTCGTCGACGGCGAGACGATGTGCGGCGTGATCTCGACCTTCGACCTGATCGGGCTGCTCGAGGAGCCCGACTGAGTCGCGGCCCGACCGGGGGCGCCGCGCCACGAAGACGCGGCGCCTGGGGGCAGCCTGCCTCGCGGCGCCCTACTCCCGGCCCACGCCGCCCATGAAATCGGCGACGCCGCCGCCCTCGGGCGCCGGCACCTCGACGATGCGCTCGCCCACGTCGTCGTACTCGAGCCGGAGCGCGCGACACATGATCGCGTGCATCTCGTAGAGCGCCGTGATGTAGGTGAGCTCGAGGATCTCCTCCTCCGAGAGCCGGCTGCGCAGACGATCGAAGGTCGCGTCCTGCACCCGGCCATTCTGGAGCACCAACTCGTCCACGTAGGCGAGCACGGCCCGTTCCGCCGGGGAGAATGCCTCGGACCCGCTCCAGCTCGGCAGCGCCTCGATCTGGGCCTCGGAGAGCCCGACGTCTCGCGCCGCCTTGCAGTGCTGCGAGAACACGAACTGGCTCTCGCGCAGGAAGCCGGCCCGCGCCTGACCCAGCTCGCGCAGCTTCGGATCGAGCTTCCGATCGGCACCGCGGTAGAAGGCGAAGCCCGCCACGGCGTGACGAAAGCAGTCGGGCACCAGGGCGAAGACCGTCCACCAGTTGCCCGGCGTGCCGGTGGCAGTGCCGGGCTCGGCCACCGGATCACGGCCGTCGAAGAGCATGTCGTAGACCGTCCGGATGTCGGCGGGCGCCTGATCTCGGGGGACCTGTCTCAATCGGGGCATCGGATCTCCGGGATGGGTGTGGGTTCATGGGTACCACAGCGTGCCGGGTGGAGGCTGCGCGGCCGGGAGCCGGCTATGCTCCAGCGCGCCGACCGTGCGCGACCCGAGACTCTCCTACGCAGCCACGCTCGCCATCCTCGGCTCGCTCTTCGCCGTGGTATTCGTCGGGCTCGGAATCTCCCCGATCTCGCGCCCTACCTGGCTGCTCGAGAACCTGCTCGTCGTCGCCCTGCTCGTCGTTCTCGCGGCGACCTATCGCGCGTTCCCGCTCTCACGCATCTCGTACACGTTGATCTTCGTCTTCCTCGTGCTCCACGAGATCGGAGCCCACTACACCTACTCCCTCGTGCCCTACGACGAGGCCTGCCAGCGCCTCTTCGGCTTCTCTCCGAACACGCTCCTCGGGCTCGAGCGCAACCACTTCGACCGGGTGATCCACTTCGCCTATGGCCTGCTCTTCGCCTACCCCATTCGCGAGGTCTTCCTGCGCATCGCCGACGTCCGGGGCTTCTGGGGCTACGCCCTCCCCCTGAACGTGACCATGTCCACCTCGATGATCTACGAGCTGATCGAATGGGGCGCGGCCGTCGTCTTCGGCGGCGAGCTCGGCCAGGCCTACCTCGGAACCCAGGGAGACGTCTGGGACGCGCACCAGGACATGGCCCTTGCGACCCTCGGCGCGCTGGTCTCGATGGGCATCGCCCTCGGCATCAATCTCGCACTACAGCGCGACTTCGCCGCGGAGTGGGCGGATAGCCTGCGGGTCAAGCAGCCCACTCCCCTCGGAGAGGAGCGGATCGCGCGCATGCTCGAGGAGCGCTGAGCGGGCAGGCGCCCGCGCTCGACCTAGACCCGGGGACGGCGCCCCGCGATCGCGAGCCCGAGGAGCCCGAGGGTCACGAGTCCCGCCGTCGAGGGCTCGGGGACGATGAAGGGCGCCTCGCCGCGGAGCTTGCGGCTGGGCGCCGCGAGGCGCGCGCCGAAGAGCTGCTCGGAGAACATGGAAAGATCGATGTCCAGACTCTCGCTCGTGATGGCGAGAACGATCGTGTCGAAGCCGCCGTTTCGCCCCGGGGAGCCGACCTCGACGCCCAGGTCGAAGGTCACCGCCGGGCCGCCCCCTCGCAGGTTCGCGCCGGAAGCGACGTTGATCACGCTGCCGCTGTTGTCGAAGTCGAAGACTCTCACCTCGAGCTGAGAGGCGTCGAAGGTGTCGGCGACGTCGAAGTAGATCCCGCGCAGATGCCCGCGGCCCTCGATCACCGTCGCGGTGAGCAGAATCGTGTACTCCCCCTCGATCACGGTCTCCTCGAGCTCGAAGGACACCTCGGCGTCGCCGCCGATGAACTCCTCGATCGAGAAGGGGTCGATGGAGACCGCGCCTGCAGCGGGGCCGATCAGCAAAGCCGCGACCGGCGCGGCGAGCCGCGCTCCGAGTCCCAGCGTCTTCCAGATGGACGAGCCACGATCCCGCACAATCGCTCCTTCACAGCATGAGCTGGTACCGGCGTCGTGCTGTTGCTGTGACGCCGGGGCCTTGGGTCGCCAGGACGAATCCGGGCATTCCCAGGGCTCAGACTGGAGTGGTGCGGGACGACCCGAATGTGTCATCCGGGTGCGCAGAACTCAGGAGCGACCGGGGCAGGACCCCATGCAAGGGCACGAAAAGATTCGGAAAAAAATTTCGAATCGCGTTGGAACGTGGCCCGGGGCCGGCCGGCGCGGTCTCAGAGGGCGCCGTAGAGGTGGGTCGTGTAGGCGATGTAGAGGATGAGCAGGAGCCAGCCGTCCCATTGGGTCATCTCGCGCTCCTGCAGCACGAAGAAGCAGAGCACCGTGGCCGCGAGCATGCTGGGCAGCCCGAAGGTGAGCATGGCATCGGGTACGAGGATCGGTCCAAAGAGCGCGGAGCCCCCGATCACCCCGAGTGCGTTGAAGATGTTCGACCCGATCACGTTGCCGACCGCGAGCTCCGGCTTCCCGGCCCGAGCCGAGTGGATGGTGACCGAGAGCTCCGGCAGCGAGGTCGCCAGGGCGATCGCGCTGGCCGCCAGGATCTCGTTCCCGAATCCCACGATCTCCGACAGCTCGATCACGGCGCTGACGGTGAAGCTTGCGCCGACCTGGACGAGAGCCGCGCCGAACACGAGCGACATCCAGACCCGAACCGCGATCGAGGATTCGGGCCCCTTGAACTCGGCGGCCGCCGCCGCCACGGTGGTCTGGGGCCGCTCGGGCTCGCCGGCGGCGTAGACGAGATAGACCGCGAGCGCGGCCAGACCCAGCAACGCCTCGCCGACCCCGACGACGCCGTCGCTGGCGAAGAGCGTCATCAGCAGCGCGGACCCGAAGAGGAAGGGCAGATCGACCCGCACGAGCTCGTAGTCGATGCGCAGGCCCCGACCGATGAGGGCGGCCGCGCTGAGGACGAGGAGGATGTTGGTCACGTTCGAGCCGATCGCCGTGCCGGCGGCGATCTCCGAGGCGCCGGACCGGACCGCGGCGATCCCGGACATCAGCTCGGGGAGGGAGGTGCCCATGGCGACGATCGTCACGCCGATGAGGAAGGGCGACAGGCCCCAGGCGAGGCCCAGGGCCTCGGCGGCCATCATGAAGGCGTCCGCCCCGCGGACCAGGGCGAAGAGCGCGAGGACGAGGACACCCGCCCAGATGGCGAAATCGATCACGGGGCTCCCAGGTTCTCCCGATGATCGCACGGGCGACGGCGTAGCCGCACCCCGCTCGCGCGCCTCCTCGGCTCGCGGTCCGCCCTGGCGTCAGTTCAGGGCTGCCCGAGAGGGGTGCGGAACGCGGACTCGTAGGGGTCGATTACGAGGAGCTCCCAGGCTTCAGGGACGCTCCGCGCCAACCCCGTCAGTGGCGAGGAGGCGACGAACAGGGCAAAGCCCGTCAGCATCTGCCCCACCCGGAGGGGCCGGAGGACGCACGCATCGAAACCCTTTACCAGGGAGCGCCGGAAGGACTCGTCCTCCTCGACCGGCGACTCCGTCGCCGCGGGCTCTTCGGCCTCCGCGGCCCGCGCCATGGGCCACGCCGCCCCGATGCCCAGGGCCAGCACGAGCCAGGCTCCGACGAAGCGAAGCCCCAGCCGAGACGAGGGCCACCCCCGAGACGAACGAAGCTTGGCCGCCTGAGCCTGCATGATGGCGCTCCTCCGCGGTATCGACTCGGAACTCCTAACACGATCCGGACGTCCGACGCCAACGGAATCGCGGCTTCAGGCCCGGGTGGCGTCGGCGCGATAGATTGGACCCGAATGCCGGTCGAGCCGACCTCGAATCCGCAGATCCACTGGAATCCGGGCGCCGGACGGCGAGAGTGCCGATCGACGCCGGCCCGGATCGCGCTGGCGTGCGCGGCAGCGCTGCTCCTGGGCGCGAGCGAAGACGCTCGGGGAGAGCTCCCCGCGAGCCTTCGCCGCATCGAGGAGACCGGGCTGGAGCTGGCGCGCAAAGCCATCGAGAGGGATGCCACCCTCACGCCCTTCGCCTTCGTCGTGCGGAGCGACGGGCGGACCCAGCGCGTCTCGCCCGCGAAGAAGCGGCGACACCGCGGAGTGAGCCGCTTCGAATCCCTGGTCTCCGGGCTGCGGACGAAGGCGGCCGCCGGCGAGTACGAGGCCGTCGTGATCTTCCACTACGTGGTCATCACCCTGCCCGGTGGTGACGAAGCGATGGCCATCCAGGTCGGCATCGAGGACGCCCGGGGCCACTGCTCCGAGTCCTTCGTCCCCTACCGCAAGACCAAGGACGACGAGATCGAGCTCGACCCCGCGTACCACCGGCCGCGCGAGCCCCAGGTCTTCCCCCGCTGCGATGCCCCGGGGACGACTTCGACGCCCGAGCCCTGAGGCCGGCGACCCGCGGCGCAGCAGCCGGCGCGCTCACGCCGGGCCGGACCGCCCGGCCCCATGGGCCCGCGCGGAGACGAGGAGGTCGGCCCACCAAAGGCCGATCATCTGGGTGAAGGCCGGACCCTCGAGACCGTGTCGCACGGGGTGATCCGCGGGCAGGCCCTCGAAGCCGCGGTGCTCGAGCACGATCCGGGTCCCGGCCTCGAAGCGCACATCCACCTCCGTCGTCTGACCGGGCTCGAAGCTCCGCCCGCGCCACCGGAAGACGAGGCGCGACGCGGGCTCCCACACCAGGACGCGGCCGATCTCGAAATGATCTTCCGTGGCCTCGTCGTAGACCTCGAGGAAGCGCCCGCCGACACCGGCCTCGAAGCGCATGACGCTCTCCCGCATCCCCCCACGCGGTAGCGGGGGCCCCGCTTCCACCAGAGGTCCACCTCGCGGGTGAAGACATCGAAGGCCGTCCCTGGATCGACGTCGATGTGCGACGTCACGCTGACCCGATCCTCCGAGATCATCGCTCCCCCCCCGATCTTCCGCGCTCCGCGTGCACCTTGAAGGCGCCGAGCTGGTCGGTCCAGAACGACTCGATCTGATGGAGCCAGGCCTGGAGATCCGTGAAGGGCTTCGGACGCAGTCGATAGACGCGAACGCGCGCATCGGCTTCCGCGCGCTCTTCCTCGACCAGCCCGCGCTGGCGGAGCACACGCAAGTGACGGCTCATGGCCGGCGCACTCACACGGGAAGCCGCCGCGAGATCTCCGGCGCGGCGCGGGCCTCGCTGCAGCAGCTCGACCACCCTGCGCCGCGTCGGATCCGCCAACGCCGCCAGGGTGCCGTCCAGCGCGGACGCGGCAGCGCCCCTCACGCCGACTCGCGGGATGCCGCCGGGACATCGCTGAGCGGGGTCGCGAAGATGAAGCGATGCCCCTCGGGATCGATCGCCCGATAGCTGCGCGCGCCGTAGGGTTGATCCTGGGGCTCTGCAACGATCGTGGCGCCGGCGGCTAGCGCCCGGGCGTAGTGGGCGTCGACGTCGTCCACGTAGCAATAGATCTGAGCATGGCGGGCGGGCAGACGCCGGGGGCTGGCCAGGTTCATGCTCTCGTACTCGGAGTTGAGCATCAGGACGCTGTCGCCGAGGCCCACCTCGGCGTGGCCGATCTTGCCGTCGGGCATCTCCAGGCGGCTGCGCTCCTCGAAGCCGAAGGCCGTACAGAGGAAGGAGATCGCCGCCGGTGCCTCCTCGTAGGTGAGCATCGGGATGATGTTCTGCATGCCTTCCGGCGGGCTCTTCGGCATCCGAGTCTCCTTGGTTCCTGACGCGCTCCCGAGTCGGTCACGTCATTTCGTTTCCGCTCTCATATATTTAACCTAATAGTTAAATATTATTAATCCCGTTAATCAAATACAGGTCGAATCGACGCCCCCGCACACCGGGTCACCCATCGCGCCAGGGATGGATTCGGGCCCGGGCCCCGATCCGGCCTCTCGTGGGATCAGGAGCGCCGGGGCGAGCCCAGCGCCTGCAGCGGAGTGATTGCGGCGCGGGCGCGCACGCTGTGCACGGATTCGGTGGGGCGGAGGAAGCGGTCCCGGTGGGCCTCGAAGGTCTCGGTCGCCGCGGCGTGATCCTCGGGGCGACCGATGTCGAGCCAGTGGCCCTCGAACACGTGCGCACGAACCGGCAGCTCGCGTTCCAGGCACACCGCCATCAGATCGTCGAAGCCGAAGTTCCGGTCGCGGGGGATGTACGAAAGCATCGAAGGATCGATGGCGTAGATGCCCATGCTGCAGGGCAGGGAGAGGGTCGGCTTCTCGCGAAAGCCGGTGATGCGCCGACCCACGTCGAGCTCGAAGACGCCGAGGGACACCTGCACCTTCTTGTGGTAGGTGCCCACGGAAAGCGGCGCGCCGCTCGCGCAGTGCTCACGCAGGAAGCTCCGGTAGTCGAAGTCGGTGAGCAGATCGCCATTCGCAACGATGAAGGGCGCGTCGAGCCCATCCACCAGCGTGACGGCGCCAATGGTCCCGCGGGGCTCCTCCTCCCACACGTAGTCCACCTCGGCCCCGAAACGCTCTCCGTTGCCGATCACGGCGGTGATCAGGTGTCCCAGGTGGCCGAGGGTGACGGTGATCCGACGGAGTCCACAGGACACGAACTGCCGGACCATGATCTCGAGGACCGGCTGGTCGCCCACGGGGACCAGGGGCTTTGGCAGGACCGTGGTGTAGGGGTGCAGGCGTGTCCCCAGACCGCCTGCCTGGATGATGACCCGGTGCATCTCCGCTTCTACCTCTCAGCAGCCAGCGAGAACCCGGGAGGTCGAACCGGCGACGACCGTCTCCCGCGTCTACCGCTGACGAACAGCTCCACACGACGCCACTCCATCCTCGGAGAACCAAACGAGGTTTGCAAGGAGAAAGCGGGTGCGCCGGAGCGCCGCTCCGGATCCCCACCAGGGTCCCGTCCCCCTCTCGAAAGAATTTCACTGGACGGGCCAATTCCGCGTGACACGAAGCTGGAGGATTCGGCTCCTATTGTTACGGATGCACGCGCATCGGAAGCCCGCGGGGACCCCCTCGCATCCACCCGAGCGCGGCCCACTCCTCCCGACACCGGCGTGAAGGACGCGAAGGGCGTCGGGAAGAGGCCGAATCCCCAAAATGGTGTTTCCCTCCGACGGTAAGGCTCTGTAGACTCCGGACTCCGACCCCGCCACCCGCGCCCTCCCCGACGCGCGGGGCGAGGTTTCACCCGGTCCCCCGCCGGGCGCTGCCGTCGCTCATGCACCCGCTCCAAGGCCCCCCATGAAGATCATCCTGCTGAGCTCCATTTCTCCCGAGACCCTCGCGCAGCTCGAGTCCAGCCACGACGTCGTCTCGGCCATCGGCCGCGCTCCCGAGGAGATCCGCGAGCTCGCCGCCGACCGCGAGGTCCTGGTCGTGCGCAGTGGCGCCCAGGTCGACAAGGAGCTCTTCGAGGCCGCGCCCGATCTGAAGCTGGTGATCCGCGGCGGCTCGGGCTTCGACAACATCGACATCGACGCGGCCCGCCTTGCGGGAGTCCGCGTGACCCGGATTCCCGGCCCCTCGGCCCATGCCGTCGGAGAGCTCACCTTCGCGCTGATGCTCGGCGTCGCCCGGAACGTCGCCCTCGCAGACCGCGGCGTGCGCAAGGGCCACTGGCCGAAGCCCGACCTCGGCGGAAACCTGCTGAGCGGCAAGACCCTGGGCATCGTCGGCGCCGGCAACATCGGCGGCCGCGTCGGCGAGTTGGGAGCGGGCTGGGACATGCACGTGATCGGCTGCGTCGCACCCTCCTCCCCGGATCCCACCGAGCGCCTCGCCGCACGAAGGATCACTGCCGAGAGCTTCGAGACCGTCGTCGCGGAAGCCGACTACGTGAGCATCCACACGCCGCTCACCGACGCGCCCCATCCGGACGCGACCCGCGGCATGTTCGGCGCGGACGTGCTCGCCCGCATGAAGCCCGGGGCCTACCTGATCAACACCGCCCGCGGCGGCATCGTCGACGAGGAAGCCCTCTACGACGCACTCACCCGCGAAGGCGGCCTCCGAGGCGCCGCCCTCGACGTCCACGGCCGCGAGGGAGAGGGCATCGTCCCCCGCCTCGCCGAGCTCGACAACATCGTGCTCACCCCCCACATCGGCGCGATGGCTTTCGAGTCTCAGCAGCAGATCGGGGACCGCATCCAGACCTTCATCGACGCCTACAAGCGCGAAACCCTCGACACGGAAGCCAGCGAGCGGGAGATCCTCGTCTGATTCCACACCCGTCTGAAACCTTTTCCACGTAGACGCGAGCGGGACACCGCTCGCAATGCACTAGATGCAGAGGAGCTTCGAGAATGAGCCAGCACCCGACCCTGAAGGAACTCTTGGATAGCGGCGCCACGGTGAGGACCGCCGGCGCACACGATGGCCTGAGCTCGATCCTGGCGCGCGAGGCCGGATTCGACGCGATCTGGGCCTCCGGGTTCGAGATCTCCGCAGCCCACGGCGTCCCGGACGCCAACATCGTCACGATGACCGAGAACGTGACGGCCGCCTCCCTCATGGTGGAGTGCTCGGGCCTCCCGGTGATCGCGGACTGCGACACCGGCTACGGCAATGCCATCAACGTGATCCACACGGTCCGCTCCTACGAGAAGGCCGGGGTCTCCGCGATCTGCATCGAGGACAACGTCTTCCCCAAGCGCTGCTCCTTCTACACGGGCGTCAGGCGCGACCTGGTGGATCCGGAAGAGCACGCCGGGAAGATCCGGGCGTGCCTCGACACCCGGGACAGCAGCGACTTCCAGATCATCGCCCGCACCGAGGCGCTGATCGCCGGCTGGGGGATGGACGAGGCCCTCAAGCGCGGCCGCCTCTACGCGGACGCTGGCGCCGACATGGTGCTCGTGCACAGCAAGTCGAAGGATCCCGACGAGGTGATCGAGTTCGCGGCACAGTGGGATCGCGAGACCCCTCTCGTGTGCGTGCCGACGACCTACGCCACGACCCCCTACCAGATCCTGGCCGAGGCCGGATACCGGGTGGTGATCTTCGCGAACCACGGTCTGCGGGCGTCGATCAAGGCGATGCAGCAGGTCTTCGCGCGCATCCACTCCGAGGGGCACGCGAGCGCGGCAGACGACATGATCGTCACCCTGCCCGAGGTCTACGAGCTGATCGGGGTTCCGGAGATGAAGCAGCAGGAGTCGCTCTACATGCCGCCCGGAAGCAGCGAGAAGTAGGTTCGATTCCCCGGAGATCAGAGGAAGCCATGGGGTCCACGCGATGAAAGCCATCATTCTCACGGCCGGTTACGGCAGGCGGATGCGTCCGCTCTCGAACCAGACCCACAAGACCCTGCTCAACGTCGCAGGACGGACGATCATCGAGCGGATCATCGATGGCCTGGTCGACAACGGGATCACCGACATCGCCATCGTCACCGGGTACCGGAAGGACCAGCTCACGGCCTTCCTGACCAGCAACTTCCCGGACGTGCGCTTCACCTTCGTCCACAACGCCCGCTACGACGAGACGAACAACATCTACTCTCTCGCGCTCGCGTTCGAGGAGCTCGAGGTCGACGACGACGTCGTCCTCATCGAGTCCGACCTCGTCTACGAGCCGTCGGTGATTCGTCGCCTCCTCGACTCCCCTCGGGAGAACGTGGCCCTCGTCGACCGCTTCCAGCGGGGCATGGACGGAACCGTCGTGACCCTCCAGGGAGACGTGATCAGCAACGTCATCCCTCCCCACCTCCAGGGGATGGATTTCGACTTCTCGGACAAGTTCAAGACCCTCAACATCTACAAGTTCTCGAAGGAGTTCTGTAACACCGTCTTCAAGCAGCTCCTGACCTACTACGCGAAGGTCATCGACGACAACTGCTACTACGAGCTCATCCTCGGCATCCTGATCTACATGCAGCGGGAGACGATCCACGCCGCGCTGATCGAGGGCGAGGAGTGGGCGGAGGTCGACGACCCGAACGATCTGCGAGTCGCGGAGTTCAAGTTCAACCGCGAGGAGCGGCGGCAGATCCTCGAGTCGACGTTCGGGGCGTACTGGAACCACGACGTCACGGACTTCTGCTTCATCCGGAACATGTACTTTCCGGACGGGTCGATGATCTCCCAGCTGCGGAGCGACCTGGAGGGACTACTCCACAACTACGGATCGAAGCAGGACGTCCTGAAGGAGAAGCTCGGCTACCACCTTCTGGTCGATCCGAATCGTCTCCATGTCCTGAACGGCGCCTCGGAGTGCTTCCCGATCCTGCGCGCCCGATTCGAGGGCAAGAGCGGGCTGATCCCCTCCCCCACCTTCGGCGAGTACGAGCGTCTCTTCGTCGACACCCACACCTATGGGGACGACGTGGGGATCGACCCGGAGCAGATCGAGATCCGGGCCGACTCGCGAGACGTCGTCGTCTTCGTGAATCCGAACAATCCCACCGGGTCGGTGGTCCCGACCGGGTGGATCTACGACTTCGCGGCGCGGCATCCGGAGAAGACGATCGTGGTGGACGAGTCGTTCATCGACTTCACCGATCACCCCTCCATCATCGGCCGGCTCGAGGAGGAGCCCCTCGAGAACGTGATCGTTCTCAAGAGCCTCTCGAAGTGCCTCGGCGTCCCCGGCATCCGCCTCGGATACGCCTACACCTGCAGCGAGGCCACCAACGCCTTCGTGCGGGATCGACTGCCGATCTGGAACCTCAACTCGCTGGCCGAGCACTTTCTGGAGGTGATCCTCAAGCACCGCTCTTCGCTCGACGAGTCCTTCCGCCTGACCATCCGCGATCGCGAAGCCTTCTCGGAGATGCTCCGTCGCACGGACTGCGTGGACGAGGTCCATCCCAGCGGCGCGAACTTCCTGCTGCTCACCCTGGCTCCGGACATCGACGCGGAAGCCCTGGTCGATCACCTGCTCTCGGAGCGGGACACCTTCGTCAAGGACGTGTCGAGCAAGTTCGCAGGCGAGCGGCACCTGCTGCGCCTTGCCGTACGCCTGCCCCACGAGAACACGCGCCTCGCAGAAGCCTTCCAGGACTACGCCACCCGAACGCGGGTCCAGAACCGGATCGAGGGCGGCGCAGGCAACGCGCCGTCGGAGAGCCTGATGGGTAGATCGAATGAGCATGAGTGAGTGGGAACCTCTCGAGCCCGGCTCACGCCGGTCCCGTGAGCCCCGGAAGGCGCGGCCCGGCGATCGCACCCTCGCACCCATCGCGAGGCGTTCGATCTCGACCCCGACGGCGGACACGAGCCCGCCCCCGGCGCCGGCCCACGTGCTCTCGGACGCAGCCTGGGCGCCGGTCTCGCCGGACCTCGAGGGCTTCATCCGGATCGAAGACCTCTTCGGCATCCTGCGGCGCCGCCGCCGGGTGCTGCTCGCGGCATTCCTGCTGGTCGCCATACCGAGCGTCTTCGCGGCGCTCTCCCAGGAGTCCCTCTACGAGTCGACCACCCTGCTCTTCGTGAAGTTCGGCCGGGAGTTCGTCTACCGGACCGAGGTCGGAGAGGAGCAGGTCTTCATCAACCGCGATCAGCAGACGGTGATCAACTCCGAGCTGCAGATCCTGAGCAGCGCGGAGGTGGTCGCGGAAGCGGTTCAGTCCGTCGGCGTCGAAGCCCTGTACCCGGACCTCGTGCCCGAAGAGGGAGTCGACGACCTCGTGGTGCAGCGTGCCGCCAGCATCTTCAAGGGCAACCTGTACGCGCATGCGGTGCCCGACGCCGACGTGATCCGGGTGTCCTTCCGGCATTCGGACCCTCAGCGCGCGGCACAGGGCGTCACAGCCCTGATCGATCGCTTCATGGAGAAGCACGTCGAGATCTTCAGCGATCATGAAGCGATCACCTTCCTGCGCGACAAGGTTCCGCTCTACCAGAAACAGCTCCAAGCGGCCGATGAGGCCCTGCGCGACTTCCAGTCGCGCTATCCGGATTTCTCGCCGCAAGCGCCCCGCGAGACGCTGCAGCGCGAGCGCGAGCATGTGAACGGCCAGCTCGTCACGATCCGGGACGAGATCACTCGCGTCCGCAGCGAGCCCGAGGCCCAGGCGATCACCGACGCCCGCGCGAAGCTCCTCGAGCTCCAGCTCCAGGAACAGCGCATGGGCCGGGGAGTGAACCGCGATCTCGAGCTCGTGCGCAGGGAGATCGCGCTGGTCTCGGAGTTCCTCGACGGTCGCCTCGGCGCTACGGGGCAACGGCATCGCACGCGACTGGCCCACCTCCAGTCCGAGCGCCAGCGCCTGGAAGCGAAGCGCGAAACGCTCGATGGGATGTTCGCGCAGCTGCCCCAGCTCCTCCGCGAGCACGAAGACCTGATTCGCAGCCGCGACGTGGCCGAGCTGCGCTACCGGACCAGCTCGAAGCGCCTGGCGGACTCGCGCCTCGCGGACGAGCTGAACCGCAACGAGCGGGCCGCCAACATCCGCGTTCTGACAAAGGGCCAGATCCCCCTGACTCCCGTCACCCTCCGGCGCGAAATGCTGATGGCCTTCGGCCTCGCTCTCGCTCTCACCGTGGCCGTCCTCGCCACGTTCCTGGTGGAGTTCCTTTCCCCAACCCGCGCCTGAACGAGCTCGATCCGGGCGCTCGAGGCCCGCAACTCCGTAACCAAACGATTCAATATTCTGGGATTTTTGGCTTGAAATAGCGAGGGTCATCCCCCACGATGGAGCGCTTCAGGGCTCCCGGGGGGACGCCGCTGAGCAGCCCTCGCACCTGCTGACGCTGCACGCAATGCTGAGAGGAACCACGCGCTCATGAATCGGGTCATCATCCAAGCGGGCGGACTCGGCACTCGCCTACACCCCTACACGACGGTGCTTCCGAAGCCCCTGGTGCCCGTGGGCGAGGGGCCGATCCTCGAGACCATGGTCCATCAGTTCGTCGGGCAGGGATTCCGGCGGATCACGATCACCCTCGGTCATCTCGGCCATCTGATCATGGCCGTGATCGGCGACGGCAGTCGCTTCGGGGCCGAGGTGGACTACGTGTGGGAGAAGGAGCCCCTCGGCACCATCGGGGCCGTGACCCTGGTGAACGACCTCGACGAGCCCTTCATCGTCGCCAACGGCGACCTGCTCACCGACTTCGACTATCGGAACTTCATGAAGGAGCACAGCTCGAGTCAGGCGAGCCTCTCGGTCGGCACGTATCACAAGAAGGTGGAGATCTCCCTCGGTGTCTTCGACCTCGACGGCGGTCGCCGCATCACGGGCTTCCGGGAAAAGCCGACGATCTCGCTCCCGTGCAGCATGGGCATCTACGCCATCCAGCCCGGGCTTCTCGACCTCATTCCCCGGGACCAGTACTTCGGCTTCGACGATCTGATGGCGATCTGCCTCGACCAGGACCTGGCCATCCGCGCCCATCTCTTCGACGGGCACTGGCTCGACATCGGCCGACACGAGGACCACGCAAAGGCCTCCGAGACGTTCGACGCCCATCGGGACGCATTCCTCCCCCACCTGGAGAAGGATCCGGCGGACGGATGACGACGCGGCGCATCCCCTTCTTCGACGCCCGATTCGACCGCGAGGAGATCGAGGCCGTGATCCGGCCCCTCGAGCGCGGCTGGCTCACGATGGGCGAAGAAGTCCAGGCCCTCGAGGAGGAGATCCGGGGCGCCACCGGCGCCGCCCACGCTGTGGCGGTAGCCAACGGTACCGCCGCCCTCCACCTGGCCAGCGCAGCCCTCGGGCTGGGCCCGGGAGACGAGGTCATCTGTCCCTCCCTCACGTTCGTGGCCAGCGCCAGCGCGCCCAGGGCCCTCGGCGCCGACATTCGATTGTGCGCCTCGGTCGGCAGCCACGATCTCGCCGTGGATCCAGCGGCGATCGAGGCCTCCCTGAGCGACCGCACCCGGGCGATCGTCGTCGTCCACTACGCGGGCTTCGCCTGCGACATGGAGGCGATCCGCGCGATCGCCGAGCCCCGGGGCATCCCGATCATCGAGGATTGCGCCCACGCCCTCTTCACCCGGCATCGCGGCCGCATGCTGGGCCTCCACGGCCGGGTGGGCTGCTTCAGCTTCTACTCCAACAAGAACGCCACCTGCGGCGAGGGCGGCGCCCTGATCACCGACGACGCGGAGCTCGCAGAGTCGCTTCGACGCCTGCGCTCCCACGGAATGACGGTCCCCACCCTGGACCGCAAGCGAGGGCGCGCCTCGAGCTACGACGTGATCGTCCCGGGCTTCAACTACCGGATCGACGAGATCCGCGCCGCGCTGCTTCGGGTCCAGCTCGGGCGGCTCCCGAAGCGCCTCGAGCGGCGACGACAGCTCTTCCAGCGCTACGCCGCCGCCTTCGACGGGACGGCGGTCCAGCTGCCCTTCACCGAAGGCCGCCATGCGGACGAGCTCGAGGAGACCGGGGTCCACATCCTGCCCGTCGTCCTGCCCGCAGGAACGGATCGGACGGCGCTGGTGGAGCAGCTCAAGAAGCGCGGCATCCAGACCAGCGTCCACTACCCCGCCATCCACACCTTCAGCGCCTACAGCGATCAGGACACCCCGAGCCTGCGGGCGACGGGCGAGCTCAGCAATCGCGAGCTCTCCCTGCCCTTCTACCCGGACCTGGCCGACGAGGACGTCGACACAGTTGCCGGTGAGCTGCTGGCGATCCTCGAGCAGCAAGCAGCGCCTGCCTCCCGAGACGACTCCCCGCTTCGCCCCAACGCCTAGCGGGACCCGCGAGGCCCCGGAGCCCGATTCCGGGCGACCGCCTCGACCGCCTCGACCCCCACGTCCCACCCCTTCCACAGCCCCGCAAACCGACGATACGAAGCCGTCACCGGAGAGCCGGACGTGTCCACTGACGTCATGGGAAGAACAGGAACTCCCGTGAATCTGTCCGCAAAGAGGATCTTCGACGTGATCGTGGCAGCCCTGGGGCTGCTCGTCGCGTTGCCATTCTTCGGGCTGATCGCCGTCGCGATCAAGCTCGACAGCCGAGGTCCGGTCTTCTTCCGGCAGACGCGGATCGGACGCGATCGCGCGCCCTTCAAGATGTGGAAGTTCCGGAAGATGCCCGACGATCTGCCGGTGCAGGGACCGATGCTCACGATGCGCTACGACACGCGGCTCACCCGGGTCGGCGCCTTCCTGGAGCGCACGAAGCTCGACGAGCTGCCCCAGCTCCTGAACGTCCTGGCGGGCCAGATGAGCGTCGTGGGGCCCCGCCCGGAGGTGCCGAAGTTCGTGGAGCACTACCCGGAGCTCTGGGACGTCGTGCTGCGGGTGCGACCCGGGATCTTCGGCCCGTCCCAGTTGGGCGGGCGCAACGAATCCGAGCAATTTCCACCGGACGTCGAGGACGTGGAGGCCTTCTACGTCACACACATCCTGCCAGACAAGCTTCGCTGCGACGCGGACTACACCAACAGCGCGGGCCTCTTCTCGGACCTGTGGCTCGTCGCCGCCGGTGTGATCGCCGTGGTGTTCGGCGTCTTCACGCGCAGCACCGTGGTCACCCGGGGGCGCCAGCTCGCCGCCTTCCTGGGCCTCTCCGCCATCGGGGTCGGAGGAATGGCCCTCGCCATCGGCGCGACGGGCACGCCCCTCGACTCGCCCCTCGCCCTCGATGCGCTCCTCCTCGCCGCCGTCGTGAAGCCCCTCTTCCTGCTGGCGCTCCGGATCCCGCGCTCCCTGCCCACGGCCATCAGCGCCGAAGAATTCCAGAGCGCCCTCTGGTGCGCGATCGGCAGCACCTCGGCCATCGTCTTCGGGATGTTCTGGCTGGGCCACGGCAGCATGGGGCGCCTGATCCCCCTGCTCGACACGGGCTTCTTCCTCTTTGCCCTGATCGTCTACCGGCTGCTCTTCTACGCGCTGCACTTCACCTATGTGCTCCAGAAGTCCCGGGCGCTCACGCGAAGCCTGCTCCGCAGCTCCTTCGTCCTGGCCCCCCTCAGCATGGCCCTCGCCGTTGCGCTCCAGCGCGGCGGCAGCGGCGGGGAGTTCGATCTCCAGGCGCACCTGCCGCTCCTGATCCTGGCGGCTCTCCTGCGACCGGCGACGCTGCTGCTGCTGCCGGTCCCACTGCGCAGTCTGAGCGGCGGACGGCTCTCGGTGGCCGCGGTCTCGCGGCTCGTCGTCGCGACACTCGCCGGCTCCGGGCTGATCGTGCTGGGCTCGTTCCTGCTGAACCTTCGGGACTTCTCGCCCGGGGCCCTGCTGATCGACGCCGGGACCTTCGCTCTCGCGATCACGGCGATGGCCTACGTCCAGAACGCGCGCCTGAGTCACCGGGCCCTCACGGCCGGGCCGGCGCGGCGCCTCGTCGCGATCGGATCGGACATCGAGCTGGAGGCCTGCCTCCACATCCTCTCGACCCTTCCCGAACACGACTACGAGGTGGTCGGCATCCTGACGCCCCACGAGCGCCACCGTCGCAGCCGGGTGGGTGGGATCCCGGTGATCTCGGAGATCCGCGACCTTCGGGAGACCCTGGACACCTACCGCATCGACACCGTCGTTCTCCTCCCCTCCAGCCTCGATGTCGGAAACGTGAAGTTCATCGAGGAAACGAGTTTCGAACGCGGCTGCCGATTGGTGCCGATGAACCTGCTGGCGGACGTCATCGCACCGATCGTGGAGCGAGACCTGGAGTCGGCACAGGAGATGCGACCATGACCCGAAGCGCGAACCCCCAGAGCGATGCCGCAGCGCGTCCCACCGTCTGCGTCCAGGGCCTGGGCTTCGTGGGCGCCGCGATGGCGGTGGCCACCGCCTCGGCGCGGGACGCCCGGGACCAACCCTGCTTCGAGGTGGTCGGCCTCGACCTTCCTTCGGCGGCGGGCCAGCAACGGATCGACGCGCTGCGCGGGGGCGAGTTCCCCTTCGGCACCTCGGACCCGCGTCTCATCGAGGCCACGGCTGCGGCGAAGGCCGCGGGCAACCTGGACGCCTCGAGCGATCCGTCGGTGATCGCATCCGCGGACGTGGTGGTCGTGGACGTC
>CALDCK010000477.1 GCA_937937315.1 uncultured bacterium
CGCCTGTCGGTCGTAGTACGCCAGTATCCCCTGGATGGGAAAGAACAACTGGCTGAAAGCCAGGATGTCGACCGCCACGAAGACCGAACGGTCCTCGACCGTGCTGATCACGTAGCGGCCGTCGGGCGAGACCTGGGAGAGGAGTCCGAAGGTGAGCTCGCCGTCGTCCTTCCGGTAGTCGCTCCAGGTGATGATCTTCTCGTCGTTCATCACCATCTGCTGGGAGACCGGGAGGACAGCGTAGCCGCCCTTGTCGTTGCCGTAGTCGACGTCGAGGCCGAGGACACCGCCGTCGCCGGAGAAGGAGTGGCAGTTCCCGCAGACCGGCAGATCCTCGAGGACGATGGGCGGCTGGGTCTCGGAGTCGATCGAGCCGAAACGCCAGCGGATGCGCGAGGGGTCCTGGACGGCATCGAGGAACGGGAGCGGAACCTCGCGGTAGAAGATCGAGTCCCCCACCGGGTCCGTGGACGTCGTGATGCGGATGATCGCGGCGGAGAGGGGCCCCGCCTCCGGCCCGGTGCCGACGATCGCAACCTCTCCGTCGCGCTCCTCGGTTCGCCGCTTGATCTCGGCCCAGTCCTGCTCCGGGGGTCGCCAGTGCGGCTCTGTCGTCGGGAACCGGAGCACCTCCTCCGTCGGGCCCAGCCGCAGCAGGACCGCCCATCGCTCGACGCCCTCGGTCTCGTCGCTCCAGACGAAGGTCGGGGCGACGATCTCGGGCGGAAACACCGTTTCATCGATGGGATAGGAGATCTCGAGCTGGCCAGACGGCTCACCCGGAAACGCCAGCGGCGCAGGCGCGGAATCCGGTCCGCAGGCGCAGAGGGTCAGCAGCGCGACGAGCAGGAGCCTGGCTCCGCCGGGAGCCGCGCTCGCGTGGGCATCTCCGCCGGATCGAGCTGTGGTTTGCACGTCCATCGCTTCGGAAACCTGCCCCCTGTGGAGTGAACGGTCGCGCCTAACGGCGGTCCCCGCGGCCAGCTGCCCCCCGGGACGATTCTGGATGATCGGGGGAAGCGAAGTCAATCGAATCCCCTTGGGGGTGCGCTCCGACGGCAGCGCGTAGCGAGCGCGGGCTGTCTCGCAGTGCATTCGAGATTGACAAATCACGCGCATCCGCGTAGGAGGAGGATAGCGTTGGGGCAAGTGGGTGCGCCCGGGGTCCGTCCGACGGAAGCCCACGGCCAACCACTCCCCCAGCAACCGAAAACCGAAGCCAAGGCTCAAGGCTGGAGAACCACGATGAATCTGCGCCGTTTCTGCACCCTGCTCGCAGTCGCCTTACTCGCTACCGCCACCGCCGCCAGCGCGGCCGTGCATCGCGTCTCACCGGGCGAGTCGATCCAGGCAGCGATCGACCTCGCCTCTCCGGGCGACACGATCCTCGTCGACCCCGGGGTCTACCAGGAAACCGGGAACACCGACTTCGGACTCCACATCACCACCGACGACCTCCGCCTGGTTGGCGCAAGGAGTTTCCGACACGGCGAATCCGGCAAGGTCCGCCTCGTTCAGTACGGGACTCAGCGGACGGGCGTCTATGCCGCTCCCGCGGGTTGCGGGCCGGGCGTCCCGGTCGGTGGCTGCCCCGATGAGCTGCAGGGCTTCTACATCCGTGGCTTCAGCGTCGAGGACTTCCCGCGCAACGGGATCCAGACCCGCTTCGTCAACGACTTCAAGATCTTCCGCAACGATTCGGTCCGAAACCTCAACAACGGGATCTACCCGACCATCTCCGCGAACGGGGTGGTCGCGGCCAACGTCTCCTACGGCTCGCTGGACACCGCCATGTGGGTGGCGGCCTCCGAGAACGTTCGCGTCATCGGGAACGAGCTCTACGACAGCGTGATCGGCTTCGAGATCACGGTCTCCAATAACGTCGAAGCGACTCACAACGACATCCACGACAACGTCGTGGGCGTCGGCCTCTTCCACCCGAACGCGGCCGGCAACGCCCAGCTTCCGGTCATGGCCAACTGGGTGCTCGAGCACAACCAGATCTACAAGAACAACCTGTCTCCGAACCCGGCGCCGCCGGGAAGCTTCCAGGCCGGCCTGCCGTCTGGCGTGGGGGTCCTGCTCCTGGGCGTCTCCGACCACTCGGTCTCGAAGAACGATGTCGAGAACAACGAATACGTCGGGATCGGGGTCCTCGGATGGTGCACGGCAACTGCGACGGGCGACCCGAACCGCAACTGCGTCAACAGCCCACCGCAGGCCCCTCCCGAGGCGAACAACAACCTGATCTCCCTCAACAAGCTGAATGGCAACGGGCTGAACCCACCTCCGGGCCCGCTCGCAGCCCTGGCCGCGGACCTCACCTACTTCAACCTCTTCGAGGCGTCCTCGGGCAACTGCTTCGAGAAGAACAAGCCCAAGGGACAGATCACGCACGTCTCCTCCGAGCCGGACGGAGAGCTGCCGACGGACGGGTGCTAGCCGCCCGCAGCCGAAGAGCCAGCTGAGCTCTGACCCGTAGGGCCGGGCCGCCAGATCGAGCGGTCCGGCCCTCGGTGTTTCCGTGCGCTATCGGTTCCGCCCGAGGCGGCTCTAGGGCCTTCGCGCACGGGTGTCGCTCGAGCCCCGAGCCCGGCCGCCGCTGGCCAGAGGATCCCCGTGCCTCCCCATTCCCCTGCCGAGAAGATCGAGACGCAGAGCTGCTCGATCGTCCTGCGTCGCGTGGAAGGCCCCGAGGCCCGTGAGCTCTTCTTCCTCTGCCAGCCTCTCGGGGAGGCTGCGGGGGCCGACGCCGGCACCCAGGCCGAGGAGATCTATCGCGCGATCCTCGGCGTTCTCGAGGCCGAGGGGGCGAGCTTCGCGTCGGTCGTCTGGGAGACGCTCTTCCTGCGGACTCTGCGAGCGGACCTGGGGGCCGTGCGTGAGGCGCGCCGAAGAGCTCTCGCAGCGGGTGGGGCGGCGCCCCACCGACCGGCCACCACCGAGATCGAGCAGCCCCCGCTGAACGAGGGGGCCCGCCTGGAGGTCTCGGTGCAGGCGGTCCTTCCGAACGAGGGGCCGCTGCGCGTCGACTCCTTCGACGCCCGGCCCGTCTGCGGCTGTGCCGAATGCGCCCGTTCCCACGGCCTTCGGGTCCACGTCGGCGAGGAGGCTCGGCTCTACGCGGGCGGGCTCTACGGGTCGGGTGAGGACGCCTACGAGCAGACTCTCGCCATGTTCGCCGCCGCCGAAGACCTGCTCCAGCGGGCAGGGATGGACTTCCGCGACGTCGTGCGCACCTGGATCCATCTACGCGAGATGGATCGGGACTACGCGGACCTGAACCGGGCGCGGCGCGAGTTCTTCGAGGCGCGTGGGATCGATCCGGCCCCGGCCAGCACCGGCATCGGCGGCGGGCCGGGACCCGAGGGGCACGATCTCTGCCTGGGCGTGTACGCGGCCCGGATGACACGCCCGCTCGTTCGCACGCCGATGAGCGCGCCGACGCTCAACGAGGCGATGGCGTACGGCTCCGACTTCGCCCGCGGGATGAGGGTGGTGGAGACGAACAAGATCGCGCTCCACGTCTCGGGGACCGCGAGCATCGACGAGGTCGGCAGGACGGCACATCCAGGCGACTTCGAGGCCCAGGCCGAACGCATGCTCGTGAACGTCGCCGCCCTGCTCGAGGGCCAGGGGGCGACCTTCGGCGACGTGGTCTCGGCCATTACCTACCTGAAGCACCCCGAAGACGCCGAGCGCCTTCGGCAGAAGCTCCGCAAAGCCGGCTTCGAGGGCTTCCCCAACGCACTGGTCGTGGCGCCGATCTGCCGCCCCGAACTCCTTTGTGAGGTGGAGGCGCTGGCCGTACTGCCCAGGGCGAGTGGATCGGCGTAGGGGCCGATGAGCGGGGGCAACGGCGAGCACTCCGCGATCCTCGGTCGGCTCGAGTCGGGCTACCCGATGCGGAGCAGGGGGCGACCGCCGCCACCATCGAGGCGGACCCGACCCTCCAGCAGGCGCGGGGACCGCCTTCCCCGACGGCAACCGCGTGGTCACCACGGGTACGATGGACAGCGTCACGTCGAACGACCCGGGCCTGTCCCTCGCACCGCCGGCGACGCTGCTGCACGCTCCCGCCCAGACGACCCTGGTCGAGCTGCTGGCCGGGGTCTCGCTCTGGGGCCTCCGCAGGCGCCGGAGGCGGCTCCGCGTCCGAAGCTCCCGACGACCTGCCTGGACTGCGACTCAGAGGCCCAGGCGGAGCCAGGCCCAGTGACGCAGCTTGCGGGGGAACCGCCAGCGGATCGCGCGGATCTGCCGGGTCCGCAAGGCGATCTCCCGAGCGCGCTCCCCGGCCGCCGGCTCGAGCGCCCAGACCGCCTCGTCCTGACTCATGCCCGCCTTCATCGCGGTCTTCGCCAGCCGGTAGAGGTCGAGGAGTGCGAGGCGCCCCCGGCCGTCCGTCCGACGGACCCGGGCCAGGTCGAGCAGCAGGAAGCGCGGCTCCTCACCCTCTTCCCTGACGAGCAGGTTGCGCGCCGCGAGATCTCCGTGCACCCATCCCCGCTGATGCAGGGCGGCGATCACGTCGCCGACGCCCGTACCTACCGCGTGCCGCGCGGCCCTCGCCTCGGCGTCGGACTCACCGGCTCGCGCCCGCAGCCACTGCTCGAAGTCGACGCCAGCGTCGATCCACTCCATCACCAGGAAACTGCGCACCGGCAGGCCGAGCACCCGTTCCACGCCCCAGGCCACCGGGCGAACCAGGGGGAGACCGCTGTCGCGCAGCCGTCGCCAGGCCTCGACCTCACGTTCGATGTCCCAGCGCCGTCCCCACCGCTTCGGCTTGATGCCGAGGCCAAGGCGGTTGGCCTTGACGAAGAGGCGCTCCCCGCCGACCTGCAGCGATCCGTTCCCGCGCCAGGCGCCCTCGGCGATCGGCATCCGTCGCCAGACGGCCTCGAAGTCCTCCGGCTCTCGGCCGCCCCCGGTGACGAGATCGGTTGCACGAAAGACTTCGACCGCGTAGCTCATATTCAGAAGCCCGAAGGCGGGCGGCCCTCCCAGCTACCAGGGATCACCCGACGCCCCGCGTCGTTCAGGTCTCACCGCGGCGCGGATAGCCCGGCGGTCGGACCCCGTTCTCGTCGGTAAGATCGAACTCCTCGGCGAGATCCTCGACCCACTGGATGCTGCCGGAGCGCTCCATCAGGTCGTCGCAGGCCAGCAGCGCAGCCGCCGTGCGCCCGACGAAGAGAGGGGTCTGGAGCTTCGAGAGATCCAACCCCGTCTGGGCCGCAGAGTCGACGATGAACTCCGTGGAGACGGCGCCGGGATAGAGGACGACCGCGGCGACGCCCTTCGGGCGCAGCTCCTGGGCCATGTCCTTCGTCAGGCGATCGAGCCCGGCCTTTCCCGCGCCATAGCTGCTCGAGAAGTGATAGGTCTGGCCCCCCGGCGACGAGACGTTCAGGATCGCAGCCCCCGGCCCGGCCTCGAAGAGGAGAGGCGCCGCGTGCCAGCTGGCGACGTAGTGGGCACGCAGGCCGATTCCCACCTGATCGTCCCAGATCCGGATGGGGTGATCCCAGAAGCCTCCTCCCCAGGCGGGGGGATCCGGGATCCTGTAGACGTTGTTCACCAGCAGGTCGAGGTGTCCCACCTCTTCGCGCACCTGTTGGATGAGCGCCTCGATCTGCGCGTCGTCTCCGTGGTCGCAGCAGACCGGTCGCCCCTCGCCACCGGCGCTCTTTACCGCCGCCGCGGTCGCCTCGACGGTGCGCTCCCCGCCGCCGCTGGTGCGCCCGGTGACGTATACCGTGCAGCCCTGCTCACCCAGCGCGATCGCGATCCCTCGACCGATTCCCCGACTGGCGCCGGTCACCAACGCGGTCCTGCCCTTCAGCGCTCCCATCTCCCTCGGTCTCCCTCCGTGAATGAGCGGGCCAGTCTACTCCTCCAGACAGGCGCGCAGAGCCGGAGCCAGAAATCGCTCCTCGAGGGCCGGACCGGCGTGATCGCGCAGGGCCCGGGCCAGCAGGGCGATCCGGGCCTCCAGGGGGTCCGGGTCCGCCAGCAGGACGCGCACCTCGCCGCGTACCCGGACCACGGCGCTCGCACTCGGCGACAGACCATCGAGGGCCGGCTGCCGCCCGACCCGCTGCACCCGCAGCCCCACGGACTCCGCCAGCTCGAGGAGGGCCTCGAAGAGCTCCGGGCCTTCCACCTCAGCCCCGGGCCGCGCGGGCCAGCGCGAGGAGCGCGTCGGGCTCGAGCTGCTCGGCCCTCACCTCGCGAGGGAGATCGGACCGACGCAGCGCGTCCTCCACCGCGCTCGTCTCGAAGGCGCTGCCGCGCAGGGCGTTCAGCAGCGTCTTGCGGCGCTTCGAGAAGGCAGCCCGCACGAAGGCCTCCACGCCGAGGAGCTCCTCGGCCGCGACGGGCGCCGGCCGGAGGGGACGGACCCGGACGAAGGTGGATCGCACCTGGGGCACGGGAAAGAAGCACTGCGGGGAGAGGTCCATCCCCTTCTCCACGGTGACGGTGAGGTGATGGAGCACCGCGAGAGAGCCGTAGTCGCGGGACCCGGGCATCGACAGCAGACGCTGGGCGACGTCGCGCTGGAGCATCACCGACCAGTCCGAGAGATGCTCGCGCAGGTCGAGCAGGCGCCGCAGCAGGGGCGCCGAAATCGAGTAGGGAAGGTTCGCCACGACGTGGGCGGCGGGGCCGGCTTCGAGCGCCAGCGCCTGGAGATCGATGGCCAGGGCATCGCCGTGGATCAGCGTTACCGAGGGCGGGAGCGTGGACTCGGCGCGCAGGGCCCGCACCAGTCCGGCGTCCACCTCGACGCTCCAGACCCGGGCGCCGCGATCCGCCAGCGCCCGGGTCAGGATGCCGAGACCCGTTCCGATCTCGAGGACGCCCTCCCCCGGCTCGACGCCGGCGAGCATCACCAGCCGCTCGGCCACGGAGGCATCGACCAGGAAGTTCTGGCCGAGGTCGCGTCGCGCCGCCAGGCCGTGACGGTCGAGGAAGGCGCGTACGGCGGAGGTGCTCACCCGGTCGCCGGATCCGCCCAGGGAGCAGTGCCCAGAGGGACGCGGGAGAAGGCGTTGAGGCCCAGCCCGTGGGCGTCGCCCCGGGCGAGCAGGCGGGCGCCGGCCGCCGCGATCATGGCAGCGTTGTCGGTGCAGAGCTCCGGCGGCGGGAAGACGGCCTCGAAGCCGTCCTC
>CALDCK010000478.1 GCA_937937315.1 uncultured bacterium
TTGCTGGGGGGGATGAACGCCCACCAGGTCGCGACGCCGAGGAAGAGCAGCCCCGCCATCACCACACCGCGGACGAAGGGGCGCACCCGGATCAGCAGGAGCAGGGCGCCGACCCCGAAGCCTCCCGCCACCACCGCCCGCAGCGGCTTCGGCAGCGGGGCGTCGATCCAGAGAGCGAGGCTCGCCCAGAAGAGCCCCAGAGCGAGGGGCACTACCAGGAGCGCCTTCCCCAGTCCGCCGAATCCCCTTCCCGCCATGGCTCAGCCCTCTACCGGGGGGACGACCGGATCCTCCCCCTCGTCGACGCGCCCGACCGCCTCGGCGACGGGCTCGCCCCGGGTCTCCGGCGCGTGAGGCACGCCGCGGGCCGCGGCCCCGCGAACCATCATCTGAGTGCTCACGGGGACGGTGATCAGCACGAAGAGCACGAGTAGCACCTTCTCCAGCCAGAAGGTGGCGTCGCGTCCCTCATAGAGGAGGATCGAGCCTGCGGAGACGAGGAGCAGGCCCAGGGTCGCGGCCTTGGTCGGCGCGTGGATCCGTGTGTAGTAGTCCGGCAGCCGCAGGAGCCCGAGGGCCGCCACGAGAAAGAGTAGCGCCCCCAGGAGCGACAGCAGGGAGCCAGTCAGGGCGAGTCCTCCCTCACTCATGGGGAAACTCCCCGCTCCCGAGAAAATAGCCGAGCAGCACCACCGAGACGAAGGAGAAGAGGGCGAGACCGAGGGCCGCATCCAGGTACGCCGCGGGATGCAGCAGGAGCGTGCCCACGACGATGAGGGAGAGGGTCTCGAAGGCGAGCGCGCGATCGAACACCGTCGGGCCACGCCAGGCGCGCACCAGGACGAGCACCGCCGACAGCGCCAGGATCCCCAGGCTCAGACTCTGGATTGCGCTGGTCACAGGCGCTCCATCGCTCGCAGGCGGGACTCGAACCGACTGCGGATCTGTGCGACGAGCTGCTCCTCGTCGCGCAGATCGAGCACGTGAAGGCTGAGGATCCAGCTCCCGTCCTCCGTCGGACCCTCTTCGTAGGTGAGGCTTCCCGGGGTGAGCGAGATCATCACGCCGAGCAGGGCCCGCGCGGCGGGAGTCTCCAGGTCGCTTCGGATGCGGATCCAGCCCGGGGTCACGGCGATGCGCGGCGCGAGGATGACCCGGAGCTGCTCGAGGTTGGCGACGACGAGCTCCCACAGGAAGACCGCGAACAGCTGCAGCCCCTGCCAGGCGAGGCGCAGCGCGCGCACCGGCCCGAAGGGACGCCGCGAGCGAACGCCCGCGATCCGCATGAGGACCAGACCGAGGCCGGCCCCCACGGCAAAGACCCCCCACCCGAAGTCGGCGGTCAGGCCCATCCAGGCCAGCCCGGTCAGGATCGCGATGTAGAACGTCGACATCAGCGTGCCTCGCTCGCCGGGCCCGGGTGCCCCTCGGCCGAGAGCACCGCACGGTCGTAGACTTCGGTGTCGAGTAGGGCCTCGGCCCCCTCGGCACTGAACTCCTGGATCGGACCCGCCGCGAACCCGAGGGCGAGGATCAGGACCAGCATGGCGACCAGCGGCCCGCCGCGGCCGGGCGACGCCGCCGGGTCCAGGCTGTCGGCCGGGACCGTCTGGAACGCGAAGCGCCAGATCTTCAGCATGCTCGCGAGGGTGAAGACCGAGGCCACGACGAGCAGGACGAGCCCGGCCCAGGCATCGGCGTCGACCGCCGCGCGGAAGACCACGAGCTTGCCGAAGAATCCCGAGAAGGGGGGCATGCCGACCAGCGAGAACCCGGCGACGACGAAGCACGCCACGAGCGCGCCGCCGCCCGCTCGTCGGAAGTCCATCTTGCGCAGGTCCCGACTCGCGTTCCGGCGCTCGAGCTCGTCGGCGACCAGGTAGAGGGCGGACTTCACCAGGGAGTGGTGGAGCGCAAAGAAGGTCGCCGCTGCGATTCCCGCCGGGCTGGCGAGTCCCATCGCCAGCACCATGTAGCCCACCTGGGAGACGCTGTGGAAGGAGAGCAGGCGACGCACCTCGTACTGGGACAGGGCCGCGAGGACCCCGAGGATCGCCGAGGCCCCTCCCGCCCAGACGAGGCCCTGGGAGAGCAGCGGATCCAGTGCGATCAGGGGCTGGATCCGCAGCAGGGCGTACACCCCGAGCTTCGTCATGATGCCGGCGAAGAGTGCCGAGAGAGGCGCCGAGAGCGTGGGATAGGTCGCCGGCATCCAGAAGCAGAGCGGAACGAGTGCCGCCTTCGTCGCGAAGGCGACGACGAGCATGCCCAGGGCGATCCGCCTCAGCTCCTGGGGCGCAGCGGGGAGCTCGCGGTGCAGATCGGCGACGTTCACCGACCCGCCGATCCCATAGAGCAGCCCCAGTCCGGCCAGGAAGAGCGCGGACGCCAGCAGATTCACGACGATCGTCGGCAGCATGCCGGCGAGGGAGCGACGCGAGCCCGGGACCTGGAGGAGCAGATAGGAGGCAACCAGTACGAGCTCGAACATGACGAACAGATCGAAGAGGTCCGCCGTGAGGAATCCGCCGAAGAGACCCAGCGACAGCATGAACAGCGGCGGATGGGCGCGTCTCACGACCGCCTCGCCGTGGGACTCCGGGCGCAGCGCCGCCAGGGTGACGAGCAGGAGCAGCGCGTGCAGGGCGACGAACAGCGCCGACAGCCGATCCGCGGCGAAGGCGATGCCGAAGGGCGGCCGCCAGCCGCCGAAGGCGTGAACGAGCACGCGACCCTCCGCCGTGTCATCGACCAGGCGCAGCGCGAGCATCAGGATCACGGACCCGAACCCGAGCGAGAGGGCGCGGGAGGCGCGGGCCGAAGGTCCGGTGAGCCAGAGGCCCAGACCGGCCAGGCCCGGCAGCGTGAAGAGAAGTACGAGGCTCATTTCTCGTCCCGCCCTTCGAGCTCGGCGAGCACGTCTTCCGGCGAGCGCTCGCCGTCATCCTCCGGCGGCGTAACGATCTCCGGCACTCCGCCCTTGCGCGTCTTCGCCGCCATTCCGGCGAGCAGATAGAGCGTGAACGCCATGGCGATCACGATCGCGGTGAGCACGAAGGCCTGGGGCACCGGATCCGAGACGTCCTCGAGCCGGAGACCCGGCGTCACCAGCGGCGCGCGCTCCCCCCAGCGACCAGCACTGAGGACGAGGAAGTTCACCGCGTGGGTCAGACAGGCCAGCCCCAGGGCGACCCGGACGAGGCTGCGATGGAGCAGGAGGAAGACGCCCACCGTGACGAGCAGGAAGACCGCGATGACGACGATCGGCAACATCAGCCGCCCTCTCCGGGGCTCTTCGGGGTCTCCCAGAGCCAGAGCGCCGCGGCGCTGAAGCCCCCGCCCACGATCATGACGACCCCGACCTCGAAGAAGAGCGCCGTGTGCCACTTCCAGGCCAGAGGTCCGGCGGCCATCTCCCCGTGGTAGTGGGTGAGTCCGGCGTCGCCGAGGATCAGCGGTAGGAGCAGACTCGTCAGCACCACCATTCCCCCCAGCAGAGCGACGCGTTCCGGCTCGATCGGAACGATGCGGTGGAAGCGCCAGACTCCGTAGGCCGTGAAGCCCAGGATCCCGGCCACGGCGAAGGAGAGTCCGCCGACGAATCCGCCGCCGGGCTCGTCGTGTCCCGCGAGGAGCAGGGCCAGGCCCAGGAGAATGGCGAGGGGCAGGATCAGGCGCGCGAGCTGCTGGAGCAGGAAGCTCTTCATCGGCGCGCCCCGCCGTTGCCGCGACGCGGCGGAAGCTCTCGACCCAGCAGCAATCCGATGCTCCCGAGGACGGCGACCAGGACGACCAGGGTCTCCACCAGGGTGTCGATGCCGCGAAAGTCCGACAGCACCAGGTTCACCAGGTTCAGGCCCTTCGCAACCGTCGGCCCGGCCTCCAGGTAGTAGCCCGCGATCCGGGTGGGCGCGGGAGTCTGGTGGAGCGCAACGACCAGCGCAGAGACGGCGACTCCCATCCCCATCGCGAAGGTGAGGCGCATCCCCTGGAGGAGCCGCGAGGACGCCGGGGACGGCTCCCGGTCGGCGACGAAGCGCACCGCCAGGAGGAAGAACACGGTGGTCAGGACCTCGACCAGGAGCTGGGTGAGTACGAGGTCCGGGGCGTTCAACAGGCCGTAGAGCATGGCGACGGCGAAGCCGACCGCGGTCAGGGCCAGGATCCTGCCCACCTTGCTGGCGAGGCCGACCATGAGTGCGAGTCCGAAGGCAAGGAGCCCGAGCACGATCGCGCCGCCCGGGTCCCAGGGCGATGCGAGCCCACCTGCCAGCCGATCCGCCAGCACCAGCGCCGGAGCGAAGCCGAGGAAGAGGAGCACCGCGAAGTAGACACTCGGCGAGGCGCCGGCCAGGAGTCGGTTGCAGAACGCGCCGACGACCTGGGCCGAGGCGAGGAAGCGCTCGAAGAGATGCGGACCGGAGAGTGCCGCCGGACCCGCCGGGAAGCGGCGCCGCTCGGAGAGCCAGTAGACGAGGAAGCCGAGGCTCAGGATCAGACCGGAGAGGATCAGGGGGGTGTTGACCCCGTGCCAGAGTCGCAGCTCCGGCACGGCGAGCCGGTAGCCCAGGAGCGCCGCACTCACCGGCTCCAGGAGCCAGCGGTCCGTGTACCGGGCGCCGAGGCCCATTCCCAGGGTCAGCAGGGCGAGGATCGCCGGAGATACGATGAATCCCGCGCCCACCGGCCGGGGATTGGCCGCGCCCTCGCTCCTGGGACGACCGGCGAAGACGTCGAAGAAGAAGCGCGCGGTATAGGCCACGGTGCCGATCGAGCCGAGCACGATGCCGACCACGGCGATGTCGTGGAGCGAGGTATCCGCCAGCAGGAGCTTCTCGAGCACCAGCTCCTTCGAGAGGAAGCCGGCGAAGGGCGGAAGGCCCGCCATCGATCCCGCCAGCACGGCGACGACGGCACAGAGCAGCGGCGCGCGTCGGCCCAGCCCCCCGAGCTCCGAGAGCTTGCGCGTGCCCGCGGCGTGGTCGATCGCGCCGACTCCCAGGAAGAGCCCCGCCTTGAACACGGCGTGGCCGATCAGGTAGAGGGTCGCTGCGCGAACCGCCAGGTCGGTGCCGAGGCCGGCGGTGATCGCCATCAGCCCGAGCTGCGAGACCGTCGACCAGGCCATCAGCAGCTTTACGTCGTCCTGCCCCAGGGCCCGGTAGGCGCCCCACACACAGGTCGTGGCGCCGAGGGGAATCAGCACGCCGCTCCAGAGCGGCGACTGGCCACATAGAGGGAAGAGGTAGAGCAGCAGGACCAGACCGGCCTTCACCATCGTCGCCGAGTGCAGATAGGCGGAGATCGGAGTCGGCGCAGCCATCGCACCGGGCAGCCAGAAGTGGAACGGCGCCTGGGCGCTCTTGGTGATCACGCCCGGCAGGATCAGGGCCAGGGCCAGCGTCTGGAGCGGCAGGGGGAGGTCCCGACCCGCCAGCTCGGACAGGCTCCCGGTCCCCGTCTCGGCGATCAGCACGAGGAACCCGATCAACATCGGAAGCGCGCCCGCCACCGTGACCACCAGCGCCTGCTGGGCGGCGGCGAAGGTGTCGTCGCGCTTGTCGGAGTCGGTGCCGATCAGGAAGAAGGAGCAGAGGCCCGTGAGCTCCCAGAAGGTAAACAGCAGCAGGAGCTCGTCCGCCAGGACCAGGCCCAGCATCGACGACTGGAACACGGCGAGCAGGCCGATCGCACGGCGGCCCTTCCCGGTCGGACCGAAGTAGGCGCCGGCAAAGTGGAGGACGAGGGCGCCGACGCCCGAGATCAGGGCGCCGAGGGCCAGCGTGGCTGCATCGAGCCGCCAGGCGATGCGGAGGAAGAGCTCCGGCGCCCAGTCCCAGGCGACGGCCACTCCCGCGCTGCCGTCGGCGAAGAGGGCGACGAACCCGAGCAGGGACGCGACGGACCCGGCCACGCCCAGCGCCCGCGCCAGGGGCGCCGTGCGGGGAAGAGCCAGCAGCACGGCACCCACCAGCGCCGGCAGCGCCACCGCGGCCGTCGCGATCCAGATCGTGTCTCCGTCGATCACCTGCGCCCGCTGGCCACGCCGTCGAAGACTCCTGGTTTGCCGGTGGATCCCAATGCGGCCGGGAGGCCGAAGACCGGGCGGCGCCATTGTGGTCGAGGGGCCCGGGCGAGGCAAACGCAAGGGCCCCGGTGCCGGGCGAAGGGTTCGGCCCCCCCCGCCCGCCAGCGGATTCGGGAGCGATTGACCAGAGGCGAAAACAAGACGAAACTCAGGACATGCCCCCCCGGTCCCTGGGTGTCGCGGCCCGCGACTACGTCGAGCTCCGCTGCCGCAGCGCCTTCTCCTTCCTCGAGGCCTCGTCGGATCCCGAGTCCCTGATCGAGCGGGCCGCAGAGCTCGACCATCCCGTTCTCGCCCTGAGCGACCGCGACGGCCTCTACGGCATTCCGCGCTTCCATCAGGCGGCCGCAGCCGCGGGTCTGCGCGCCATCGTGGGGGCGGAGGTCCGGGTCGCGCGCGAGACACCGGCGTCGGAGTCCTCCGCCGCGCTCCCCGGGGATGCACTCCAGCTCCTGGTCGAGACGCCCCGGGGCTACCGCAATCTGTCGCGCCTGCTCACCGCCGGTCACCGGCGCGGCGAGAAGGGGGAGGCGCTCGTCACCTGGGAAGAGCTCGAAGCCCACGGCGACGGCCTCGTGGCGCTGGTGCGCGGCGCCACCTGCTCCCCCTCCCTCCTCGATCGCGCCCGGGACCACTTCGATCGACGCCTGTGGGTGGACGTCTCCCGCCACCGGAGTCGTGCCGGAGAGGCATCGAACCGGCGCTCAGCCGCCCTGGCCGAGGCGACCGGAGTGCCCGTGGTCGCAACCAACGACGTGCGCCACGCGCGGCCCGAAGGGCGCCCACTCTTCGATGCCCTGACTTGTCTGCGCTTCAAGACGAGTCTCGATCGGGCGGGACGTCGCCTGGCCCGGAACGCAGAGCACTATCTCCGCCCGCGCGAGGAGATGTGCGCGCGTTTCGCCGATCGCCCCGAGTGGATCCGCGCGACCCGGGAGATCGCCGAGCGCTGCGCCTTCGGCCTCGGAGACCTGGGATATCGCTTTCCCGAGTTTCCGATCCCACCGGGCGAGACCCAGGCCTCCTTCCTGCGCATCCTCACCGAGCACGGTGCCCGGGAGCGCTACGGCTCACCGCTCCCGGCGAAGGCGCGTCGTCAGATCGATCACGAGCTCGCGGTGATCGGGAAGCTAGACCTCGCCGGCTACTTCCTCATCGTCCACGACATCGCCCGCTTCGCCCGCGAAGAGGGGATCCTCTCCCAGGGTCGGGGCTCCGCGGCGAACAGCGCAGTCTGCTACGCGCTGGGCATCACGGCGGTGGACCCGGTCGCCATGGGACTCCTCTTCGAGCGCTTCCTCTCGGAGGAGCGAGGCGAGTGGCCCGACATCGACATCGACCTGCCCTCCGGCGACCAGCGCGAGAAGGTGATCCAGTACGTCTTCGACAAGTACGGCGAGCGCGGCGCCGCCATGACCGCCGTCGTGATCACCTACCGCACACGTCTCGCAGTGCGGGAGATGGGCAAGGTGCTCGGGATGGGCGAGGACGCCGTCGACCGGCTCGCGAAGCTCATCAGCAGCATCGAGCACCGGGACGACCACGAGAGCCTCACGACCACCCTGCGCCAGGCGGGCGTCGACCCGAGCGCGCCGCGCATCGCCACCCTCCTCGACCTCGTGGAGCAGGTCCGCGGCCTGCCGCGGCACCTCGGTCAACACACCGGGGGCATCGTCATCGCCGCCGGACGCCTCGACGAGGTCGTGCCGATCGAGCCTGCGCGCATGGCCAACCGGCGCGTGGTGCAGTGGGACAAGGAGGACTGCGCTGACCTCGGCATCATCAAGATCGACCTGCTCGGCCTCGGCATGCTCGCCGCCATCGAGGACACGCTCGAGCGAATCCACCTGCACGAGGGGATCCCGGTCGATCTCGCCCATCTCCCGGCCTACGATCCGAAGACCTACGCGATGATCCGGGAAGCCGACACCGTCGGCACGTTCCAGATCGAGAGCCGCGCGCAGATGGCCACGCTGCCGCGCATGAAGCCCGAACGCTTCTACGACCTCGTCGTCGAGGTCGCGATCATCCGCCCCGGCCCGATCACCGGCAAGATGGTCCACCCCTACCTGAACCGCCGAGCCGGGCGCGAGCCCGTGAGCTACCCCCACCCTTCCCTCGAGCCGATCCTCGAACGCACCCTCGGCGTTCCGATCTTCCAGGAGCAGCTGCTCCGGGTGGCGATGACGGCAGCGGGCTTCAGTGGAGGCGAGGCGGAGGAGCTGCGCCGCGCCATGGGCTTCAAGCGCTCGGTCGAACGCATGAGTTCGATCGAGCGGCGGCTCGTGCAGGGAATGACGGAGCGCGGAATCGTCGGTGAAGCCCAGGAGGAGATCCTGCGTGGCATCACCTCCTTCGCCCTCTACGGCTTTCCCGAATCCCACGCCGCGTCCTTCGCGCTGATCGCCTACGCCTCGGCCTATCTGAAGTGCCACCACCCGGCGGCGTTCCTCGCGGGCCTGCTCAACGCCCAGCCCATGGGCTTCTACAGCCCCGCCACCCTCGTGAAGGACGCCCAACGCCACGGCGTGGAGGTCCGCCCGGTCGACGTCGCCCGCTCCGACTGGAACACCACCCTCGAGGGCGCGGAGCCCGGCGTACGTCTCGGCTTGCGCGTGGTCGGAGGGCTTCGCGCGGATTCGGGGATCGCGCTGGTCGCGGCGCGTCGCCGCGCTCCCTTTACCAGCGCGGCGGACCTGGTGGCGCGTGTGGCCCTCGCGCGCGACGAGATCGACGCGCTCGCCGAGCTGGGAGCGCTGGGAACGATCGACCCGGCGACCCGGGGCCGCCGGTCCGCCCTGTGGCAGGTCGCCGCCCTGGAGCGCGATCCCACCTCTCTCTTCGCGGGCCTGCCACCCCGCGCCGATCCGTCTCCACTTCCCGAGATGTCGCCCCTCGAAGCAACCCTCGCGGACTATCGGCGCAGTGGGCTCACCACCGGTCCCCACCGGATGGTCCACCTCCGCGCCCAGCTCGACGCGCGGGGGGTGCTGCCGGCTGCCGCCCTGCGCGACGTCCCCGATGGCCGCTTCGTCCGCACCGCCGGCCACGCCATCGTGCGCCAGCGCCCGGGCACGGCGAAGGGCTTCTGCTTCCTCACCCTCGAGGACGAGACCGGCACATCGAACGCGGTGCTGACACCCCGCTACTTCCGGCGCTTCCGGATTCCGCTCCACACGTCGGCGATCATCGAGATCGCCGGCCCGGTCCAGAACGTGGACGACGTCGTCCACGTTCGCATCCAGGAGCTCACCCCCCTGGTGCCGCGCGGCGACCTGCCGCGCTCCCACGACTTCCGCTGACGGCCCCGGGGGCGCCTAGGCCCGACTGAGCTCCTTCGGCGCGCGGCGGCGGAAGTGCCGACGCGGGCTCGCGAAGAGCGCCTCCTCAGCGACGGCCGGGTCACGACGCTCGAGAGGGCAGTCTCCCCCCGACGCGCAGGTGACACTCCCGTACCACTTCCCCTCCACCTTGACCGAAGCCAGACCGAGGGAGCGCCGACAACGGACGCAGGAGCCACTCGAGGGAATGCGATCGACCATGTCAGTCTCCCCGCGCGGAAGTCCGGGCCCGCGCGAACCTGGGGGGGGACGGGAGCTTGCCATCGCCGGCTCGAGGCCACCAGCCATCGGGGCCCGGCGCGCGCCCGCGCGGCCGGTGGTATCTTCCGAACGCCGTTCCATCCGGAGCGAGCCGGCGGGGCCTCCCGCCCTCCCTCCCCTGACTCCACGCCCTCGAGGACCCCCGCCGTGCTCCACCCCACCGACGACCTACGCATCGACGAGCTGAGGCCACTGATCCCCCCGGCCATCCTGATGGAGGAGCTCCCCCTCGGCGAGGCCGCCTCCGCCCTGGTATCGAAGAGCCGAAACGACATCAGCCAGGTCCTCCACGGTGAGGATGACCGACTGATCACCATCGTGGGCCCGTGCTCGGTCCACGACCCCGTGGCTGGCCTCGACTACGCCCAGCGCCTCGCAGAGACGGCGAAACGCTTCGAGGACGACCTCGTGCTGGTGATGCGCGTCTACTTCGAGAAGCCCCGCACCACGGTGGGCTGGAAGGGGCTCATCAACGACCCGCGCCTCGACGGCAGCTTCCAGATCAACGAGGGCCTGCACAGGGCCCGGCGCTTCCTGCTCGACGTGCTCGAGCTCGGCCTTCCGACCGGGACCGAGTTCCTCGATCCCATCTCGCCGCAGTTCCTGGCCGACCTGATCTCCTGGGGCGCCATCGGAGCGCGAACCTCCGAGAGCCAGGTCCACCGCGAGCTCGCCTCGGGACTCTCGATGCCCGTCGGGTTCAAGAACGGAACCGACGGCACCATCCAGATCGCCATCGACGCCATCCGCTCCGCTGCGAACCCGCACCACTTCCTCTCGGTGACGAAGCAGGGAGTCGCTGCCATCGTCTCGACGAAGGGCAATCCGGACTGTCACGTGATCCTCCGCGGCGGCGTATCCGGCCCGAACTACTCTGCCGACGCCGTCGCCCACGTGGTCGAGGACCTCGAGAGCGCCGGGCTGCCGGGGCGTCTGATGGTCGACTGCAGCCACGCCAACAGCGACAAGGATCATCTCCGCCAGCCGGTCGTGGTGAGCGATCTGGCCGGACAGATCGGCGAGGGAAGCGGGTCCGTGTGCGGCGTGATGCTCGAGAGCTTCCTCGTCGACGGCAGCCAGAATCACGAGTCCGGCGAAGAGCAGATCTACGGCATGAGCATCACGGACAAGTGCATGAGCTGGGAGCGCACCGAGCCGCTCTTCACCGAGCTCGCGGAAGCCGTGCGCAAGCGTCGCCGCTGAGGTCGCCCGTGGCCGTACCCGTCCAGATCGTCTCCGGGTTCCTCGGCGCGGGAAAGACCACCGCGATCCGAGCGCAGCTGAATGCTCGACGCGGCGAGCGAGTAGCCGTGATCGTCAACGACTTCGGCGAGGCTGCGATCGACGAGTCCGCCCTCGAGGACTCCGAGCCCTTTCGGATCACGAACATCCCCGGCGGCTGCGTCTGCTGCACCGCACCCGAGGGCTTCGTCGACGCCCTCGGCGCCGTTCTCGAGGAGCGCCCGGATCGCCTGCTCATCGAGCCCACCGGTCTGGCGCGCCCCCAGGACCTGATCGACACCATCCGTCGCTGCGCCCATCGCGACGGGCTGGAGCTCTCGCCGGTAGTCGTGCTCGTCGACCCGGCCCAGCTCCGCCGACTCACGGAGACGGCCGAGGCCGAGAGCCTCGACCTGCTGCGCGAGCAGGCCCAGGGGGCCGACGTACTCATCGCGAATCGCAGCGACCTGGCGCAGCCCGATGACCTCGAGCGCTTTCGCGACTTCGCCGCAGCGCTCTGGCCCGCTCCCCTCGCGGTCCACGAGACGCACCACGGCCACATCCCGGAGCATCTCCTCCGGTGGCCCGAGGGCGAAGGCCTCCGCTCGCGGCTAGACCCGCAGCCCTCCACCGGTGACGCCCCGGACCACGACCATCCCGACTCGACCCACGGCTTCCGGGCGCGCTCCCTCCAGTGGTCGCCGGAGGCCGTCTTCGGCCGCGACCGACTCCTCACGGCTCTCGAAGAGCTGGCCGAAGGCCGGGGCGGCACCGCGATCGCGCGCCTGAAGGGCATCTTCCGCACCCTCGAAGGCGTGAGCCGGATCGAGATCGCGGGGGGAGCGCTGCACGAAGAGCCGACCTCCTACCGACGCGACAGCCGGGTCGACGTGATCGTGGCGGACGCAGACGCGGCCCTGGACCGGATCGCGACGGCCCTCGCTGGAGCCGTACTCGACCCGTCGGAGATCACCCTCGATGCGAACCGGATCGAGGTCGTGCTGCCCGAAGGCTCCGTCCACGGAATCGATCGCGAGGCCCTGGCAGCCCTCCCCGACGGCATCCCCGACGTCTCCCTGCACTTTCCGAAGCGCGCCGGCAGCGCCGCCCGGGTCGGCGCTCTACTCGACCGTCTCGGCGTGCAGGGCGCGGGACGCGCTGTGGTCGTGGCCGGCGACGGCTTCGCTGCCGAGCCCGTCGCGCTGTCGGTCCTGCGAGAAGGCGTCCTGGTCCACACCCTCGACGCGGAGCCGCTTCCGGCAAAGCAGGGCGGGCCGTTCCGACTGCTCATCCCCGAATCGGCCTCGGCGGATCCGGTTTCCTGCGCGAACGTGAAGGGCGTGGCAAAGATCGTCGTACGCCGGGAGCCCTAGAGCGACCCGGACAGCCCTGCTAATTCGTCGCGCTCGATACCGAGGACCTGGCGCCGCGCATCGACGTTGCGGTCTGGAACAGGCACAGCAGCAGACCCACCGAGAAGAAGGTGACCAGGAACCCGAAGGCGACGATGCCCACAGTGCTCTCCTGCTCGAGGGATCGGCTCAGGAGGTGGACGAAGAGCGAGAGCAGCGCCACGTAGAGCGCGCTCGCGCCGACCCACTCGATCATCGCGCGACGCGGACTCGGCTGGCTGAACGAGACGATGAGCCACGCGACGATCAGGACTCCCAGGCTCGCGTAGCCGATCACCGGAATGACGTCCATTCCCGCCCCCCCTCAATCGTCCAGCTGCTGCAGGTGCTCGCGCACCCGAGCGCTCAGCTGGTCCGGCGTGAACCCGAAGTACTCCGCCAGGTCGGCGTAGGGCGCCGAGGCCCCGAAGCGCGAGATCCCGTAGACGAGCCCCCGGGAGCCGGTGATGCGACGCAGACTCTCCCCGCACCCGGTCTCGACGGCGACCACCGGCGTACCGTCGTCGGGAATCACGGTTCGACGAACCTCCGCCGGCTGCTCGAGGAAGAGCTCCAGACAGGGCAGCGAGACGACCCGCGCAGGCATGCTGTCGGCGGCCAGCTTCTCCGCCGCGTCGCAGGCGAGCCCGACCTCGGATCCGGTGGCGACGAGCACCACCTTCGGATCGGGTCCCGGATCGCGCACGACGTAGCCACCGCGCCACACGTCCTCGGGGCGGAACCCGTCCGGACGTTCGAGGGGCTTCACCTTCTGGCGGGTGAGAGCGAGCATGGCGGGCCCTTCGGCTCGCTGGGCGATCCACGCCCAGGCCATCGATGTCTCCAGGCCGTCCGCGGGGCGCCACACAGGGAGCCCCGGAATGGCGCGTAGAGCGTCGAGCTGCTCGATGGGCTGGTGCGTCGGGCCGTCCTCGCCCAGGTAGATGCTGTCGTGGGTGAACACGAAGATGGACGGAATCTTCATCAGGGCAGCGAGACGGATCGCGGGCCGCATGTAGTCGCTGAAGATGAGGAAGGTGCCGCAGTAGGGCCGCAGGGTTCCGTCGAGGGCGATCCCGTTCGTGATCGCGCCCATCGCGTGCTCGCGAACTCCGAAGTGCAGGTTGACGCCATCGAAGGGATCGGCCCCGTCCTCGCTGGAGCCGATCGTGCCCCGCCCCTTCAGGATCGGCGGTGCCGCCGACCCGGCGAGGTCTGCCGACCCCCCGATCAGGTAGGGCACGTGCTCGACGAGCCGTTCGAGGGCGACCTTGCCGTGGTTGCGCGTCGCGTCCTCGACGTCCCGGCCCTCGCAGAGGCGCGCGGCCAGATCCGCCGGTGCGCTGCACGAGCGGGCCGCGTCCCAGGCCTGCGCCCGATCGGCCGCGGACGACCGCCAATCGGCGAGGGCTGTATCCGCCTCGCTGCGCTCGCTCCGCTTCGCCGCGATGCGCTCCGCGAAGTAGGCGCGCACGTCCTCGGGCACCAGCAGCTCGGAATCGACGGGCCAGCCCGCCGCCTTCTTGGTGCGCTCGATCTCCTCCGC
>CALDCK010000479.1 GCA_937937315.1 uncultured bacterium
CCACCCCCGCTCGACGCCCAGCATCCTGCGCTTCCCGGCACTTCGCACCCGGTCGCTCTACGCCGCCGGAGAACAGGGCATCCACGCGATCCACGTGGAGGCGAAGCCCCGCTTCCGCCGAAACGCCGCCGGCACGGGCCTCCCCCGCGCGGGAGAACACCTGGGGCACTCCCTCGCCCGGGCGATCGCCGCCTACCTGACGTCCCACGCCTGAGACGACCGCAGCTCCCCGACGTCGCGAGTCGTCCTCAGCTCCACATTCCGCGCAGGCGTGACGCTACGTCGACCCGATGGGGGGCTGAACGGTCCGGAGCCCCCTCTTCCCCGACCTCCCCGAAGGCCCTCCGCTCGAAGCGATCGAGAATCGCGTCGGGCAGGAAGCGCGAACGCGGTGCGAAGATGTGGGCGTCTCCGTGGCGATGCTGCTGGCGTACGAAGAAGCGCAGCGGCTGAACCAGGTGCAGGTGGTCGCGCGCGCGGGTCATGGCCACGTAGAGCAGGCGGCGCTCCTCCTCGATCTCCTCGGGTCGGGAGGTGGCCATGTCCGAGGGAATGCAGCCGTCTACCACGTTCAGCACGAAGACGACGTCCCACTCCTGGCCCTTCGCCGAGTGGATCGTCGAGAGGATGAGGAAGTCCTCGTCGAGGAGGGGATCCCCCGCCTCGTCGGCGCTGGCGAAGGGCGGGTCGAGTGTGAGGTCCGTGATGAAACGCTCTCGGCTCGGAAGCGTCGCCGCAAGCTGCTCGAGCTGCTCGAGGTCGCCCGCACGCACATGCGAGGCCTCGTAGAGGCGCTCCAGATGGGGCTGATACCAGCCCCGGACCGCCCGAAGCTCCGCCGGCCACGCGTCCTTCGCGCCGCGCAGTCGGCCCAGCAGCTCGCACAGAGGCGGCCAGTCGGCGGCTGCGGCCGAGGGAGCGGTGAACGTCGCAAGGCCCGAGAAGTCGAAGCCGGCCTCGGCGTGGCTCGCGTAGGCGTCCCGCGCCGTCGCCGGCCCGACGCCCGGCAACAGCTGGAGGACCCGGTGGGCTGCGAGCTCGTCCCGGGGGTTCTCGGCCCAGCGCAGCAGACAGAGCACGTCCTTGACGTGGGCCGCCTCGAGGAACTTCAGCCCCCCGTACTTCACGAAGGGGATGTTGCGCCGCCCGAGCTCGATCTCGAGGGCGTCGCTGTGGTGGGCGGTCCGCATCAGGACGGCCTGGCGCTGGAGGGCCACCCCCTCCTCCCGATGCGCGAGCACGCGCTCCACCACGTAGTCGACCTGGGCCGCCTCGTCGGCCACCGCGGCCAGGACCGGCCGCTCCTCCGAGGCACGCCGGGAGTGGAGGCGCTTCTCGAAGCGCTCCGCCGCACACCCCATGACCGCGTTGCAGGCGTCGAGGACGGGGCGGGTCGAGCGGTAGTTCTCCTCGAGGGTCACGATCTTCGCCGGCGGATCGAAGGACTGCGGGAAGTCGAGGATGTTTCGCACCGATGCAGCCCGAAAGGCGTAGATCGACTGGGCGTCGTCCCCGACGACGGTGAGACCGCGGCCGTTCGGAGCGAGCCCCCGGAGCACCGCGACCTGGAGGGCATTCGTGTCCTGGTACTCGTCCACGAGCACGTGATCGAAGCGCTCCCGAATGCGCCGACCGATCTCGGCGTCCTCCATCAGATAGGCCCAGTAGAGGAGCAGGTCGTCGTAGTCGAGCAGGTGTCTCGCCTGCTTCGCCTCGACGTAGGCAGCGAAGAGCGTCCGCAGCGCCTCGGCCGCATCCACACACCAGGGGAAGGCGCGCTCCAGGGTGACGCCGATCTCCTGCTGACCGTTCACCGCGTGGGAGTAGATCGACAGGCAGGTGCCCTTCCGAGGAAATCGCGACCCGGCCGTCGCGAGCCCGAGGTCGCTGCGCAGCAGGTCCATCAGATCCGCAGCGTCGGAGCGGTCGAGTACCGTGAAGGAAGGATCGAGGGCAGCGCTCTCCGCATGGAGACGCAGCAGGCGATTCGCAACGGCGTGGAAGGTCCCCGCCCAGCGGATCCGGCCCACGGGCCTGGCTTCGCGACTGGCGCTCCGGCTGACCGCCAGGGCGATTCTCTGGGCGCGCTGCGTCATCTCCGCCGCCGCGCGGCGCGTGAAGGTGAGGAGCAGGAGCCGGCGGGGATCGGCGCCGTCGAGCAGCAGCCGCGCCACCCGATGAGCCAACGTATTGGTCTTTCCGGTTCCCGCTCCGGCGATGATGAGCAGCGGACCGGGCGACGCCCCCTCCTCCGCCAGGCCGTAATCCACCGCGGCGCGCTGCGCGTCGTTCAACGCATCGAAGGGCGTCGCGCCCAGCGTGCTCACCCTGCTCACCCCCAGACCGTCGGACTGTCAGATCGTCGGATTGTCGGACTGCCGGACGGGTCGACTCGATCGAGGACCTCGCGCGACGGGAGCCCGTCGATCGGAGCCGCTCTGCCTGGCAACGGGGGGAGGAGGACTGGCCAGCCTAGGCGAAACTAGGGCAAAAGCAAGAGGGCCTGAAAGGAAGAGCCGGCGAGTGCGCCGCCCTGCGCTCCGGGCCTTCCCAGGCCTAGAGGAAGTCCTTGATGGGCTCGAGCTTCTTCACCCAGTCCTCCGGCAGGTGGGTCACGGTCCCGCCGAACTGCTTGATGTAGAGGCTGAG
>CALDCK010000480.1 GCA_937937315.1 uncultured bacterium
CCCCCCCTGAGGTGCCGGGCTGAGTCGCGGGTTTTCCCACTCGGCGGGTCGAGGTTCTCCGCTCGAGAACGCCGAGCTCGAGACACGGTCAGCGGCGACAGGGACCGAGAGATGCAGTTTCACGTGCTGTCGTTCGAGGGGCCGGACCCGTATGCGTTCGTCGGTGGGCTCGCGACCCGTATCGAAGGCCTGACCGAGACGCTGGCCGAGCTGGGCTTCGACACTCATCTCTGGTTCATCGGCGACCCCGACCGCCCGGGCGAGGAGAAGTCCGGCCTGCTTCACCTGCACCGCTGGGCCCAGTGGATGAGCCGGCATCACCCCGGCGGCGTCTACGACGGCGAGCTCGACAAGGTGGCCGAGTACGCGCGGACCCTGCCGCCGAGCCTGATGCGAGAGCACCTGCGACCCCACCTGCACGACGGCGGCCGCGCCGTGATCCTCGCCGAGGAGTGGCAGACGGTCGACGCGGTGATCCGCCTCGACTGGCTGCTGCGGGATGCCGGCGTGCGGGACCAGGTGAGCATCCTCTGGAACGCCAACAACACCTTCGGATTCGAGCGGATCCAGTGGGACCGCCTCAACGAGGCCGCGGTCGTCACGACCGTGAGCCGGTACATGAAGCACCAGATGCGCAGCGAGAGCTCGAACGCCCTGGTGATCCCGAACGGACTCGCGGCAGACGCCTTCGACAAGCCCGACAAGCCAGCGGTGCAGGAGCTTCGGCGCCGCTTCCGGGGTCGCACGCTGGTCGCCAAGATGGCGCGCTGGGATCCCGACAAGCGCTGGATCGAGGCGGTCGAGACCGTGGCGGAGATGAAGCGCAGGGACTGGCGTCCGCTGCTGGTCGCCCGCGGAGGGACCGAGCCCCACGGCGAGGAGGTGCTCGCGAGGGCGCGCGCCCGGGGGCTGCTCGTCATCGATCGAGCCTGGACGATCCCCGGGGTCTCCGGCCTGCTCGAGGCGCTGCACGACATCGGCGACGCCGACGTGGTGAACCTGCGCTCACACGTGGATCCGGAGAGCCGGCGGACTCTCTTCCGGGGATCGGACGCCGTGCTCGCCAACAGCGAGCACGAGCCGTTCGGACTCGTGGGCCTCGAGACCATGGCCGCCGGCGGGGTCGCCTGCACCGGCTGCTCCGGCGAGGACTACGCCGTGGCCGGCCAGAATGCGCTGGTGCTCGAGACCGGAGATCCGCGCGAGTTCATGGCGCTGTTCGAGAGGCTGCGGGCCAATCCGGGCGAGGCCTCGGCGCTCCGCCGCTCGGGCCGGTCCACGGCGCAGCAGTACGCCTGGCCCGAGGTCACGCAGCGCGTGCTCCTGCCTCGGATCGAGCTGGCTCGCGCCTTCTGCTGAGCGCGCCGCGTCGCCGCTGCAACGTGCCGAATTGCGACATTCAGGCCCTTTGACTGAGCCGTCTCGGCTCGTCTGAGGCGGAATTGCGCAGTTGCGCGCCCGCCTGAGCGCCGTCCCTCACGCCGAGGTCGCTCGGGGGGAGGGGCCCCGGGCCGCTGACCCCCGTTCTCGGGGAGTTCCGTATGATGCAGCCGCGCGAGTCCGGCCGCAGGCGGGCCGCGCAGACTCGAACAGGGAGGAAACGCGATGTTCAACGGACTCTTCCACATTCGCGAGCCGAAGAACGAGCCCGTGCTCCAGTACGAGCCGGGAAGCAGCGCGCGCGCGGAGCTGAAGGCCGAGCTGGAGCGGATGATCAGCGAGCCGGTCGACGTTCCCTGCATCATCGGCGGCCGCGACGTCCACACGGGCGACCGGGTCGAGATGAACCCGCCGCACAGCCTCCGGCAGTCGCTCGGACACTACCACCGCGCCCACGCCACCGAGGCGGAGCTGGCGATCGACGCCGCCAACGAGGCGAAGGTCGATTGGAGCGAGATGGAGTGGTCCTCGCGCGCCACCGTGCTGCTCAAGGCGGCGGAGCTGCTGGCCGGCAAGTACCGCCACACGATCAACGCCGCCACCATGCTGAACATGAGCAAGACCTGTCACCAGGCCGAGATCGATGCCGCGTGCGAGCTGATCGATTTCTGGCGCTTCAACACCTACTTCATGACGCAGGTCTACGACGACCAGCCGATCTCGACCCAGGAGGTGCTCAACTACATGGAGCACCGCCCGCTCGAGGGCTTCGTCTTCGCCATCTCGCCCTTCAACTTCGCGTCGATCGCGGGCAATCTGCCCACCGCTCCGGCGCTGATGGGGAACGCGGTCGTCTGGAAGCCCTCCTCCACCGCAGTGCTGCCCGCCTACTACATCATGAAGGTGCTGAAGGAGGCCGGACTGCCGGACGGCGTGATCAACATGGTTCCCGGGCCGGGCCCGGTGATCGGGCCCCCGGTGCTCAACCACACCGATCTCGGCGGCGTCCACTTCACCGGCTCGACCTACGTCTTCTCCACCATCTGGCTGACCATCGGGTCCGACATTCGCAAGTACCAGGAGTATCCCCGCATCGTCGGCGAGACCGGCGGCAAGGACTTCATCTTTGCCCACGAGTCGGCCGACCTGGACATCCTCGCGACCGGACTGGTGCGCGGTGCGTTCGAATACCAGGGACAGAAGTGCTCCGCGGCCAGCCGGGCCTACATCCCCGACACGCTGTGGCCGCAGCTCAAGCAGCGGATGCTCGACGAGATCGCGACGATCCAGGTCGGCGACGTCTGCGACTTCAGGAACTTCATGAATGCCGTGATCGACCGCGACGCGTTCAAGACGATCGGGGAGTACATCGAGTTCGCGAGAAACGACCCCAACATGGAGATCCTGTGCGGTGGCGGGTACGACGACAGCGAGGGCTACTTCGTGGAGCCGACGGTCGTCGAGACCAAGGATCCCCGCTGCAAGCTGATGTGCGAGGAGATCTTCGGGCCGGTGCTGACGATCGACGTCTACCCCGCGGAGCGGTTCCAGGAGACCATGGAGCTGTGTGACTCGACCAGCCCCTACGCGCTGACCGGCGCGATCTTCGCGCAGGACCGCTTCGCGATCGTTCAGG
>CALDCK010000481.1 GCA_937937315.1 uncultured bacterium
CGGAGGCTCGCGCCTCAGTACCCGGAGCAGATTCGCCTGGAGCGCGGAGGATCGTAAGCTCGTGGACCCGAGAGGATCGTGAGCCCATGGGGCGTGGAGGAGTGGAATGCGAGCGCTGCGACTGACCCTTGCCCTGCTGATTCTGGGGGTGTCGATGCCTGGCCAGGGCGCGCCGGACGATGAGGCTGCGATCGTCGGCACGGTCTGGCGCTTGAGCCGCCTGATCGGGATCGATCCGATCGAGGTGGCGCGTCCCGGCCGCTACACCCTCGAGCTGCTGGACGAGGGCGGCTACCGCGTTCGCGCGGACTGCAACCGGGCCAGTGGGTCCTACACGCTCGAAGGGGAGGGACTCACCCTCGCGCCGGGACCGGCGACCCTGGCCGAGTGCGGCGAGGGCTCCCACGCCAGCCGCTTCCTGCGGCTGCTGGGCGAGGTCAGGAGCTGGGGGCGCGATGGCGAGCGCCTGGTGTTGACTCTGGCCTCGGACACCGGCTCGATGGAGTTCGCTGCGGCGCGGGAGGTCGCGTTGCCGGGGACCTCCTGGCTCGTGCGGGGGGTGAACGACGGGCGCCAGGCGGTGACCAGCGTGCTCGGCGGCACTGCTCTCACCGCGGTCTTCGGCGCCGCCGACGGTCCGCTCACGGGCTCCGCCGGCTGCAACGGCTACACCGCGACCTACCGGGTGGACGGCCCCGGTCTCTCGATCGGGCCGGCGGCGGCCACGCGCAGGATGTGCGCCGAGCCCGAGGGCGTCATGGAGCAGGAGGCGGCCTTCCTGTCGGCGCTGACGACGGCCTCGACCTGGCGGATCGAGGGCGAGCGCCTGCAGCTGCGCACCGGGAGCGGAGCCCTGGCCGTGGATGCTGTCGCCGCTGTCACCGGGAGGGTCACCTACCGCGTGCGCAGCGCCCTGCCGCCCGACGCCGAGGTGCGGGTCCGGCTCGAAGACGTGTCGCGCGCCGATGCGCCGGCCATCCTGCTGGGCGAGCAGGCCTTCTCGGTCGAGGGAAGACAGGTGCCACTCCCCTTCGAGGTCGTCTTCGATCCGGCGGACATCGATCCCCGCCACAGCTACAGCCTGCGCGCCCAGATCGAGGCCGCCGACGGTCGCGTCCTCTTCCGCACCACCCGGACCCACCCGGTGATCACCCGCGACCATCCCTCCTTCGACGTCGAGGTCGTGCTCGATCCGGCGCCCGTCGCCTCGGGCCGCTAGCACTCCGTCCCGCGCCGGCTGGGGTCAGGAGATCCGGGAGAAGCGGTGGAATCCGTCGTCGTCGTCGTCGCGCTCTCGGTGCTGGCCTTCGCCGCGACGAACCTCGACAACCTGATCGTGCTGGTGGGTGTCGTGTCGCGACCGGGCCAGCTCTTCGCCGCGGTCGTCCGGGGCGCGCTCCTCTCCGTCGGCTTGATGCTCGTGCTGTGCGTGGCTGCCGCCTTCGCCGCCGACCTCGCGCCGAAGCGTTGGATCGGGATGCTGGGTCTGGTGCCGATCGCCCTGGGCGTGCGCGAGCTCCTGGCCCTCGCCAGGAGGTCTCCGGACGAGCCGCTCGCTGCCGGGGCCACCTCCGCGATCCCACCCCTCGGTGTGGCGAGCCTGATGCTCGCCAACAGCGCCGACTCTCTCGGCGCCCTGGTGCCCCTCTTCGCCGAGACCCGGGCCGCACTTCTGCCGGTGATCGTCGTCGCCGTACTGGCGGTGAGCCTGGGGGGATGCAGCCTCGCCCGCTGGGTCGCATCCCATCCGCGGGTCGGCCCGCTCCTACAGCGCCTGGGCCCCCGGCTCGTCCCCTTCGTGCTGATCGCCGTGGGCAGCTATGTGCTCCTCGACACGCGCACCGACACCCTCGGTCCGTAGCGCTCCTGCACGCTTCGCGGGCTGCCCGTAGGTTCCGGCACGGGCCACAGCCACGGCCGGAGCGCTCCGTCGGCGCCCGACCGCCGCGCTCCCGGCCGCCGACGAGCGGCTACCATCCCTGCGCGGGCCCTTAGCTCAGTTGGTTAGAGCAACCGGCTCATAACCGGACGGTCCCAGGTTCGAGTCCTGGAGGGCCCACCATCTTTCGCTGATCGGGAGTCAGCATGCCCCATGCCCCTCAAGCTCCCCCCGCGTTGGTGGTTTTCGGAGGCACTGGGTTCGTGGGCACGGCAGTGCTGGCCGAGGCCTTGTTACAGAACGAGGACCTCCAGGTCTTCGTAGTGAGTCGAGCTGGAGTGGCGCCCGAGTGGCTCTCCGCCGAGCCTGTGTACCAGACCACCAGGCTCGATTTCGTCGGCGGGGACCTCCTCGCGCCGAAGACCGTTCGCGACGCGCTGCAAGCCGTGACGCCGGAATACAACGTTGTGGGGTGCATCTCGTGCGTGGGGGCGATAACGCCGTGGTCGCAGACGAACATGGTGCGGACCTGCGGCGACGCGAATATCAACGCGTACACCATCAGCAGGGAGCTCGGTGCCGCCAAGTTCGCCGTGATCACGCGTGACAGGTCGAACATGCACGACTGGTGGTATCCCTTTCCCTACCTCATCCCGGGCTACTACGAGGGCAAGCGCAAGATCGAGGAGTTCGTGGCGCACGATGCCCAGAACGCCGGCAACGCAATCTGCCTCCGCGCGGGATTCGTCGTCGGGACGAGAAGGACTCTGCCCGGACTGCCCACCTCGGTGAAGATCGCGGTGCCGCTGGACGGCTTGTACAAGGCGGTGAACCGGTTGTGCCCGACGATCGGCGTGGGGGAGCTGGCGGGGGCGGCCGTGAGGTTCGTGCTGTCGGAGAGAAAGGCAGAGATGGCGCTGGTGCCGAACGACGCGATACCAGATTACTTCGAACAGCCCTGATCGATTGGCATCCCGTCACAGTGCTGGACACTCCGTGGGAGGCGCTCTGCGACGGGGGCAAAGGCGAAAGACGCTCGGCGAAACCCGAACGACAACGCCCCGACCGAAGCCGGTGCATGTCGGGTCGGATCGGTGTGAGCCGCCTAGTGGATGCGGCGATTCCGCTGCCGGTGCACCCACATCAGCGGCGGAAGCAGGAGCGCCAGCTCGAAACCGATTCCACAGGCGGGGACGGTCGTGATGTCGTCGCAAGACTCGAAGGGCGTCGCGTCGAGCAGCTCGCCGGTGAGGCAAGCCTCGGTGTCATTCATGACGATCCCCGACTCCTGGGTCTCGAAGTGGCCGAGCAGATCCGTGAAGCCGTCGACGTTCACGTCGTCGTAATGGGGACCCTTTTGATGTGCCAGGGCCGCGCCATCGACCCCGAAGGCCAGGGTGTCTGGGGCCACCTCGAACACGTCGAACGTGCTCGATCCCAGAATGGCGACGGGGATCACCCCCTGAGCGAACGGGTTGATGAGATTGACGATGCTGTCGGGCTTGATGTCGATCCCGATCGGGTTGCCGGCCACGAGATTCAGTCCAATGATGATCGGATCGTGATCGGAGGATCGATAGGGATCCGCGTCGAAGAGATCGAGCGCATTGGACTCGCGCTCGAACGACGCCTCGCCGGAATCACGGATCTCATCGTTGTAGTCGAGCAATCTCACCTCGTCGGCGTTGATGTTCCAGACCGCAGTCCCCGATACCTGGGGTGCCAGTGATGTATTGGCCAGGGCGTGATCGAGATAGCCCCTCTGGCCGTCGAAGACGAATCCGTAGGCTCCGGCACCTCCGAACTGCGCCACCAGATCGACATAGCCCGCGTCCGTCAGAGCGCTGATCGGGTCCTCCATCGCATAGGCGTTGAGATCCCCGATGATGATGAAGTCCTCATCGCCGCTACCGGTCGGGTCGGTGGCGAGGTAGTCGGCCAGGGCGTCGGTTGCGTCGGTTCTGGTCAGGTTGCAGTTGGCCTGCCCGTCGCCCAGATCGGGGTCGCCGACATCGTTACAGCTCGAGCCTTTCGACTTGAGGTGGTTGACCGCGACGGTGAATCGCTCGCCCGACGCGACCTCTTCGAAGCTCTGAATCAGCACCGGCCGGTTCTTGGTGTCGATGAATCTCGGGTCGACGCTGGAATCGAGGATGGCGAAGGGCCCGGTCGGGCTGGCCGTCGCCGGCTGGTAGATGAAGGCCACCTTGATGGCATCGGTTCCGATCGTGCCGGTGTCGACGAAGGCGTACGCTCCGGCGCCGGCCACCGCGTTCAGCCCTTCGACGAGATCTGCCGCCGATTCGCTCGGGTTGTTCTCGATCTCGACCAGTCCGACGACGTCGGCGTCGATCCCGAGTAGGGCGGACACGATCTTGTCCCGCTGACGGGTCAGCTCTGCGAAGGAGTCGGCACCTCGGCAGATGAGGCTTCCCGAAGGGCCACAGATGGGGCCGTTGCCGTCGAGGGTCGTGAAGTAGTTGAGCACGTTGAAGCTCGCCACCTTCAGGCTGCCGCCAACCGGGGTCGGTGCGGGCGGTCGAGGGTTCGCCGAGGCAAAGCTGTAATCGACGACGTTCGTCATCGGCCGGACTCGCCAGGCGTCGGTACCCGCAGCGCCAGCGAACGACCAGTGCATCACGCCGGTGAGGCCGGTGATGCTGTCGCCACCTCGAAAGCGGTTGGTGGTGCTGAAGCCGCCCGATGGATAGGGGTAGGCCTCGTCGAGCGCGCCGGCGGTTGCATCGTTCTGGTCATTGTTGTCGTCGTCCAGGATGATCCTTCTCGTAGCCAGATCGTCCGAGAACGCGGCGAAACGAGCCACGCTCGGGGTATCGAGATGCGTGAACTGGAAGGGACGGTCGGTTTCGGTGAGTACCACCTGACCAAAACGGGCGAGCTGGAAGTACTCGCTCACGACCAGCTCGTCCACGAAGGTGACCACCATCCCCTCGACACTTTCGAAGGTGGCTTCGGCAGCGGTGCTGCCGGCCGCAGGCAGGTCGACCGCGGTGGCCGATGGCGGAGAGTTCCCGCTGGAGTCGACGGTGATGCTGCCCCCGGTGACGTCGATCTGGCTCATGCCGAAGAATTCCATTGCGTCGCCCGTGACCGTGACCCGATCGCCGATCGCCACGGGGGCGCAGTTGCCCCGGCAGAACACGAAGATCCCCTCGGAGGTCTGGGCATCGGCGTCGGAGTCCGCGTCCTCCTCCTGGACGAAGAATCCGTCCAGAACGTCGTCACGCTCGAAGAGGGAGGTAACGACCGCCTGGACGATCACCGGGCCCGTGATCGCCACCGATGGACCGCTACCCTGAATCTCGTGGATGAGGCGAAGCACAGCCGTCTGCGCGACGGCACCCGAGGACACGATCGAGACGAGAACGATGGTGCCAGTCAATGGCAATACGAAGCGGAGGAGCGAGCCAGCGAGGAGCTTGAGCATCAGGTGATTCCTTCCAATCATTCTATGCGACGTCAGGAGCCGCGGATCGAGGTCCTCCGTAGGTCCTCGGCGATTCTCGCACTCTCGCGGCCCGAAGATCCATCACTTCCTTTCTCTCAGGCTCCCGGGTCCTCATGCATCGTCCCGGGGCCTTCGCAAGTCTGCGACCACACTCGCGATCTGGCGGCGTAGGGCGCGCGCACGTCGACCACCGTCGGACGAATGCAAGGAACCGCCCGTACCGGTCGGATGGCAGAGCAATGCTCGCACAGGCGGTGCGAACGACGATCGAGCCTTGGCAGTCCGTCACAGTGCGGCACACTGCGGACAAGGAGCTCCAACGGCTCCGAAGGGATCGAGACCAGATCCCCGCCTCATGGCCGGGCGGTTCCGGGTTCGAGTCCGCGCTTCCGCCGATTCACCGGAAGCGCAGCTCCTCGAAGCGCATGCGAGATATGCGGACGGTTGGGCGCGGGTCGGCGGAAGCGCGGTACCGTGTGCCGAGTCTCCCAATGGCTGGCCCATGTCTGACGACCGCTCTCTCCAGCCGGTCCCCCGCGACCTCTTGGTGGCTCGGGTGCTCGCACTTGCCCCGGTCGTCCTGGCTTTTCCGGTGGGGATCGCGGCCGTCTTCTCGGCGGGAGCCGACCGGAACGCCACGGCCGACTCCATCGCCTGGGTGTACTCACTGGGCCTCTTCGCCGCGTTCAGCAGCGCCTTCTGGCCGTTGCCCGGCCTGCGCAGCTGGAGCTTCGAGCGCCGCGCACTGTCTGCGGCCTTCCTCTTCATGGTGATCTCCTACGCGACCCACCTGAGCTGGGAGCTTGGCTGGCTCCTGCTGCACGATCGCATGCTCGATCTGAAGGACACGCCCTGGGCCTATGTCTGGTGGGCCTACATCGACGGTGGTGATCTTCGCTACGCCACGGCCCCGACCGAGCTTCTCACCATCGAGTGCTTGTCGGTAGTCAACGGCATCCTTGGCTTCACGGGAGTCGTCTTGTGGGTCCGGTCGAAGGGCCGCGACGAGCGGGCGGTGCTGCTCTTCATGGCGACTGCCGTCGTGCACCTCTACTCGACGTCCTACTACTTCCTGTCCGAGGCGATCCCGGGCTTCCCGAACGTCGATACCACGAGCTTCACCGACACCTACATCAAGTTCGGGCTCGCCAACCTTCCGTGGCTCACCATGCCGTGGATCGTGCTGTGGTGGGGACAGCGTGTGTTGCGTCGGACCGGGCGCCCAGATCACTAGAGCGGCTGCGCGCTCGGGGCGAGCGCTCCTACAGCTAGTCCTTCGGCAACGCCAGTATCCGCTCGGCGATGATGTTCTTCTGGATGTTGGGCGTACCCCCACCGATCACCAACTCGGGCCAGCTGAGCGCCATGCGCTGCCAGCGTCCGCCATCGGGTACCGGCTCGGCGCCGCGCATCAGGCCGCCCGCATTGCCCTGCAACAGCAGTCCGAGCTCGCCCATCTCGACTTCCAGCGTGGTTCTGTGAAGCTTGTTGATCGAGGTCTCGCTCGACGGCCCCTCTCCCTGGAGCTGACGCGTGAGGGCACGGAGTCCGTTGAAGCGCATCGACTCGATGGTCGTCTCCATGCGCGCGAGCTTCCTGCGTGTGTCCGGATCCTCGAGAGCCGGCCGGCCGCCGCGGACGGAGCTCTTCGCGAGTGCCTTCAGTCGATCGAGGCTGCGCAGCAGACCCTCAACTTCCGAGATGCCCGAGCGTTCGTTCGCGAGCGCCATCACCGTGACCTGCCAGCCTTCCCCCTGTCTGCCGAGACGGTCGGCAATCGGTACGCGCACGTCGTCGAAGAACACCTCGGCAAAGATCGAAACGCCGCTCATGCTCTTGATCGGGCGGACGGTTACGCCTTCCGCGTCCATGGGCACGAGCAGGCAGGTGATGCCCGCGTGCTTGTCATCGGGATCCGTCGAGGTGCGTACCAGCAGGATGATCCAGTCGCTGGCCATCGCGAGTGTCGTCCAGATCTTCTGGCCGTTCACGGTGTACGAGTCACCCTCGCGCACCGCCTTGCATTGGATGGCTGCGAGATCGCTCCCGCAGTGGGGCTCGGAGTAGCCCGTGCACCAGACGACCTCGCTGTCGAGGATGCCAGGCAGGAACCGCTGCTGCTGCTCTTCGGTCCCGTACGCGATCAAGCCCGGACCGACCCATTGGAGCCCCATCCACGAGGTCCCGAGCGGGGGGGCCTGGGCGCGGGTCATCTCCTCCTTCAGGATGGCCTGTTGCATCACGCTGCCTCCACCTCCCCCGACTTCTCGGGGCCATGAGAACCCGACCCAGCGCTTTTCTCGCACCTTGGGGAGCCAGACCTTCTGGAGGAAGTCCGTCCCCCGTTCGTGCTTGGGGGGGAGGTTCTCGGCGAGGAAGTCGCGAACCTCCTCGCGGAATGCTTCTTCCTCGGGACTCAGGTTGAAGTCCACGCTACAGCCCTCCCATGCTAGCGATCTGGTCGTAGTGATGATTCGCGTCGCCGTACATCGCACGGCTCCACTTGCTTCGCTTCAGGTAGAGCTGCGGGTCGTGCTCCCACGTGTATCCCACCGCGCCGTGGATCTGGATTGCGTCGATTCCGATGCGTATGACGCATTCGTTCCCGAGAGCCTTTGCCATCGAGACGTAGCGCAAGGCCTCCTCCGGCCTCTCGTCGAGGGTCCACGCTGCGTAGTAGAGCAGGCTCTTGAACGACTCGAGAGCCTGGTACATCTCGGCCAGCGGGTGTTTCACACCCTGGTAGCGCCCGATCGGCGCCCCGAACTGGATGCGCTCCTTCGCGTAGTCGACCGCGAGCTGGAGATTCGCCTCCGCGGCGCCGGACATCTCGGCACAGAGGGCGGCTGTCGCGCGTGCGACGACGCGCTCGTAGACGGCGGTGTGCGAATCGCCTTCGGGAGCGACGGAGCCCCCGAGCATCATGTCGTCCTGGATCTCGACGTTGCTGAAACGCACGGCGCCCATCGGTTTGGTGAGGTCCATGGTGGGGAAGGCTTCGACCTCGATCCCGGGAGAATCAGCCGGGACGACCGCGAAGCGCACGCCCTCAGTCGTGCGCACCGCGACGACGAAGAGCGTCGCCTGCGGGGCATCCGGTACGAGAACCTTCTCGCCATCCAGCCGCCAGGCGCCGCTGGGCTTCCGGCAGGCCTGCAGCTTCGTGTGCTCGGCTTCCGCCGCATCGATCTGCTCGTAGAGTGCGAGGGTGCCGATCTGCGCTCCGGTCGCGAGGCGGGGCAGCCAGCTCGCCTTCTGACGCTCGGTGCCGGCTTCCCTGATCGCCCTCGCCGCGACGCTGGTCGAGAGAAGGGGAAGCGGGAGCAGATAGCGCCCGGCTTCTTCGAGGAGCACGACGAGGTCGAGCCATGCGAGTCCGGCACCGCCTTGATCTTCGGCAATCGCCAGGCCCGGCCAGCCGAGCTCGGCGATCTCGGACCATAACTTGGAGCAGAAGCCCGTCTGCTCCTCGCCGATGCGCCTCACTTCGCTCGTCGGACAACGCTCCGCGAGAAACTTGCGGGCCTCGCTGCGCAGCAGGTCCTGTTCCTCCGTGAATCCGAAGTTCATGCACGCTCCCTTGTTCGAGTTCTCGGTTGGTCGGCGTCCCGGCTCACGGGCGTTCCCCGTTCGGCGGCCACGAGTCGATCCCCTCTTCGAGGGGGATTTCGAGTGCGTTGGTCACCTTCGAGACGAGGCGCCACGCGCCGACCGCGGTCGCGAGCTCGATCGTCGCGTCTCGGCCGAAGCGCTCCAGGCATCGAGCGGCCAGGTCCGAAGGGAGGCTGCCTCCCGTGAGCAGTGCGTCGACGGCGGCGAGCAGGGTCTTCTCGTCGTCGCCGAAGTGGATGCTGTTCTGCCAATCACGCACCTCGAGCAGGTCCTTCTCGCTACATCCGAACTGCTCCTGCGCGATCCGCCAGTGCTGCGTCCACTCGTAGTCCGAGCCCGTCGTCCATCCGATTCGCATGATCAAGAGCTCGCGCAGGCGGTCGTCGAGCTCGCCGCCGAAAAGGAGCGAGACCAGCAGGTCCGAGAGTGCCTTCGCAGTTTTCGGTCGGTGGAGCATCACGCGAAAGATGTTCAGGTCTGCGAAGGCCGGAATCATGCCGACCGTATGGGCCACTTCTCTGGCTGCTTCGAGGGGCAGGATGTCGACTCGGCAGTTCGTCATCGGATGGGCTCTCCTTGTGGGTGGGTGTAGGTCTCGTTCGGTGGACTAGAGTTCGAACTCGTCGAGCCAGGCATCGAGTGTCGCCACGATGGCTTCTAAGGCTTCGAGCTGCAGCCAATGGCCCTTGCCGGGCACACGCAGCAGCGCAGCGCGCCCTGTGGGCATCGCGGCGTGGACGATCTCGCTCGCCTTGGGGCCCATCGGATCCTTCTCGCCGACCGTCATCAGCGCCGGGCACCGGACGTCGCTGAGCTTCGGCGTGAGAGGATCCGTGTAGAGGCTCTTCAGCATCCGGGTGACGTGCGCGATTCCCTGGGCGTCGCCTTCGATCTCCTTGGCGGACTTCTCGCCGTATATCGCGCGCGCGAGTCCGGCGTTTCCGTCCTCCTCACCCGCGAGGGCAATGCGCTCGTACCATCCCGCGACCTTCTCGCGGCACTCGCTCGTCGTGCCAATGAGCACGAGCCCAGCGATCCGGTCCGGATACGCGAGCGCCGTCTCCATGGCGACGATGCCGCCCATCGAGTGTCCGATTAGAATCGTCTGCTCGACGCCTTCGGCGTCGAGTACTGCGACGACGTCGGCTGCGAGATCAGCGCGCGAGTAGGGGCCAGGGGGTGCAGGAGTAGCACCGTGCCCACGCTGGTCGATCCGAGTGACACGGCCGCGTGCTTCGAGGTGTGGGGCGAGACGCTTCCAGATGCCGAGCGTGTCGACCAGGCCGTGCAGACAGGTGAAGTGGCGGTCGCCCTCACCGTGAGAGAGGACGTTGATCCGGTGGTCGCCGATCGCGACGAGTCGTGCATCGGTCATGTGTCGCTCCCGTCTCGAACCGCCTCGGGGGTGCGCGCCGGTTCGGCGGCTGACGGCAGATGCTCTGGTTTGCGTGTGCCGGCGAGAAAGAGCCGGCTCATCTCGGCGGCGAATCGATCGGTTTCAGCCGCAGCAGCCTTCTCGCTACCGCCGTGCTGACGCGACATCACGCTCCACACGAGCCCTGAAGTCAGTCCGATGATGCCGAGCATCTCCGCGTCGATGCCGGGCAGGCTACGGGGGCTCTTTGCCACCTCCTGGAGTGACTCGATGTAGTCCCCCCAGCCCTCTCTCAGCCGAGTCTGGCCTGCCAGGAGATGGAACATCCAGAGGCGAGCGATGTCCGGGTGCTCCTGGAAGTAGTGGACGAAGAAGTCGATCTGATCGGCGAGACCCCGTGGCTCGGCCAGGAGCTCGCGGAGCTCGGTTGCGAACTCTTCCGCGACGGCCTGGGTGAGCTCTTCGCGACTACGGAAGTGCTGGTAGGCGGTGCTGCGGTTCAGGCCTGCCGTCTTGGCGACCTCGACGATCGTCAATGCGTCTGGTCCGCGCTCGGCAAAGAGCGCGCGGGCGGCCACCACGAGCGCCTTGCGCGAAGCCTTCGCGTCGCTTCGCAGGGCGCGCTCGCGGTCACCCGGGCCCAGGTCCCGCTTCGTTCTGTGCCCCTTCGCACCGGTCGAGGCGGATCGATCCTTCATGTGCTGATTAACTCCGACGAATGCGTTGCAGTTATTAAATACGTCATGTATGTTGGATCTATCGTAGCGCCTCGAGCCCAAATGACCAGGGACCGACGCAGGCGCCTCGAGAGCCCAGAGCACCCCCCACGGGGCAGACCACAGGGACCGATTCTCATGAGCAGTTCTGAGCCGGCCGCCATCCAACTGACCCGCGAGGGCGGCGTCGCGACCATCACCCTGAACCGCCCGAAGGTGAAGAACGCGCTCACTCCGGCCCAGTTCGGCGAGCTCGGCTCCGCCTTCGACGAGGTCGCAGCCAACCCGAACGATCGGGTGATGGTGCTGACTGGAAGCGGTGGCGCCTTCTGTACGGGTGCAGACCTCGGGGGCGCCACTGATCAAGCGAATCCCATCTCGCAGGGGTCGATCGGGCGCCGACACTTCGCGCGCGAGACGATCCAGCCGGCTCTCGCGCTGCACCGCCTGCCCAAGCCCACCATCGCCGCCGTCAACGGAGTGGCGGCGGGAGGCGGCTGCAATCTCGCACTCGGCTGCGACGTGGTGTTCGCGGGCCAGTCGGCGCGCTTCGCGCAGATCTTCGTGAACCGGGGCCTTGCGGTCGACTACGGGGGAACCTGGCTACTACCCCGGCTTATCGGCCTGCAGAAGGCGAAGGATCTCGCATTCCGCGGCGACCCGATCGGCGCCCAGGAAGCGATGCGACTCGGTCTGGCGCTCGAGATCGTCGCAGATGATCTGCTGATGAAACGCGTGACCGAGTACGCGCGCGTTCTGGCCAGTAAGCCTCCGATCGCGCTCTCGCTGATCAAGAGCGGAATGAACCGTCTCATGGACGCCGGCTTCGAGGCGGGGCTCGAGTTCGAGGCAGACGCACAGGCGACCTGTCTCGGCTCGAGCGACTTCCGCGCGGCGATGATCGCATGGCTGAAGAAGACAGAAGGCGAGTACACCGGCAGGTAGTCCGGCGAGTGAGCGCGCCCGAACGCACGCCAGAAGGGAGAGACGACCATGAGCCTACCCAAAACCAGCTTCGCGATGGTGCAGACGGCACCGAGAAGGCTCGAGCCGAAGGACATCCCTTTGCCCGACATCTCTGCAGATGCTGGCCTGATGAGAATCGACGCTTGCGGAATCTGCGGGAGCGACTACGAGCAGTTCGAAGGCGTGCTCCGAACTCCCATGCCCGCTGTACCGGGCCATGAACCTCTCGGAACGGTCGTTTCGCTCGGCGACCGCGCAGCCAGGCGGTGGGGAGTAGACGTGGGTGACCGGGTCGCGGTGGAGACGATGCTCTCGTGCCGTCACTGCGACCCGTGCCTCGGCGGGTCCTACCACCTCTGCGACAGCCGCCGCATCTACTCCTACATCCCGCTGTCGGACGAGCCGGGCCTGTGGGGCTCCTACTCCCAGTACATGTACCTGGATCCGAACGCCGTGGTGCACAAGATAGATCCGACCCTCCCGCCCGAGACGGCCGTCATGTTCAACCCCCTGGGGGCGGGTTTCCGCTGGGCGGTCGAGATCCCGAAGACCGGGCCCGGCGACACCGTCGTGATCATGGGGCCGGGTCAGCGAGGCCTCGCGAGCGTGCTCGCATGCCGAGAAGCCGGTGCCGACCAGGTCATCGTCACCGGGCTCGAGGCAGACGCGCGCAAGCTCGAGATCGCGCGAGCCTTCGGCGCCGACGCGACGATCGACGTCCAGAACGAAAACCCTCGAGAACGCATCCGCGAGCTGACCAACGGCCGGTGCGCCGACGTGGTGGTCGACGTCTCGAGCTACGCCACCGAGCCCATCGTGCAGGCAATCGACTTTGCTCGAATGGGCGGCTGCATCGTGCTGGCAGGAGTGAAGGGCTTCAAGCCGATCCCCGACTTCGTC
>CALDCK010000482.1 GCA_937937315.1 uncultured bacterium
CTGGGCGACGTCGCCTGGCGCCACCCCGGCGGCCTCCAGATGGCTTCGCAGGGCCACCGGGTCGAAGGACTCGAGCTGGAGGGCGAAATGGTCGACGTTGCGTCCCCCCGCCCCGGGCGCCCCTGGGGGAGGCCCGCCCGCGCGACCCAGGGGGGAATCGAGGGGGACCAGGTCGATCAGACCGAGACCGGCGCGCAGCTGCACCAGGCCCAGGTCCTCGAGGCGTCGCTCCTCGCGGCATCCGAGGACTCCGCAGTAGAAGCGCAGGGACAGCTCGAGATCGGCGACGCGCACCACGACGTGGTCGATGCCTCGGATCTGGATGGCGCTCATTGGAGTCTCACCTCGGCGCGTCCGCCGCGGAAGAGCAGCCGGTGTGGCCGATCGAAGCGGATCGCGCGAAAGACCGGCCCTCCCTCCCGGTCGCGGTGGCGTGTGACCTGCGCCGCGTCCTTTGGGAGGCTCTCGAGGGCCTCGAGCAGTGCGCCTCCGAAGGGATAGACCGCGAAGGGCGGCTCGTACACGAGGTACACGTCGTCTGGCGTCCCGGCGATCACGTGGCCGCGCCGAGGATTGCGCGCGCGTCTCAGGGACCAGACGGGCTCCGAGAGTCGGCGCTGCGGGTCCGAGAAGTGGAGAGGCCCGTGAAAGCCCCAGTCGAGGCTGACCAGGCGGGTCCCCTCGGCGAGCTCCCGCGCGTAGCGCTCCGGAGCATCGGACCAGCGACCGCGTCCTCCGCTGGCCGTCAGATCCTCGAGGGTGGCGAGATCGATCCGGACACCCCCGATCAGGACACCTGCGGCGAGCAGGACCACGGCTCCGCGCAGGACACGGCCACCGGGTCGCGCCGCGCGACGCCAGATCTCCGTGAACGCCGCCGCCATCACGAGCTGGGGAAGGGGCCAGGCATTCAGATAGTGGTGGATTCGGATCGCGCGGGGGGTGAGGAGGAGCCCGCCCACCGAGAGCAGCAGGCTCAGCACGACGAAGGCCTGGGTGGCACGGGTCGGCTCCCAGCTCCCCCGGATGCGATCGCGGAGGAGCAGGAGGCCCAGGATTCCCGCACTGGCGATCAGCACGATGAGGGCCGGCGTCGGGCCGGCTCCACCCGCCTCGGACAGCAGTTCGAAGCGGCCTCCGCTGTGCATGAGTTGCTGGAAGTAGGTCCCGTCCAGCGCCGCACCCACGACGGTGAGCTTCTCGGCCCAGGGCGAGGCCGCGGCGCCCTGAGCCCGGGAGGCGGCCCCGGCGGCGGCGAGGGCGTCTCCTGCAGCGATGGCGATGGGGGCGGCGCCCAGGGTGAGTCCGGCGAGGGCGGCGGCCAGATCTCGGCGGCGCTCGGTCACAGCCGACCGGAGGAGACCTGGCGCGACGCAGACCAGCGCCGCCGCCATCGCGGCGAGGGAGACGGCGAAGTCGATCTTGTTGTAGATCCCGAGACCGGCGCACAGGCCACCGGCGAAGAGGCGCGCCGGGGACCGGGAGTGGTAGCCGCCGTAGAGGAGGACCAGCGCTCCGCAGCGCAGCAGCAGTGCGAGGGAGAAGGAGCCCCAGTCGTGACGGGCGATGAAGAGGAAGCTCGGATCGACGGCCAGGAGTCCGCCCGTCAGGAATGCGGCGGCGAAGCCGAGGGCGCGATTCGCCCAGATCATCGCCAGCGCGAGTCCGAGGATCCCCCAGGCCAGGGTCGCCGCGCGGAGGCTGACGGCGCCGGGATCGACCAGGGCGAAGGTCGGGATCAGAAGCTGGCTCTTGAGTGCGCCCATGTAGGGCTGGGTCATCCAGGGAAACCAGCCCCCGCGGAGCCAGGTGCCGCGGATTCCCGGAATCTCCGACGGTCGGGCATCCCGGTTCAGGAACGCCAGGGCGGGTTCGGCCTGGATGACTTCGTCGTAGTAGAGCCCGGGCAGCGCGAGGTCGCGCCCCCCCAGGCTCGCCGCGAGGGCGGCGCAGAGCGCGATCGCGCACAGCAGGGGCGCCGGGGATGCGGGCTTCATCCGCACCCCGCCTCGGATTCTCTTGACCATTCGCGGGTGCACGCGCACGCTCCGTCGCTCCCATGCCGCCCTCGCCCCGCTCTGCCGTCGCCAGCGAAGGAGACCTGTATGCGCGGGCGGTGGAAGGTCTGGGGTTCGCGGCGGAGATGGAGGCATCGCCCTGTCCGATCTGCCGGGAGACGCGGGCGCGTCCTCGCTTCGCCGTGGAGGGGATCGCGTCGCCGGTGATCGTCTGTCGCGGCTGCGGGCTCGGTCGCTTCGAGCCGATGCTTCGGGCGGAGGAGATCCGCCCGCTCTATCCCGACGACTACTACGGCGAGCCGGGCGTGAAGTTCCAGCCCTTCGTCGAGTGGATGGTGCGGGCCGTCGGGGCGCGCCACATCGGCTTCCTCTCCCGCGGACTCGACCCGGGCGCCCGGGTGCTGGACGTGGGCTGCGGGCGCGGCGTGATCCTGGGGCCCCTGGCGGATCGGGGCTTCGAGGTGCACGGCGTCGAGGTGAGCTCCGAAGCCTCCCGAGGCGCGGACGCCCGGGCCGAGATCCGCTTCGCCGCCGACCTGGCGGACGCCGCCTACCCGGATGCTCACTTCGACGAGGTGGTGATCTGGCACGTGCTCGAGCACCTCCCGGATCCGCGGCGGACCCTCGAGGAGATCCGGCGGATCCTCAAGCCCCGGGGGAGGCTGATCGTCGCAGTCCCGAACTTCTCCAGTGCCCAGGCCCGCTGGAGCGGCGCGGCCTGGTTCCATCTCGACCTTCCGCGCCATCTCTATCAGTTTCCCCTCGACGCCCTGCGGCGACTGCTCGAAGAGGTCGGCTTCGAAGTGTCGACGGACCATCACTTCTCTCTGCGCCAGAACCCCTTCGGCTGGATCCAGAGTGCTCTCAATCGGATCCCGGCCCTGCCGCGAAACGGTCTCTACACGATGCTCCATCGCCGGGGCCGCGACGGTGGAGCGCCCCATACGGCGACCCGCCGCGCTCTGCTCTGGGCGCTCGGGGTCCTGCTCGCGCCGATCGCGCTGCTGGCGACCGTGCTGGAGACTGCGGCGCGAAGTGGCGCGACGGTCCACGTGGTCGCCCTGCGGCCTTCGGATCCGGCGCCGTCGTCCGACCCGAGCGACCGTTCTACCACGCCGGCATCCAGTCCGGCATGAAGCCGTCGGTCTCGAGCAGGGTCCGTCCTGTGCGGTCGAGCACGCGGATCTTCGCGTTGCGGAGGCTGGTGAGGTCGTCGAGACGCGGCATGCCGAACTGCTCCTCGGCCACGGTCACGACGAGGAGATCCCCGTTCGGAGACCAGCGCGGCGCGAACTCGTCCTGGTGCTCGGTTCGACTCAGATTGCGGAGGTCGCCGCCGTCGATCGCCTCGAGGTAGACGTCGAAGTCGCCCTCGCGATTCGACACGAAGGCGAACTCGTCCCGGGTCGGCGAGGGGCGCGCCGAGTGGGAGTCGGACTCCGGCGCGCTGACGTGACGCGTCATGTCCCGGCCTACCGGGTCGATGCTCGCGATCTCGTGCCAGCCGCCTCCCGTTGGGCGTCGCGAGTAGAGGATCCGGGCACCGTCGCGGGTGAACCAGGCCTTGAAGTCGAACCAGGCGGGGTCCCGGGTGAGTGGTCGAGGGGGAGCGCTTCGCTTGAGGATCCAGAGATTCGAGCCGCGTCCCGCTGCGCCGCGTCGCTGCGCGACCAGATGGCTGCCGTCGGGGGAGAAGGTCGGCCGCAGGTAGAAGTCCTGTCGCCCCGCCCGGGCGACGACCTGTGCCTCGCTGCGCGCCAGGTTGGCGAGGGCCACGCCGGAGCGGTTTCCCGGGCCCACGAAGGCGAAGGCGAGCTCGGGCGTCGTCGGTGACCAGGCCGCCCAGCCCTCGTGACGACCCCGGGTCTCGGTGAACGGGAGCTCGATGCCGCTGGTGGGCAGCCACAGACGCAGGTCGCTCTGGCCCGGACCGATCGACCCGATCTCGAAGGCGAGGCGACGCGCCAGCTCGGACCAGTAGGGCCACGTCTCGTTGCGATCCCGGGTCTCGAAGAGCGTGCGTATGGATCCGTCCGAAATCCTCGCCCGGGCCAGGTCCACCTGGCCCTCCACGATCCGGGCGAAGACGAGGCCCGAGGACGAGGAGCCGACCACCTTGAGCGGCTCATCGTTGCAGCCGAGGACCGCGATCAGGCCCGCCAGCGCCGCAGCCAGGGTGCCGATCAGTGATAGACTCGAACCGATGCGCGGCGGCCCGGAAGCGACCGAAGTCACCCCGCCCGCGCCACGAGTCGCCGCATCGAGCCCGTCCGCGGTCCTACCGAGGGGATGGCCCCTCGTGCTCTTCGGGGCATTCTCCGCCATCGCGGTCGCGCTGTACCGCGAAGCCCTCCTGGGACCCTTTCTCTCGGACGACATCGCCTATCTCGTCACCCACCCCTACACGGCGCCGCTGTCGTGGCGGAACGTGTGGGAGATCTTCGATCCATGGGGGCCGGCGAAGCTATACGCGGCGAACTACGCGCCCGTCCACCTGCTCCTGACCGCCGTCGAACGCCACATCTTCGCTGAGGCGCTGCTCGGTTACCACCTCGTAAACCTATTCGTCCACGCCACGAATGCCGTACTCCTGGTCGCCTGGCTGCGTCGTGCCGGCATCGCCGACGCGCTGGCGGTCGCCGCCGGACTCTTCTTCCTGGTCCACCCGGCCAACGTGGAGGCGGTCGCCTGGGCATCCCAGCTCAAGACGAACGCCTCCCTCGCCTTCGGGCTCGGGGCCCTCCTCGCGCTGCGCCGGGCGCCGCCGGCTGCTGCGGCCCTCTTTGCGCTCTCCCTGCTCACCAAGGCATCCGGGCTCTTCGCCCTCCCCACCGCCGCGGTCTGGCTCTGGGCAGATCGCGAGGCGACCCGCCGCGATCTGGCCTGGCTCTCCCTCTGGGTCGTCATCGCAGTCGTCTACGCGGTGCCCCAGTTCGCCTCGTTCGCCCATCTGGGCCAGGTCGAGGTGGAGGCCTACGCGGACCTCTGGGTCCACGTGCGGACCATCGCAGCGGTGGGAGTGCGCTACCTGCTCATGGCGTTCACCGGGATTGGCGTGAGCGCCTGGCAGGACCCGGATCCCGCGCTCTCGTGGCTCGATCCCTGGTGGCTCGCCGCGCTTCCGCTCGGGGCCGTTCTCGGCTGGCGCCTGATCGTGGGTCTGCGCGAGCGACGCTTCGAGGCGGTCTTCTGGATGGCCGCGGCCGCTTCCTTCGCGCCGGTCTCCCAGATCTTTCCCTTCTCCACCCCGGTGGCCGACCGCTATCTCTACTTCATCCTGCCCGGACTGTTGGGCGGTGCGCTGCTGTGGGCGAGGCAGGGCTTCGAGCGCCCTCGTGATTGGCATCCGGCGCCGACCGAGGCGACCCGGCGTCTCCTCGTCGGAGGCGCTGCCGTCGCCGCGGCTGCGCTGATCGCCGGGCTCGGGTGGCAGAGCGCGGTGCGCGCGAGGATCTGGCAGAGCGAGACGCGAATGCTGCTGGACTCGGCCCGGCACTATCCCGAGGGCTCCAGCGCGCTGGTCCTGCGCGCACGAAGCGCCGCCCAGGCCGGCGACGTGGCGTCGTCGGTCTCGGCGCTACGCGCGGCCGCGGACCGCGGCCTCGACCGCTTCGCGGCCCTCGAGCAGGATCCGGGGCTCGCCCCGATCCGCAACACTCCTGAGTTTCGCTCCCTGATGCAGGAGATCGCCGGCCGCTGGATCGCCATGGCCCAGCGGCGGGGCTACTCGACCCAGCCGGAGCTGCGATTCCTCGCGATCGCTCACGCCACCCGCGGCGAGTACGCCGAGGCGGTGACGGCGCTCGAAGGCGCCCTCGCGGCCGGTGGTCCCCTGGACGACGTGGTGCGCGCCGAGCTCGAGGCGACACGGGCCGAGCTCGCCGCCTCCGGCGATGGGAGTGGAGCACTCGAAGGGGGCAGGCGTGAAGCACCCGGGCAAGTCCCGAGTGAGGCACCCGCAGACCGCGCGGGTGGGGCACCTGCAGACGAGGGGGGAGGGGAGCGTGGCGCGCCGCTCCCCTGAGCGCGGCACGGACCGGGGGCACCCCCGGAGCGAGGCAGTGGTCGGGTCGGAGCCCGGCCTGCTCGGCTACGCCGTGCTCTACGCGCTCTACCTCGGGGTCCTGCTCGTCGTCTACGGCCCCGCCCTGGAAGGCCCCTTCGTTTCGGACGACATCCACTACGTCGCGGCGAATGCCTACGTGCACGGCCTCTCCCTCGAGAACGTCTGGGCCATCCTTCAGCCCTACGGTCCGGCGACTGTCGCGGTCGTCAACTACTCGCCGGTCCAGCTACTGATGCACGCTGCGGTCTGGGAGGCCGCGGGTCCGGCCACCTTCGCCCACCATTTCCTGAACCTCTGCTTCCACGCGGCCGCGTCCCTGCTGCTGCTGCCGGTGCTGCGGCGCTCGGGTCTGTCCGTTGCAGCCGCCCAGCTCGGAAGCGCGCTCTTCCTGCTGCACCCCGCGAACGTGGAGGCCGTGGCCTGGATCTCCCAGCTGAAGACCAGTGCTGCCCTGACCTTCGGCCTCGGCGCGCTTCTGGCGCAGCCACGTCGACCGCTGCTCGGCACCGCCCTCTTCGTACTCGCGCTGCTTTCGAAGGCGAACGCCGCCGTCGTCCTGCCCGTCGCCTTCTGGCTCGGGTGGGCGCGCACGCGCCGGGTCGATCGGGTCTGGCTCGGCGTATGGATCGGGCTCTTCGCGCTCTACGCCCTGGTCGAGTTCACTGCGCACCAGCGGGCAGGGGCGGCTGCGGCGACGCTCTACGAAGCTCCGGCGGTCCTGGCGAGGACCATCGCCGGGCTGGCCACGCGCTACGCAGCCCTCGGCTACACCGGGCTCGGGACCGCTGCGTTCCACGAGCCCGAGCCCGCCTACTCCTGGTTGGATCCCTGGTGGCTCGCGGCGATCCCGCTCTTGTCCTTCCTCGGCTGGCGCCTCTGGCTCGGACTCCGGGAAGGTCGCGAAGAAGCCGGCTGGTGGCTGTTCGCCCTCGTCTCCTTCGGCCCGGTCTCCCAGATCTTCCCCTTTCTATACCCCTTCGCCGATCGTTATCTCTACTTCATCCTTCCCGGACTGCTGGGCGGCGCGCTCTGGGTCGGCCGCGAGGGTCTGGTGCGACTCGGCGCTGAGCACCGCGTCCTCGCGGGAAGGATCGGGATCGGTCTGGGAGTTGCGCTGTGCGTCGCGTTCGCATTCCTGAGTCGCGAACGGGCATCGATCTGGCGCTCCCCGGCGCTGATCCTTGCGGACGCGGCGGCGAGCTACCCGGACGGCGTCTCCGCGAACCTCATGCGGGCCAAGGCGGCGGCGCGTCTCGGCGATGCGGACGCGGCCGTCGCGGCGATTCGCGCCGCCATGGGGCGCGGCTACAACCGCTTCGAGCAGCTCCAGAGCGACCCCGGCTACGCGCCGATCCGCGGGACGCCGGCGTTTCGCGGAGTGGTGCAGGAGATCGCGAGAGGATGGGTGGAGTCGGGTCGAGGCTGGGAGGACCCGACCCAGGGAGAGCTCCGGAAGCTGGCGAGCGCGCACGCCGCCCTCGGCGATCGGGACCAGGCGGTGGCGTTACTGCGGCGGGCCCTCGAGCGGGGCGGGCCTCTCGACGCCGCGATTCAATCGGACCTCGGGCGCCTCGGCGCCGCGCCCTGAATCCAGCCGGCGGGGTCGCCAGCGGAACTGGCAGCGGTCGACATCGAAGTGCGAGATCTCCGCGAGGTCGATCGGCTTCGAGACGCAGGTCCCGGGCGTGATCCAGAATATCGACGCGAGGGCGACGATGGCGCTCGCCGCGACGGCGCTGGTGGCGAGCCTCGGCCGGGAGCCGATGGCCAACCCGGCGGCGACGGCCACGGGAATGGCGAGCACCGTGAGGCCGCGAAGCAGGTCGAGGGTCGTGCGGGCGTCGAAGGGCGCGAGCCAGATCTCGTTGAGGTAGAGGACGGCGATGACGGCACACACGTACGCGACGGGGCGGTGATCGCGCCAGAGTGCGCGCGATCCGATGCCGGCGGCGACGAGTGCGATCGGGTTCGCCAGGATGAGGATGCGGTCCCAGTGAACCCAGTTGGCGAGGCGCGGCGCCGCGCGCAGGTAGTCGCCCTGGGAGAAGAGGAGGGCCTCGCCCAGACTGCAACCGGCGGCGAGATGCGCGAGGGGAAGTGGAAGCGCCAGGAGCGTACCTGCCCCGAGGGCTCCCAGGGCTCTGCGATCGCCCAACGAAAGCGCGAGCACCCCGCCGGTCAGACCGAGGAAGAGCGCGGCCGCGGTGTGCACCGCGAAGGCGAGGGCGAGGCAGAGCGCCAGCGCCACGTGGCGTCGCTCGAGCAGCAGGGAGAGGCCGAGGAGCGCGACGGCGTAGCCCGCGACCTCGACCTTCGGGAGACAGGTGGTGAGGGCGAAGTGGTAGGGCGCCCAGGCGAAGAGCGCGGCGCAGGCGTCGGGAAGTCGCGCCACGCGCTGGAACCTCCGGAACGCCGCGATCAGAGCGGCCATGCTTCCCCACGCGAACCATTCGGGGTAGGCCGCGAGCCCGGACATGGGGGCGAGGAGGGCGCCGATCGCGTGATACGCCGGTGCGTAGACGTTTCGCAGCGCCGGCGTCTCACCCATCAGCTGGATCAGGCGCAGGTGCGGCTTCATGTCGCCGCCGCCGTGGAGGCCGTCGCCCAGGAGCAGGAGTGCGTGGACGACGAGTGCGGCGCCGGCGCTCCAGCGGAAGAGCGCGGCGCCGCTCACCGCGCGATGCGCTCGAAGTGCGCGCGCTGGGCGTCGTCGCGCAGGTCCGGGGGAAGGGCATCGACGAGCGCGATGGCCTCCCGTGCGATGTTCCGCCCCGCCGGCGCCAGCCGCCGTGAGACGTAGCCGAGCGCCGCTCGCGTCGCCTCGGGTCGACCCGCGGCAATACCGGCGCGGGCGCGGATCATGTAGTCGTGGATCCGCGTACCCCGCACGATGACGCGGTCGATGATCGAGAGGGCCTCGATCGCCCGGGTGGTGCCGCCGTCGGCGAGTCGCCACTCGGCGCGCAGCTGGCAGGCCATCGGGAAGAGCGGGTCGTCGGGTCCGGGCTCGGCCAGGGCTGCATCGAGGTCGGCCAACGCCTCGAACTCGCGAGCTTCGAAGTGCGTTCGGGCGCGCTGGAACAGCCGGATGCGAGCTGGGGCGTCGTCGCCCACCGGATGGATCCGCATGAGGAAGCGCCCCGCCTGGGCCTCACCGGAGCTCGGGTCGCGAGTCAGGGCGAGCTCGAAATGCCTTGCAGCGGCGCGCCGGAGGTTCTTCCCGGCGGCGATCCAGCCGAGGGCGATCTCCCGGTCGAGCGCGTTCAGGCCCTGGGCGAGCTTCGTCGCGCGCTCGAAGTGCCTCGCGCTGGCGAGTCGCCGGACCAGCCGCAGTGGATCGAGGCTCTGGACCAGAGCGGGCAGGGGGTCGAAGGGCGCGAGAAGACGATCCGCCTCCGGCGCATCGAGGGCCGCCTGCGCATCGAGCCTGGCCGATCGCGTCGCGAGGAGATTCCGGTCGTCGGTGTTGATCGGCGCCGCTCCCGCGAAGGCTCGGGCGCCGGAGTCGTCGAGGACGAGGGCCGCGGCGGCGTCCTCGGGGAGCTCGACGCCGTAGCGGGCGAGGTCCTCGCCGGCGACCCGCAGCGCGGCGGCGGTTCCGCTCGGCAGGTCGAAGGGGGCGTCCGAGGCTGCGAAGAGGAGGGCGGGCGGCACCGGGCGATAGACCTGGACGTGGGCGAAGACCTGTCCGAGGGTGGCCAGCAGGGTCTGCAAGAGCGCCTCGTCGACGAAGCGGATGCCGATCCACTGGACGAATACCCCGTCCTCGGTGAGTCGCTCCTTCGCGAGCTCGAAGAACTCCTTCGTGTAGAGGTGGGAGGCGCCGGCGGTCCATGGATGGGAGGGCTGGGAGACGATCGCGTCGTAGCGGGTGCTCGATAGCATCAGGGCGCCCCGGGCGTCGTTCACGACCAGTCGCACCCGGGGAGAGCCGAGGGGATCCGCGTCCCTCAGCGCGCCGATGTGCTGGTTCGCGGCAACCACCTCCGGCTCGAGCTCCACCACGTCCACGGGATCGAGCACCGACGGCATCCCTTCCAGGGCGATGCCGCCGCCGAGGCCGATCAGCAGCGCACGCTCGGCCTCGGGCCGGAGCAGCACGGGAAGGAAGCCGAGCCAGCGCGCCTCGGGGGAGCGTCCCGGGAGTCGTCCGGGTCGCGCGATCAACGATTCGGGCAGGCCATTGGTGTAGAGCTGCCAGTCCTCACCGCGATCCGCGAGCATCACGGTGGAGGAGCGGCCCACGGCGAAGAACTCGATCGGTCCGTCGATCGGCAGGGGGCGGAAGGGCGAGGAGCGCAGCAGCTGCCAGGGGGCCGCGATGGGGTGCAGGGCGAGGAGCGCGCCGACCGCAGCGGCGGCGGCGAGGGGAGCCTTGCGTCGTGGACGCGCGGCGAGTGCCGCCACCGCCGCCAGGCCGAGGTTGGTCGCACAGCCGATCACGAGCGTTCCCTGGAAGCCGAAGCGCGGCAGCAGGAGGAAGCCCGCGGCGATGGCGCCGACGATCGAGCCCACGGTGTTCCAGGCGTACACGCGCGCCGTCGCCGAAGCGGAGCGCTCCGGGCGCTCGACCACCACGCGCACGGCGAAGGGGAACGTGGCCCCGATGCACAGGGCGAAGGGGAGCAGGACGGCGGCGGAGATGCCCGCGTTCGCCAGGTCGCCGGCCGTGGCACCCGCGCCGAGGGCCCGGGCCATGGCGGGGAGGGAGTCGGCGGTGCGAAAAGCCGCGATCGAGAGCACCGCGATGCCGATCTGTGACCAGGCGAAGCCGGTCGTTGCGCGGCGGGCCGTGCGGGCAATGCGTCCCGCCACCGCGCTGCCCAGGGCGATGCCGAGCAGGAAGCTCGCCAGCATCGTCGCGAAAGCGTAGACGCTGCCCCCCAGGATCTGGGAGAGGAGTCGGGTCCACATCACCTCGTAGACGAAGGATGCGGCGCCGGAAAACGCCATCAGCGGCAGGATCCAGCGACCGCGCAGTGCGTCGCCGCGTCGGTCGGGCTCGGCGGGTGGAGGCGCAGCCGCCCTCCGCGCGAGCAGTGCCGCACCGGCGAAGACCAGCGCGTTGACCGCGGCCCCGGCGTACACGGTCTGGCGCAGGCCGATGGCGGGGAGCAGAAGGAAGGCGGCACACACCGTTCCCGCGATCGCCCCGGCGGTGTTCATGGCGTAGAGCGAGCCGATGCGCGGCCCCACCTCCTCGTCGCGACGCACCGCGTGTCTGGCCAGGAGCGGCAACGTCGCGCCCATGAGCGCGGTGGGGGGAAGGAGGAGGATGAACGCGGTGCCGAGCCTGAAGAAGGCCGCGATGCCGCCCGGCTCGCTCGCGGTCTCGCCGCCGCCCAGGACGGCCACGTAGACCGCCGTGATCAGGCGCATCCCGCCGGGCACGGCCAGGGCGAAGAGCGCGATTCCGAGCTCGAGGATCCCGTAGGCGAGGATCGGTCGCGTCAGTCGATGTGCAACTCGGGAGGCGATGGCCGACCCGGCGGCGAGCCCTCCCATATACGCGGCCAGCACCGCTGCCACCGCCAGATCCGAGGTGCCGAAGACGAAGGAGAACTCGCGAGTCCAGGCGGTCTGGTAGAGGAGCGCCGAGAAGCCGGAGAAGAAGAAGCAGGCGAGGACGAGCCCGAAGGAGGCGCTCCGCGGATCGGACTCCGTCGCCTCCACGTGCTAGGACGCGCTCTTCGCCTCGGTCGAAACGCGCTTCATCGCCTCGATCTGACGCCGGGCGTCGACTGCCTCTGCGAAGTCGGAATCGAGGATGAGCGCCTTCTCGAACGCGGCGATGGCCTCGGTGTTGCGCCCCATCGCCTGGAGCGCGAGTCCGAGGTGGTAGTTCACGGTGGCGATGGAGGCGCCCCTGGACTCTGCGAGCTCGATCGCGTAGCGGAACTGCTGGACGGCAGCCTCGTTGCGCCCCATCTGGAAGTAGACGAATCCCACGGTGTCGGCGATGGCCGGATGGTCGGGCCGAGCGCGCTGCGCCTCCTCGGCGTAGGCGAGGGCGCGGTCGAGCTGCTCTCCGCGCGTCGCGAGCAGGTAGGCGACGTCCGCCTTCGGACCCATGAGGTCCGGCGCCTCCTCGATCACCTTCTCGTAGGTCGAGAGGGCCTTCTCCGACTCCCCCTCCGCCAGGTAGAGCCTTGCCAGAAGGACTCGCGCTCCGGCGTGCAGGACCCCGACGGAGTCGGCTTCCTCGAAGGAGCGCCTGGCCTCGGCAGTCTTTCCCTGGGCGCGATAGATCGCGAAGAGGACGTCGACGGCTTCCTCGAGCTCGGGTGACGCCTCGAAGGCGCGCAGCGCGTCTGCCTCCGCGCGGTCGAGCTGCCCCGCACCGAGGAGGATCTTGGCGCGCAGCAACAGCACGTTGGGTCCGGCGAGCTGCGATTCGACGAGCTTGTCGAGTCGCACCATGGCGATGTCGACACGTCCCTCACGAAGATCGAGCATCGTCACCGCTTCGAGGGCGGGGTAGTTGCCCGGAGCGAGGCGGAGGACCTTCTCGAGATACGCGCGCGTCTCCTCCGGCCGGGCTCTTCCTTCGCGCTCGGCGAACTCCACGGCGGCGGCCGGCGGCGGATACTTCACCGAGAGCGCCGCCACCAGGTTCTCGTAGCCGGCCTCCGCTTCACCGAGTTCGTAGTGGGCCTGGCCGCGGAGCAGGAGCTCCTGCGGCGTTGGAAAGTGGCCCGATCTCTCGAGCAGGTCGAGGGTGCGCATAGCCGCCGACCAATCACCCATTCGTTTCTGGATCTCGGTGAGGAGTCGCAGCGACTGCACGTCTGCCCGCGGCGGCAGCTCGACCGCGCGCTCGGCGGCGGCCAGGGCAACCGGGAGGTTTCCATCGAGCATCTCTGCCATGGCGCGCAGGCGCTCCGTCTCGACGTTCTGATCGTCCGAGATCGCGCGAAGGATCTCCGCAGCCTCGCGGGGACGGCCTTCCCTGATGACGATGCGCGCCTCGGCTCGCCGCGTCGCCGGGGAGTCCTCGTGGCGTTCCTGCATCTCTTCGAAGGTGGTGCGTGCGTCGGCGACGCGGCGCTTGCTGAGCTCGAGCCGGACGAGCTGTTCCCAGAGGGCCGGAGCATCGATTCCCTCGGCAATGGCCCGGTCGATGTGCGCGATCGCGTCCAGCTCGCGGTGTCGACGCGACAGATGCACGGAGTACGCGACGTGAGCGGCGGGGAGCTCCGGCTGGGCCAGGAGCAGCTCGGCGTAGACCGCGTCCGCCGCCTCGGGGCCTTCGGCCGCTTCGACCGAGCGGGCCAGGGCGTCCCAGTTCAGGATCGACTGGGGCGCAGCGCCGACGAGCTCGCGCAGGGCTTCGATACGCAGGGGGAGGGCGTCGGCCCGGGTGGAATAGCCGAGCATCTTTCTCGCGGCGAACGTGACGCCGGCCCGGCTGTCCTGCTCCTTTGCGAGCGCGATGGCGCTGCGGAAGAGTCGGGCTGCGTCCTCCTCGTGGCCGGGCCAGTTTCCGTAGAGGCGCGCCATCTCGACCCGAGCCCCCACGTGTCCGTCCTCGAGCGCGTCCATCTTCTCGAAGGCCGCGACCCCGGCCTCGAAGACCATCGGATCGTCGGGCTCCTCATTCCGGCGAATCTCGCGCACTCGCGCGGCCCAGGCAGCGCCGAGCTGGCCCCAGTTCTCCGGATCGTCGGGGTCGAGCTCGACGGCCCGCTTCGCGGTTTCGATGCCGCGCTCGATGTCGCGCTCCACCACGGCGATCACCGATTCCGCGCGATAGACCTTCGGATCGTCGGGGAAGCGCTCGTGGGCGTTCGCGATGATCTGATTGGCGCGGCGCGGGGCGGTCCGCCACAACAGGCGGGCCTGCTCGAGGGCGGCTTCGACACGGCTGGGGTCGAGGCGATAGGCCTCGCCGAAGTGGAAGGCCGCCGCAGGCAGCGTGCCGCGTTCGAGGAGCAGCTGCGCCAGCCGCTGGTTCAGATCGGCGTCGTCCGGGTCGATCTTCAGGGCGCTCTGGAACTCGATGAGCGCGTCGGCCGAACGCCCTTCGGCGAGCAGTGTCTCGGCTCGCTCGATGTGCGATGCGAAGCGCTCCTCGGGCGATGCACACGCCAGGGGTCCGGCGAGCGCCAGGGCGGCGATCGCTCCGACGAGGCGTCGACTCATCGGGGCCACGTCGACCTCAGCGCTCGAGCTCGGCCAGCGCTTCGCGGGCCTCGGCCGCTTCGGTGAAGTTGTCTCGCTGCAGGGCCGCTTCGAGCATCTCCCGGGCGCGGTCCTTGTCGCCGGCCTGATTCAGGGCCACGCCCAGGTGGTAACGGATGGAGGGCGAGCGCGGACTACCCGCCAGAGCCTGCTCCAACAGCTCCACGGCCTTCTCCGCATCACCCCGCTTCAGATGGATCCAGCCGAGGGTATCCAGGACCTGGGGAGCGGGGTTTCGCGCGTGCGCCTTCTCGGCGAGAGAAAGGGCGTAGTCGAGCTCCTGGTCCGAATCGGCGAGGAGCCATGCGAGGTCGTTCGCTGCACCCGGGATCTCGGGGTGGTGCCGTACGAGAAGACGCAGACGCCGGATCGCCTCTTCCTTGTCTCCCGAAGCCAGGGCGATCTGTGCGGCGAGGTATGCGGATTGACCCTCCGAGCGATCGAGTGCGTAGGCGCGATCGAAGAGCGTGATGGCCTTCTCGAAGTCGCCGCTGTTGGCGCTCACGGTCGCCAGGCCCGCGATGGCGAGAGGGCGATCGGGCTCCAGCGCGAGGGAACGCTCGAGCGCCTCGCGCGCCTCCGGGAACTTGCGGTCGCGTACGAGGGTGAGACCGCGCAGCTCGAGCAGGGTGGCGTCGTCGGGGCTCTTCTCGATCGCCGCGTCTATGAACTCCATGGCCTCCGGGAAGCGCCGCAGGGACGCCAGGTCGCTGGTGAGCTGCTGGAGGGCGACCTGGTTCGACGCAGCGGTGAAATCGAGATCGGAGTTCAGCAGCGCGTCGACGGCTGCGGCAGGACCCGACTCGGCTCGCAGGACCAAGGAGAGCTCACGGGCGGCGATGGCGGGATAGCCGAGCTCGATGAGCTGCTGCACGGCGCCCCGGGCGTTGTCGTACTTCTCCATTCCCGTGTAGGCGCGCGCGCCGACGACGTAGGCCGCCGACTGTTGTCGGCCACTGGGGCCGCGGAGGGCCATCGTCGAGAAGGTGGCGGCCTCGCTGTAGCGACCGAGTCCGAGGAAGATGCGCGCGGCCTCGATGGCGGCCTCGGTCTCGGAGTTGCCCGTGCGGACCGCCTCGCGGAACTCCGAGATCGCACGCTCGTGGTCACCCAGGTCGCGGGCGGCGAGACCGGCCAGGTAGCGCGCGCCCGTATTGTCGGGCCACGCGTTGATTCCCTTCTCGAAGGATGCGAGGGCGGCCTCGGGGTTCCCGCTGAGCAGCTCGAGCCGTCCGTGGATCAGGTGGAGGTAGGTCTGCTGCTGGATCCGGCTCGCGACCTCGCGGGCGCCGTCGAGATCACCCGTGTCGATCATGACGTCGGCCTGGGTGAAGCGGATCGCGTCGTTTCCGCCTCCGGAAAGCTCGATCACCTTCTCGAGCGCCCCGAGCGCCTTCTCAGGCTCGCGGCGCACCCGGTAGAACTGGGTGAGCCCCTGCCACGCCGCCGCGGAGCCGAAGTTCTCGACGGTCTGCTTGAGTACGGCCTCGGCGCCTTCCGGATCGCCGGTCGCGTTGAGGCGGTTGGCGAGGGTCTGCTGCAGGGCCAGGTTCTCCGGCGCGGAGGCCGCCGCAGCCTTCACCATCTCGGTGCCCCGCTCCTGCTCTCCGATGCTGTCGAAGAAGGAGAGGATGTGGCTCAGGGCGACCGGGTCGGTGGGATTGCGCGATGCGCAGTCCTCGTACAAGGGCCGCGCCTTCTCGTCGTCGCGCAGGACTTCCTTCGCAAAGACCGCGGGCGCGAGGCAGGCGCGCACCTGGAACTGGGGGTCGTCACTCTCCTGGCCGAGCTCCTTCACGAAGGCGTGCTCCGCCTCGGCCTCTTCGAGGCGCCCGAGGTCGGCCAGCACCGTGGCGTGGAGCGCGCGCACCCCGTAGTCGTCGGGGTAGAGCTCCTTGAGGCGCGTCGTGTCCTCTACGGCGCTCTCGAGCTTTCGCGCGGAGAGCGAGGCCTGGGCCCGGATCCTGAGCGCCGCCTGGCGCTCGGGATCGATCTCCAATACCCGGTTGGCGGCGCGGATCGACTCGTCGAAATTCTTGGTCTGGAAGTGCGTCGAAGCCAGCAGGATTCCGGCACTGATCTCGTACTGAGAGGTGTCGGCCGCCTTCTGCAGAGGCCACACCGCCCGCGAGGGCTCGCCGGTCTGCACCAGCGCGAGGCCCAGCCGGTAGTTCGCCTCCGCCAGGTCCGGCGTGATTGCCAGGATCTCGCGCAGCTCTTCGATCGATGCGTCGAACTGTCCGACGTCCTGGAGCGCACGGACCTCGGCCATGCGCGATTCGACGTCCCCACCACACGCGACGATCGCGGCGAGCGCAGCGGCCAGCCAGATCATCCGTCCGAGCTGGCGGAGGGCGGGGGCCGCCGGGAGAAGCGATATCTTCGAACCGAACATGGGTCGGACCAACCTCCAGGGATCGATGGAAGCGCGCAGTATACGCGGTGGGGTGTGCCCGCCGCCCGACGAAATCAGGGCCTTCGGCGGACTCGGCGGGCCTTCTGGGGCTTCGACGTTGCGCAGCTCTCCGGCAGGTCTCGTGTTCACGGGCGCGGTGATCCTCGCGTCCTGGATCCTGGGGTGCGGTGCCCCGCATGGGGGAGTGACGGACCAGGTCGTTCTGGTGACGGTCGACACCCTACGTGCCGACCGATTGGGGTGTTATGGCGGCGAGGATGCACACACCCCCCGAATGGACACCCTCGCGGCCTCCGGAGTTCGCTTCGTCACCGCGATTTCTCCCGCTCCGCTCACGCTGCCCTCCCACGCCTCGCTGATGACCGCTCTGGACCCGCCCCAGCACGCGGTGCGGCACAACTCGATCCATCGCCTGCCGAAGGACGTCCCCACCCTCGCCGAATCGATGCGCGACGCAGGCTTCGCCACCGCCGCCTTCATCGGCGCCCTGGTGCTCGACCGCCGCTTCGGCCTGGCTC
>CALDCK010000483.1 GCA_937937315.1 uncultured bacterium
TTCGCGACGCTGCATCGGAGTCGCAGGTGCTGAACGAGTCGTCGCGCAGCGGAAACTCGATCCGCTTCGAGCTGGCGAACGATTGGGTCCAGGAGATTCGCGAGCGCACGATGTCCCAGGTGCTCGAGGTGCTGCGCCGACGCATCGGGGACCCGGTGCGCGGCATTCCCGATTCGGTGGTGACGCGTCAGGGCTCGGACCGGGTACTGGTGCAGATCCCCGGCGGCCAGATCGATCGGAGCCGGGCGCGCCAACTGCTGAAGGTGACGGGCTTCCTCGAGTTCAAGATCGTGCGGGATGCCGACCAGACGATCGAGCTCCTGGAGGCGCGATACGCCGAAAAGGGTGGGTTCGCCGAAGACCGGGTGGTCGTCACCGAGCGCGACCGGGAGACGGACCGGGTCCTCTCCGCCTACCTCCTGGACCGCGAAGCGGCGATCACCGGCGACTACCTGACCGACGCGCGGGTGAACTTCGATCGGCAGCAGCGCCCAGTGGTCGAGTTCCAGTTCAATACCCAGGGTGGTGAGATCTTCGGCGAGCTGTCCGCCGCCAACGTGGGCGAGCGTCTCGCCATCGTCCTCGACGATCGGGTCTACAGTGCGCCTGTGATCCGTTCCCGGATCGGCTCCCGCGGCCAGATCGAGGGGCGCTTCTCGGCCCAGGAGGCGGCGGATCTGGCCGTCGTGTTGCGCTCCGGCTCCCTGCCGATTCCCGTCGAGATCGAGGAGGAGCGCACCGTCGGCCCGGCCCTGGGCGCCGACTCCATCAGTGCGGGGCTCCGCGCCTCGATCCTGGGCTTCGTCTTCATCGTGGCGTTCGTCCTGGGCTACTACCGGCTCTCCGGGGGCTACGCGAGCCTTGCTCTCTTCGCGAACCTCCTGCTCCTGGGCGGCGTGATGTCGCTCTTCGGAGCGACCCTCACCCTGCCGGGCATCGCCGGGATCGTCCTCACCGTCGGAATGGCGGTCGACGCCAACGTGATCGTCTTCGAACGCATCCGTGAGGAGCTGCGGGCCCAGAAGACTCCGCGAGGCGCGATCGCGACCGGCTTCAACAAGGCGTTCTGGACCATCATGGACGCAAACATCACGACCTTGATCACGGCGCTCGTGCTCTTCGAGTACGGCACGGGTCCGATCAAGGGCTTCGCGGTGACGCTCTCCATCGGCGTCGTCACGAGCGTTTTCTCAGCCCTGGTGCTCACCCGACTGTTGTTCGCGATCCACCCCGGGTCGCGACCGGTCGAGAGCTTGTCCATCTAGCGAGAGCGAGGCCCGACGTGCCGTTCGAGATCATCCCGCCCGGGACCCACATCGACTTCCTCGGCAGGCGCCGTATCGCCTTCGCCGTGTCGGCGGTTCTGTTCCTGGCGGGTATCGCCGCGATCCCGGTGCAGGGCTTTCGGCTCGGCATCGACTTTGCCGGGGGCACCGAGGTGCAGCTGCGCTTCCCGGCCGATGCCGACGTCGACGAGGGGAAGCTCCGCTCGGTGGTGGGGGCCTGCGGCGTGCGAGATGCCGCGGTGGTGCGCTACGGCGAGGCCGACATCACGGAGTTCCTGATCCGCTTCCGCGAGGGTGCGGTCGGTGAGAACGTCGATGACGAGACGAGCTGCCCGCTCTCCGATGCCCAGCGCGAGGAGTTCGCCGCGACCGACGCCGCGACCGGTGCCGACGCGAGCGCCCCCGGTACGGCGGCGATCGTCGATCGGTTGGTGGCGGGCCTCGAAAACGTGATGGGCGACCTCGAGGTCCTCCGCGTGGAGTACGTGGGGCCGCGGGTCGGGGACGAGCTGCGCCGGGATGGGGTGCTCTCGCTCCTGATCGCCTGCGGCATGATCATCGCCTATATCGCCTTCCGATTCAGCTCGCGCTTCGCGCCCGGAGCGATCGTCGCCCTGGTCCACGACATCGGCATCACGGCGGGGATCTTCGTCATCTTCGGCATGGAGTTCGATCTGCGGGTCCTGGCCGCGCTGCTCGCGATCCTCGGCTACAGCCTGAACGATACGATCATCATCTACGATCGGATTCGCGAGAACATGGAGCTCCACACCAAGCACGACCTCGTGGACGTGCTGAACCGGAGTGTGAATCAGACGCTCTCCCGTACCGTGCTGACCTCGCTCAGCACCCTCGGTGCCGTCGGTGCGCTGCTGCTGGTCGGTGGCGAGGTGATCCGTCCCTTCGCCCTGGCGATGGCGATCGGAATCGCGGTGGGAACCTACTCCTCCACCTTCATCGCGGCGCCGACGCTCCTCTATCTGGAGACCCGCTTCGGCACCGGGAGCGGTCAGTCGGGCCCGCGCCATCCGAAGGAGTCCGCGTCGAAGGGACGCGGAGCGGGAAAGTCGCGATCGGGGAAGGCCGCCCGGGTCTAGGGGCGACGCCCCCGGCGGGCCGCTCAGCCCGCCTTGCCGGTCACCGCGGGAGCCGGGGCCGCCACCGGGCTCGATCCCTTCTGGCTCATCTGGATCGACCCGTTGAGGACGGCTCCCTCGGCGACCACGAGTCGCGGCGCCGAGACGTCGCCGTCGACCACGCCGGTCGCCTGGATCTCGATCCGCTCGGTGCCGTGGATGTTCCCCGAGACCTTGCCCACGACGACGACGGACTTCGCCTGGACCTCCGCCTTCACGGTCCCGTTCGCGCCGATGGTGAGCTGGTTGTTCGGGAGCTCGACCTTTCCGTCGACCTTCCCCTCGATCACGAGGTCCTCGTTTCCTGTGAGGTCACCCTTGATCGCGATCGACTTGCCGATGTTCGCCACCTCTTCTCCCTGACCGCGGCCACGCGCCGGTCGCGGCGGCGGCTGCGTGCTTCGCTCGGGGGCGACCGCCGCCGTCTCCGGCGCGGGGCTCCCTCCATCCTCGTCTCTGGGCCTTCCAAACAGGCTCACAGGATTTGCTCCTCGAAGGCCGGGCAGCTTACCGCAGCGTACTGACCTCAGCGATCTTGATGTTGCGATTGCGCAGGATCGTTCCCTGGGCGCGATCCAGGGCCGTGACCGAGGTGCGGTAGGCCTGGAAGGCGCCGATCAGCTCGTTCTCCCGGTCCACCAGGTCCTCCTCGCGCTGGAGCACGTCGAAGGGGGTCGATTCTCCGTACTCGAGACGAATCCGCTCGGCCCGGAGCTGCTCCTGAGCGGCGCGCTCGGCGTCTCGGGCGGCGTCGATCGCCTCCTGGGAAGCCTCGAGATTTCGGGCGGCTTTGCGCACCTCGAGGATGATCGTCTGCTCGAGGCGTTTCTTCTGGGTTCGCGCCCGCCGTAGCTCGAGCTCGGTCTTCGAGACCGCGTGGCGGGCCGAGGTGTTGGGCAGGGGCACGGAGAAGCGCCCACGCGCGGTGAACTGGGGCGAGTCGTCGTAGTCGTCGAAGGCCCGGTCCCAGTTGCCCTGGCCGAGATCGGGAAAGTCTCCGGGGTCACAGGTGGGGTCGTTCGAGAGCCGGCAGGGATCGAAGCGCGAGTTCTGATCGCCGGAGAGGCCTCTCTGGCCGAAGGACAGGATCGCGTCGAGCTCTGGCAGGCGCTGGTTCTTTGCGAACCGGAGCTGGATCTTCTGGCGCTCGACCTCCTTGCGCGCGGTCGCCAGCTCGGGGCGCGCCTCGAAGGCCCGCTCCACGGCGGTCTCGACGTCGATGACGTAGGGGATGTACTCCTCGGGCTGGTCCGTGGGCTCGATCTCGAGGGTCGAGCTCGACTTGAGCCCGGGGCCCATCACCAGGTCGATGAGCACGTCCTGCTGATTGCGATATGCGTTGGTGTTGACGATCAGATTCACTTCGCGCTGAGACAGCCCGGCCTGGGCCTCGGTGACCTCCACCTTGGAAACGACCCCGACCTCGAACTGGGTCTTCGTCTGGTCGAGCAGGGCCGCGGCGGTTTCCAGGCTCTTCTGGGCGACGCGCATGGCATCCGCCGCCGCGATCAGGGACCAATAGGCGCCCTCGATCGAGCTCACAGTGTCCATGACGGCGCGGCGGAAGTTCTCGCCCGAGGACTCCATCAGGATCCGGCTGGTCCGGACCTGGGTCCAGGGTTGGTTCCAGATCAGGTCCTTGAGCAGGGGCTGCATCAGGCTCAGCGACCAGGCGGAGGTGAGCTCGGGTGACAGGGTCTGAAACGGGATGTTGGTCGATGAGCGCCCTCCCTCGAACTGAGCGCTGTACTCCGTGCCTGCGAGGGGGAGCTGCCCGCGCAGCCCACCGAAGCCGTCGGTGACCCGGTTCGATGTCGTGGTCCGCCCGGAGAGCAGGTTGCCCGAGGGCGTTCGGTTGTCGGTGTAGCCGAACTCGGCGAATGCCTCCGGGTCGAACGCGCCCTCGGCGATCGAGACGTCGTGGTCGGCGATGACCGGCGCGTAGCGCTCGACCTGGACGTCCAGGTTGTTCTGGAGCCCCATCTTCAGCGCATCCGCGAGGGTGAGCGCAAGGCGTCCATGGATGAGCGGTGCCCCCTCCGGCGCATAGGTCGAAGCTCCGGAGTCATCCGCCGGGCGCGCATCGGCTTCCGCGGGGCTCGGATCGGCTCCGGCGAGGCTCGCAGCGAGGGCCAGGGTGAGGGGGAGCAGCAGGATGAGGGTGAGTCGTCGGATGTGCATGACCAGAGGTTCCTCCACGCTGGCGGGTCGCTCGGCCCCGACTCTACCAGCGATTCAGGCGGACTGTCCGCGCCTTCGGGGCGCCCACGGCGGCCCCAGCGCTCGGCTATGCTGCCCCTATGCGCGTCGCCGCCCTGATCCTCGGCGCCGGGCGGGGGGAACGGCTGGGGCACGCCGTCCCGAAGGCCTTCGTCACCCTCGCCGGCCGGCCCCTCATCGCCCATTCGCTGGAGACGTTCCTCAGGTCGGACGCGATCGACCGGGTCGTTCCGGTCGTGTCCGAGGAGGCCCGCACGGAGCTGTCCGGGTGTCTGGGGGCGCTGCCGCGACACGAGAAGCTCGCGCCGGCGGTGGTCGGCGGCCGCGAGCGTCAGGACTCGGTGCGCGCGGGTCTCGGGGCTCTGTCCGAGGACGTCGGCTGGGTGGCGGTACACGATGCGGCGAGGCCCCTGGTGCGCGGGACTGCCATCGAGCGGGTGGTGGCGGCGGCGCGGGAGTGCGGAGCCGCCATTCTGGCAGCGCCGGTTGCGGACACGATCAAGCGCGTGCGCGACGGGGTGGTCGTCGAGACGCCGCCGCGGACCGAGTGCTATGCGGCCCAGACCCCCCAGGTCTTTCGCCGGGACTGGCTGGTGAGGGGGGTTGCCGCGGCCGCTGCCGCGGGGCGCAGCGCTACGGATTGCGCACAGCTCGTCGAGGCCCTGGGGATACCGGTCCGCGTGGTGGAGGGCGACCCGGACAACCTGAAGATCACCCTTGCGGCGGACCTCGTCGCCGCCGAGCGCCAGCTGGCGGGTGGAGACGTCGCTTGAGGGTGGGGCAGGGGATCGATGCCCACCGACTGGTGTCGGGCCGGACCCTCGTGCTGGGGGGCGTGGTGATTCCCCACGACCGGGGCCTCGCGGGGCATTCGGATGGGGACGTGCTCCTGCACGCGGTCGCCAGCGCGATCCTCGGCGCCCTGGGCGATGGAGATCTGGGCCGCCACTTCCCCTCGAGCGATCCCGCTCTCGAGGGCATGGCGAGTGACCGCATCCTCACCCAGGTCATGGCGCGGGCGCGCGACCGGGGGCTGGAGCTCGGGAATCTCGATGCCACGGTCGTGGCCCAGGCCCCGCGCCTCGGACCGCACCTCGAGGCGATGCGGACCGCCATCGCGGGATTCCTGGCGGTGGAGGCCGACCGGGTCAACGTGAAGGTGACGAGCACCGACGCGCTGGGGGCGGTGGGTCGGAGCGAGGGGATCGCGGCCCAGGCCGTCGTGCTGCTGGAGTCGGCGTGAGTCCGCCGCGCGCGAAGCGTCGCGCGCCGCGCGACGGCGCCAGTGGCCGCGGTCAGGCCCCGCGCCGGGTCGTGGCTCCGTCGGAGTCCGCGCCGACGGAGGGCTTCAAGCTCGTCTCCGAGTTCGAGCCGACCGGTGATCAGCCGCGTGCGATCGCCGAGCTGGTGGCCGGGGTCGAGCGGGGCGACCCGCACCAGACGTTGCTGGGCGTCACGGGCAGCGGAAAGTCCTTCAGCATTGCCTGCATGATCGAGCGGACCCAGCGCCCGACCCTGATCATGGCGCCGAACAAGACCCTCGCCGCCCAGCTCTTCGCCGAGTTCAAGGAGCTCTTCCCCCACAACGCGATCGAGTACTTCGTCTCCTACTACGACTACTACCAGCCCGAAGCCTACATCCCCTCCACCGACACCTACATCGAGAAGGACTCGTCGGTGAACGACGAGATCGACAAGCTGCGACACTCGGCCACTCACTCCCTGCTGACCCGGCGGGATGTCGTCGTAGTCGCCAGTGTGTCCTCGATCTACGGGCTGGGCGCGCCCGAGACCTATGGCTCGATGCATGCCTACCTCGAGACGGGCATGACCCTCTCGCGAGACGATCTCCTGCGTCGCCTCGTGGACATGCTCTACGAGCGAAACGATCACGACTTCCACCGGGGCACGTTCCGGGTACGCGGGGACGTGGTCGAGATCATTCCGCAGTACGAGACGGAGCGGGCGCTGCGAATCGAGTTCTTTGGCGACGAGGTGGATGCGATCGCAGAGATCGACCCGCTGCGTGGGAAGGTCGTGAGCCGCATCAAGAAGGCGATGATCTACCCCGCCAGCCACTACGTGGCGACGGACGAGATCCTGCACCGGGCGATCGGGGGCATTCGCGAGGAGCTCCAGGAGCGTCTCGCCCTCTTCCGGGCCCAGCAGAAGCTGTTGGAGGCCCAGCGTCTCGAGCAGCGCACCCTCTACGACCTGGAGATGCTCGAGGAGATGGGCTTCTGCCACGGCGTCGAGAACTACTCGCGCTGGCTCGACGGACGCGAAGCCGGCCAGACTCCCTATACGCTCTACGACTACTTTCCAGAGGACCTGCTCGTCGTGCTCGACGAGAGTCACATCAGCGTGCCCCAGATCGGCGGCATGTCCCGGGGCGACCGGGCGCGCAAGGAGACCCTCGTCGAGTATGGCTGGCGTCTTCCCTCGGCCCTCGACAATCGCCCCCTGCGCTTCGACGAGTGGGAGGAGCGCGCCACGCAGCGAATCTATGTCTCTGCGACGCCTGCGGACTACGAGCTCGAGTCCTGTGGGGGCGTCGTCGTCGAGCAGATCATCCGTCCGACGGGTCTCGTGGACCCGCAGGTGGAGATCCGGCCCGCCCAGGGGCAGGTCGACGATCTGCTCGCCGAGATCCGGGGGCGCATCGAGGCGGGGGAACGCGTGCTGGTCACCACACTGACCAAGCGCATGGCCGAGGAGCTCACGGACTACTACTCGGAGCTCGGTGTGCGCGTCCGCTACCTCCACAGCGACGTCAAGACCATCGAGCGGATGGACATCATCCGCGAGCTCCGGGAAGGCGTGTTCGACGTGCTCGTGGGAATCAACCTGCTGCGGGAGGGGCTCGATATCCCGGAGGTGTCCCTGGTCGGGATCCTCGACGCCGACAAGGAGGGCTTCCTGCGCTCGGCCCGGTCCCTGATCCAGACGATCGGCCGCGCGGCGCGGAACGTGAACGGCTCGGTTCTGCTCTACGCCGACAAGGAGACGGACTCGATCCAGAAGACGCTGTCGGAGACGAATCGGCGGCGGCAGATCCAGGAGCGTTACAACCAGGAGCACGGCATTACGCCGAAGACCATCGAGAAGCGGATCACGAGCATCCGCGACTCCATCTGGGAGCAGGACTACGTCACCGTGCCGACCCAGCCCGAGCGCGTCGATGCGATCCCCGCCCACGAGGTGCCCCAGCTGATCGAGGGCCTGCGGCGCGAGATGAGTGAGGCGGCGAAGGCCCTCGAGTTCGAGCGGGCGGCGGCCCTGCGCGACCGCATCCGCGATCTCGAGCTGGAACGGCTGCGTCTCGGCTGATCCATGGATCTGGCGGATCGCGCCGAGAGCCTCCCGACCGGTCCCGGGGTCTACCTGTTCAAGAGCGAGCGGGGACGAGTGCTCTACGTGGGGAAGGCGCAGAACCTGCGGGCGCGGGTGAAGCAGTACGTCGGGGGCGGTGACGGGCGCATCCGGATTCCCCGTCTGCTCGATCGCGCGGTCGACGTGGACGTGGTGGTGACGCCGAACGTGAAGGATGCGCTGCTGCTGGAGAACGAGCTGATCAAGCAGCACAAGCCTCCCTTCAACGTCCGGCTGCGCGACGACAAACAGTATCTGGCGCTGCGGCTCGACCCCCGGGAGACCTGGCCCCGGGTTACCGAGGTGCGCCGCTTCGCGGACGATGGGGCGGACTACTTCGGTCCCTACACGTCGAGCATCTCGATGAAGGAGGCCCTCTCGAACCTTCGCCGCATCTTTCCGCTGCGCGTGTGTCGCGAGGGCACGTTCAAGGACTACGCCCGACGCGGGCGGCCCTGCATCGAGTACGAGATGAAGCGCTGCGCCGGCCCGTGCTGCGACCTCGTCGAGCCCGAGGCCTACCGCGAGCTGGTGGAGGGGACCGCGCTCTTCCTGCGCGGCCGCTCCGACGGGCTGGTGGACGAGCTGCGCGGTCGCATGGAGACGGCCGCCCGGGAGGAGCGCTTCGAGGAGGCGGCGCGTCTGCGCGACCGGGTTACGGCGGTGGAGCGCACCGTGGAGCGACAGCAGATCGTGGCCGAGCGCGCGGTCGATCGCGACGTCTTCGCCCTCGCACGCGACGGCGGCGAGGTGGAGGTCCAGGTACTGCATGTTCGCGAGGGGCGGGTCGTGGGGACCCACGGGGTCGGCCTCGCGAACGTCGAGCTCGACGACGGCGATCTCATCACCTCGTTCCTGGGTCAGTACTACGCGGGGGGAGCGGATCGGCCCGTTCCCGGGGAGGTGCTGACCTCCACGCCCGTGGACGACGACGGCGCTCTCGCTGCCCTGCTCGCGGACCGGGCCGCCCGCCGGGTCGTCGTGCGCACCCCTCAGCGGGGTGCGGGGCGCGAGCTGGTGCGCCTGGCCGCGTCGAACGCGGAGCTCGGGTTGGCGCGTCGCATCGAGGCCCGGGAGAGTCTGGACGCAGCCCTCGAAGAGCTGCGGGAGCAGCTGGGGCTGCGAGACCTTCCGCGCCGGATCGAGGGCTACGACATCTCGACGCTCCACGGCACCCTGACCGTCGGCAGCCGGGTGGCCTTCGAGGATGGCCTGCCGGTGAAGGCCGATTACCGCCGCTACCGCATCAAGCACGCGGCTCCCGACGACGACTACGCCTGTCTGCGCGAGGTGATCACACGACGCCTGGCCCGCCGGGACCGGGAGCCCCTGCCGGACCTGTTGATGGTCGACGGCGGCAAGGGGCAGCTCGCGGTGCTGAGTGCGGCTCTCGCCGACGCCGGAGTCCAGGTCGAGGCGGTATCCCTCGCGAAGGAGCGCGACGCCGAGGCGCCGGGTCCGCGGGTGCGTCGCTCGGGCGGACTCAAGGCCGAGCGGATCTTTCTGCCCGACCGCAAGGATCCCGTGCTCCTGCCTCCCAGCGCGCGGGGGCTCCTGCTGCTCCAGCGGGTGCGCGACGAGTCCCACCGCTTCGCCATCGAGTTCCAGCGCAGCCTGCGTTCGAAGGTCAACCTCACATCGATCCTCGAGGAGCTGCCCGGCATCGGACCCACGAAGCGGCGAGCGCTGCTCAAGCATCTCGGTTCCCTGCGTGCCGTTCGCGCCGCCAGTGAGGCGACGCTTCGAGGCGTTCCCGGGGTCGGTGCCCGGGATGCGGCCATGCTGCGCCGGTTCTTCGACGCGGCCGAGGCCGAGAGCTGATCTGTCCTCGACCGCTCGTCTTCGCGAAGGACCCGGTGCGGAAGCCGATTTCCCACATTTCTACCCTCAGCGGAATATCCTGCCGGTGAGGTCGCGGCGGCGGGCGTTCCCAATGCCTGGGATTCGCGTGGTGCGACGGAGCCTTTGCACCTCACCTGCCGGTCGGGCATGCGTGGCACCGAAATTGCTCCATTGAAGGAGCAACGGAATCAGGGCGTCTTTCGCGGATCGGACCTCCATGCGCTTGCTCTCGAAGAGATCCCGTCGCTCGGCTCCCGGGGGCGGGGAAAAGGACGAGTCGGTAGAAGTGCGCGACCTAGCGGGCCGCGTGCGCGAAGACCTGGCCCAGCGTGGCGTCGGTCCGGCGTTCTCCGGCCCGGTGGCGGAGCGGCTGGTGACCCGGGTCGAAGGGCTCACCGAGGCCCAGTACGCGGCGCTCCTCGATGGCGTCGCCGCAGCCTACGGCGTGCATCGCCAGGAACCGCGCCCGGCGCCGGCGCCGGTGGAGATGCAACGCCTCATCCAGGACTTCGCGGTCGAGCTCCGTAAGCTCGACGAGGGCCTGCGACTGCTCTCCACCTACCTCCTGCGGATTCGAGATCGTACGAACGGCGGCGATCCGCCGCGGATGATGCACTGATCGCATAGCGCACGTCCGCCGCGGATGATGCCTGGATCGCGTAACGCCCTTCCGGCGGGGTGAGGCTTCGCTAGCCTGAGGCCCCCGGTCCCCGGAGCGCCGAGCGCTGCGACGACTGCTGCCGGCGCTGGTCGCCGCCCAGATGCTGGGCATCGGGCTCGCCGACCTGGGTTTCCTCGGCTCCCTCGGAGCCGGGGTGTTGGGCGTCCTGGCGTGCTGCGCGGGGCTCTCTCTCGGCCAACCCTGGGGACGGGCGCTCGCGGCGGTGATCCTCTCCCTGGCCGCCGGCGCCCTGGCTCTCTCGGTGCGGCTCGATGCGGCTCACCGTTCGCGTCCGGCTGCGCCCGAGGAGCGGACGATCTCGGGCTGGATCGTGGACGTTCGCAGCGGGCCCGGAAGCCCGGCTCTCGGGCTCGCGGGGGTCTCCGCCGCGGACGGGGCTTCGAGGCCCGCGCCGCCCAGGCTCCGGGTGTGGTCCTCCGAGCCGCTGCCGCCGGCCCTGGTTCCCGGGGTCTTCCTGCGGGCTCGGGTTCGCATCGATGCACCGCGACCCCTGCGGAATCCGGGGGGGCGTAGCGACTCCCGGCGCTTGGCTCGCGCGGGTGTCGGGGCCGTGGCGCGACTCGTGGATCCGTCCCTGATCGTGCGCGTTCCCGAGCGCGATCGGCGCGCATCGGTTGCGCTGCACACGCTGCGGCGGCGCATGGGGGCTCGACTCGGGGAGCTGGGGGAGGGCGGGGGGCTGCTGCGCGCTCTCGCCCTGGGAGATCGGGACACTTTGGCCCGCAGGGCCCGCGACGACTTCGTGGGGCTCGGCATTGCGCATCTCCTCGCGGTGTCGGGGCTCCATCTGGGCCTGGTGGCCGCGGGGATCTACACCGTATCGCGTCGGATCCTGCGGGGCTCGGCCTTCCTCGGCGCGCGCATCGACACCCGAGACGCTGCGCGGGTCGCTGCGGTGGCGGCGTCCCTGATCTATGCCCTGCTCAGCGGCTTCGGCATCCCCGTGCGGCGGGCCCTCGTCCTCCTGGTGGCGCTGGGGGCAGGGGTGATGCGGAGCCGACGCAGCACGCCCTTCCATCCCCTGGCCTGCGCGGCTCTGCTCGTGCTGGCTATGGACCCCGGGGCTCTCTTCGCGCCGGGAGCACAGCTCTCCTTCGCGGCCTGCGCGGCGTTGCTGGGCTCTGCGCGGCGCGACGTCACCTCGCCGCGCACGTGGCGGGATCGCTTCGCCCGCGGTCTTCACGCCTCCGCCGTCGCGACCGCAGTGACGGCGCCGCTGGCTGCGCTCCATCTGGACGTGGCCGCACCGGTAGCCCTCGCCACGAACGTGATCGCGATTCCGTGGACGGCCTTCGTGCTGCTCCCAGCGTCTCTCTGCGCGGCCATGCTGACGGTGCTGCCCGAATCAGGGGTCAGCGAGGCCCTTCTCGCCTTTGCGGAGTGTCTCGCGGCTGCCACTCTGGAGGCCTGCGCTCTTCTCGGCGAAGTGGCGCCCCAGCGCCTCGACCTCGCGCCGGCCCCGATGGCGATTGCGCTCGCAGGGCTGCTGGCGGTGGGCGCCCTGCGCTCGCGCAACGCGCTCCACGCGTCGCTCTGGGCGACGGCGGGCGCGACGCTCCTCTGGCTGGTGCCGCCTCCCGGGTACGCCCCGTCGCCGCCGCGCCTGGTCGTGCTGGACGTGGGAGGCGGGGACGCGATCTTCGTCCAGGGTCGCGACGGAGCCGTGCTCGTCGACGCCGGGGCGGCGATCGAAGGCCGCTTCGATCGGGGGGCGAGCGTCGTCGTGCCGGCGCTGCGCGCCCTCGGCCTCGCGCGCCTCGATCTCGTCGTGGCGACCCACGCGGACGTCGACCACCGGGGCGGCATTCCCGCCGTCCTCGCCGCGATGGACGTCGGCGCCGTGTGGATTCCTGCTGGATCCGCGCGGGAGCCCGGCTTCCAGGAGGTGCGCGAGGCGGCCGCTGCAGCGGGCGTTCCCGTCGTCGAGCGGGGTCGGAGGAGCCCGCCGTCGTGGATCGGCGATCTGCGCGTCGAGCCGCTCTGGCCGCCGCCTCGCGATCGGGGGCGCTCGCGCAACGAGCGTTCCCTGGCCCTGCGTGTCGAGGTGGGGGGCCGGCGCGTGCTGCTGCTCGGAGACGTGGGCAGTGCCGAGCGCGACCTTCTGCGCGATCCCGCCCGACTCGCCGCCGACGTTCTCGTGCTGCCGCATCATGGGAGTCGGCACTCCTCGAGCGACGCACTGTTGACTGCGGTCGGGGCGGAGGTCCTCATCGTCTCGGCGCCGTGCCCGCCTCGGCGCGCCTTGCCCCATGCCGACGCGCTGGCCCGGGCGCGTCGTTCCGGCGCAAGTCTGTGGTGGACCGGTCGCGACGGCGCCGTGCGTGTCGGCCTTGGAGCCTCCCTCGCGGTCCTGCCCTTCGCGACGCCCCGCCGCTGCGAGAACGCGCCCCGACAGCCCGGTGAGGGGCCTTCGGCCGCCTCGCTAGACCTCGAGGGTCAGGACCTCGCGCTCGTAGACATCGACGCTCTCGAACACGCGGAAGGGGCGGCCTCGCGCGCTTTCCGGATCCGGCAGCCCGGCGGCCCCGCTCTCGGAGAGCAGGGCATCGAGCAGGTGGCGGAAGGCCCCGAGCCCGCTGCCGGCCTCGGGCCGGAGCGTCTTCGGAGCGAACCGGTCGCTGCGCCAGCGCACCACCTGGAGCGGGCCCTCCTCGAGCTCGGTCCAGTTGAGCAGCAGATCGATCACGACGACGGGTCGCGGTGCCAGACCGCGGATGCCGACCGCGGCGATGGCGTCGACCGTCGACAGGTCGAGCCAGGCGGTCCGCTCCGAGCCGAGCTGGAGGCGGATGCGACCCTCGGCCCACTCGATGGGGATTGCCTCGACCCGCTTCGCCTCGGAGAAGCGCGGCAGCTCGGCCGCCGCAGCGACGCCTGCGTCGAGCATCCGCTCCTTCGCCCGGGCGATGGAGTCGGTCTCTCCCTCGCAACGCATCGCCGCGGGAGTGATGGGCGCGCTCGCCAGGGGTGGCGCCGGGCGCGTTGCGGGGGATCCGACCGGATCGAGGATCGGCGCCGTTTCCGCGAGGGACCC
>CALDCK010000484.1 GCA_937937315.1 uncultured bacterium
AGACCTGATCACCTCAATGCTCGCGTGGAACAACTTCGTGGTCTTCCGCGGCGGGCGGAGCAAGTCGAGGGGTCGCCAGAGGATCCTCCCGGAGATGATCCGCCACATGCGCGAGGTCCCCGGGGTCGCCTACGGGATTACCTGCGATGGGTCTCAGGGACCCGCGTACGTGATGAAGCAGGGCTCGGTGCAGATCGCGCACGCCTGCCATAAACCGATGATCGTGTCGCGGACCTGGTGCAAGCGACGGATCACGCTCAAGGGATGGGACCGAGCGGCGATCCCGCTTCCCTTCAATCACATCGTGCAGGCTTTCGTGGGCCCCTTTTTCACGCCGACGGACGGGGACGACCCCGAGGTGCTCGAGGCGTTTCGCCAGAAGCTCGAGCAAGAGCTGCTCGAGCTCACCTGGTGGACCCACGAGCGGATCGGCGACCTGCCGCCCGAGCCGCGCCATGGGTTCCCGCCGGGCTGGACGCCCAGCTGGGGAGGCGAGTTGCCCCGCTACCCGTTCGAGGCTCCCGAGGGACATCCGGCTGCGGCACAGATGGGTGCGAAGCCTCAGCGCTGGCGCGCGCAACTAAGCCAGGTCGCCGCGGTCGAGCGCTGGAATTCGCGAGTCGCGCCCGCAACCTGATCTAGTAACGGTCCTCGTCCCGTTGTCGGCGTCGAATCGCGCGGACGAACCGTCGCCGTGCCTTGCGCTCCTGCGAGCGGGCGAGCTACGACGAGATCAACGAGAAGTATGGGACGAACGAGAAGCCGGGAAGCCGAGCCCGGGAATCGCCGAGGCCGAACCGAGAATTGCAGAAGAGAGGCCGGTGTCGGTCTTGCGACTGGGACTGGAGCTCTGACTGTCCGTCTCGATCCCCTTGGTCGCACAGAGCGAAGATGAACAGCGACCCTGGCCATCGCGCCCTTGAGGGCGATTGGTTTCGGGCCCGTGCCCTACGCGAGGATCCTGCGGGTGGCGGCTCCGAACTGAGCGCGAGCCTTTGCCCCCGAGGGGCAAAGCGGGGTCCGGGAGGCTGACGAGACCGCTCATCGTTCTCATCGCGCGGTTTTGGTGTAGGTTTACGCCCACGGGGCGGGCGAGAGCGGACACCAGCGGAGGAACATCATGCGCATGCTGACACTTGGACTCGTCGCCTCACTCATCGGCCTGGGAATCGGCGCCTCGGAGGCCGTCGCCCGGAGCGCTCTCCCGAAGTCAAAGGCCGTCGTCGTCATGACCTGCGAGCTCGGCGAAGGAGAGGGCAGGGATCCGATCCTCGTGTCGCGGGTCTCCGCGACCCGTGGGGCGCCGGACGTCGAGAGTGGAGACGAGTGCGCCGAGGCGCTTGGGCGCGTGCTAGGTGCCCGCTTCGGGATCGAAGACGTGTCGACCGACGGAACGACGGACGTGGTCTATACGCTCGTCCGCTGACGGCGATCCCTGAGCCGTGCTCGAAGCGCGGCCCAGGAGAGACCAGTGGAGAGCACACTCCCGCTTTCCGGCTCCGTTGCGTCAGCGACGTGGGGCGGGTGTGTTGCCGGACGATTCCGTGACCCGAGAGCACCTTCGTCTTCGATCTGTTCGCGGTGGAATCGGCGGAAATCGAAACCGGCTCGGAAGCGTCCAAGGGACCCCGACCAAAGGACTCGGACGAGCAGAGACTTTTCGCCAGTTCTTCGACAGGGACTCAGTCGGTCGTCTCCAGAACTGCGATCGGGCGCACGCCCGAGTATGGGTGCTGTATCGACTGCTACGGAAGCCCTGAGACGCCCCAGCCTGTAGGGTCGGCTGGGCGGAGACGAACCATGGAGCCAAGGAGAACGGTGTGTCCATCTCATTCTACGACGCGAGTGTGGGGAGCTATCTGCAGGTGCTCGACGGCGTCGCCGGCGTTCTCGACAAGGGGGCGAGCCATGCCGCCGAAGCAGAGCTGGATCTTCGAGAAGTGGTCATGACGCGACTACGCGAGGACATGATGCCATTCCACTTCCAGGTGGTGTCCGTCGCGCACCATTCGTGGGGTGCGATGCAAGGCCTGCAGAAGGGCACCTTCAGCCCGCCTTCCTTCGACCTCGACAAGGACTACCCTGGCCTTCAAGCCCTGGTCGCCGAGGCGCGCGACGGATTGTCCGGGCTCGATGAAGCGGAGGTAGAAGCGTTGGCGGGAAAATCGGTGGTGTTCAAGCTCCGAAAGAACGAGCTGCCGTTCACGAATCAGAACTTCCTGCTTTCCTTCTCGCTCCCCAACTTCTACTTCCACGCCACGACGACTTACGACATCTTGCGCATGATCGGTGTACCGCTCGGAAAGATGCACTTCCTCGGGCAGATGAAGGTGGACATCTGAGCGTAGGAAGTACAAGCTGGCTCTTCGCAGACCTCTTCGTGCGGGCCCTGCTCGCGGCCTGCGCAAGCGTCGAGCGCCGCATGACGCGCATCTAAAGCCGCAATCCTGAACACACGATGAGCAGCCTGGGAAGCTGCGAATCATGGATACGACGACGGAGCTCGGGTTTCAGGAGCGCTGCGCACGCTGGTTGTTGCTGCTGACCTTCCTCCACACGGTACCGGCGATCTGGATCCTCCCAGTCGCCGCCGGCACCGCTCCGACCGCGGCCCTGCTGGCCTATGGGGTTGCGAGCGTATTCACCTTTGAGCGCGAGGGCGTCGCCATTGGGCTGTTCGCCCTCGTTCCGGCGCTCGCCTACAGCGGCGTGGCCTGGGTGCTGGCATGGCTGCTCGGCAGGTTGCTGCTGCGGGTGCGACGATCCTCCGGCGCCTGGCTGCTCGGCTGTTCGACGATCGGCTTGCTGCTCGCGGTGTACCTTCCGATCTACACGGCAGGCGGCCACAATTCGTCCAGCAGCGCCAATCTGATCGGGTTGTTTCAGAACGCGATCAGCCAGAATGCGCTGTTGACCTACTGGATCGCCTTGCACTCTATGTTGGCCGCGTTGCTCGCGGGCTTCATGCTGCGGGAGGGGCACCCCTTCATCGCCCATGTCGCGCGCTTCGGCAGACCGACTCTCGCAACTGCCGGTCTCGTCGTGCTCGGCGTGACCCTGTATCACAACTACGACGTGCTTCTATGCCGGCCCCTTGCGGAGATTGGGAGTGCCCGGGCGCAGGTCTGCGTAGCAAGAACGGCCGTTCGCGACCAGCGTTACTGGTACGAACGCGCAGCCCAGCAAGGAAACGATGAGGCGATCGCGTGGGTGATCGCCAGGACCCCGAATCGCAAGACTCGGTTGAAATGGCTGCGCAAGGGTGCCGAAGGGGGGGGGGTCCGGCAATCGAGTTCGCGCTGTCGCAGTTTCTCTTGCGTACGCAGGGTCCGGACGCCAAGGCGGAAGCGGAGCGCTGGTTGCTTCTTGCAGCCGAGGGTGACCATGCCGACGCGCAGATGGTTTTGGTCAAGCAGCTATCGCGGGATCTCTATCGCACGAAGTCCAAGGAGTTGCTCGCTGAGCGCAACACCTGGCTCGATCGGGCCTCGGCGCTTGGCTCCCGCACAGCAAAGCTTCGCCTTGCCCAGCATTACACGGACGGCAGTATGGGCTACCCGGCGGATCTCGCACGGGCGCGCGCCTACTATCGCGAACTGATCGCGGATGCCCAGCTCACGAGCGAGGAGCGCGCGCTGCAACTGGACGGTGCGGCTTACGAGCAGCGCCTGCGCGAGCTGGATGCCTGGGAAGAAGGTCTCGAGAACCGCGACCCGGCCGTCATGAAGGCGATGGCGAGGCGCTATCTCGAGGCTCAGTTTCCCGGCCCCGGCGTGCGGGGCCTGGGCCAGAAGTTGATGGAGCAGCTCGCAGCAGACGGGGACACAGACGCGCGAGACGAGTTGATCGTGAGTCTGCGCACCGGCTCCGGCGGCCTCGAGAAAGACATCGAAGCGGCGAGGGCGTGGCTCATCAAGGCCGCAGAAGCGGACGATCCAGACGCGATGGACCGGCTCGCCGGCAACTACATGAATGGCCGCGAAGGGTTCCCAGTAGACTACCCCGCGGCGCGGCGCTGGACCGAAGCGCTCATCACCCTCTACCAGGGGAGCGATGACCGGCAGGTGCAGGCGCACGTGCAGGAGTTGCAGAGCAACCTCGAGTACATCGATCGGCTGGGGGAGTATGCCGGCAGCACGATGCTCAGCAGTCGCGACCTCGAACAACTCGGAGACCGCACGGACCCAGAATCACAGTACGAACACGCGATCCAGCTATTGGTCGGTCACGGAAGCAAGCGACGGTCGGAAGCCATTTCAGATCTGGAAGAAGCCGCGAGTAAGGGGCACGGCGCCGCCGCCTGGCGCTTGGTTCAGGTCTACGAACGGGGGTTTCCTCAGGAGATCGACCAGGCCGCGGGCTTGCGTTATCTGAAACTGGCCGTCGCCAACCATGATTTCGATGCGACGCGCGAGCTCGCCATGAGGTACGAGTACGGGAAGAGGGGCGTGCCGGTCGACCTTGCCAGGGCGATCGCGCTATACGAGGACGCCCTGGCGGCGGGGCACGACAACCGCCACGGATGGAATCTGGATCCCGACAACTTCAACCACTACCGGTGGCTCGAGTCGCGCCTGCGTCAGGCCCGCCTCAAGCATGATGCGCTGCTGAAGGACGCTGTCGCGGGTCGCTGATCGTGCTCGAAGATCCAGGTCGACCGCAGGCGCGTAGCCATCGCGATCCGTTGGAGAGAGGACGGCCTCGAGAGGCGCACGGCTGGGCGCAGGATGATCGCGCGGAACGTACCATGCTGCGATCGTCTGGTGGGCCCCGCGCACTGCTTCTGAATACTGATCCCGGCATTCAAGTGCATCCCGTGGGTTGTCGGATCAACGCTTCTTGCCGCCGGCCATCGGAGGAGAGGGACACAGGGCGCTAGGCGGACGCATCGGCCTCGGCGAATCTGGGCTCGACTCTTCTGGCAACGATCAGCAAGATCACGGTGACCGCGCCGGAAGCCACCGTTATCCAGCGTATGCAGCTGATGAGGAAGCCGAAGAGCCCTTCGATGCCGTAGGTCTCCGTGTAGTATGCCGGGTCGTCATACCACGGCAGGAAGAACGATGCGAGGACGCCGATGAGCGTCATGGCGGCGAACATCCACGCCATTCTTCTCGTGTCACCGATGGCCAGCCCGGTGCTCGAGTTCACGGGATGGCTCACCGGATCGATCTGCGTCAAGCCACCGTACCTTCGTTTGAAGACGAAATACATGATCGGTCCGGTAACGATCGCGGCCATCCCGCCCACGAAATAGTCGGTTCCGTTGATGAAGAAGGCGGCGAAAATGATGACGAGCGAAGGGATACACATCGCGATGAAGGCCTTCGTCCCGATCGGAATCCTGAAGGGCCTGGGAAGGTCTCGCTCTTTGACGCGCAATATGCAGGCAGAGATGAAGATCAATGCATAGGCGGACATGAAGAGCATCACGTCCACAACCACGATCACACCAAACGGGAACATGCAGGCGATCAGGCTGAAGATGCCCAGCGAAAGAACCGCAACGTAGGGGACGCCGCGCTCCTTGCTGCACTTGACGAGGATCGCGGGCGCCAGGTTGTCTTCGGCCAGCGCGAAGAAGCCCCTCGAGCCGGATGCGATATAGGTATTGAATATCGAGAACTGGGCGATGATCGCTATGAATACGAAGAAGACTCCGAAGGCCGGAAAGACCTGTGTCACTACGTCTCCGTAGGTCAAGCCTCCTTCCGATGCCCATTCACTCCAGCGTCCCAGGGAAGCGAGTCCGCCCATCGTCGGCAGTATGTAGACCGCCATGATCAGGGGAACGGTCAGCAGTGTGGCTCTCGGAATCACCTGCGGATCCTTGATCTCCCCGGCTACGGTCGACATCGACTCGTAGCCGGAGTACACCCACATCCCTATGGCAAGTCCGTATCCGACACTCTGCAGCAGGGACTGACCCGGCGGAATGAAGGGTACGAAGGGATTCGTCTGCCATTGCGAGAAACCAACTGCCGCAACCAGACCGAAGGCCATCAGTACGAGGACGGAGATGATCGTGCTTACCCTTCCCACATCCCTGATGCCCCGGATATTGATATAGGTGAAGCAGATGATGACGGAGGCCTTGAACAGATACTCCTGTAGCCCCGAAAGGTCCAAGACCGAACCCAGATACGATCCGGCAAGGACGACATAGAGCGTATTGTCGAAGTAGACGGAGATCGTCCGCCACCAACAGGCCTGAAAGCCCCAGAACTCGCCGCAGGCGCGCTGCACCCACTTGTAGTATCCGCCCTCCTGTGGCAGTGCAGACCCGAGCTCCGCCGCTACCAGGCCCATCGGCGTACTCCATATGAAGGGAAGCACGATCAGCAGTACGAGCGTGAGCCCGGGCCCTGCCTGCGGGATCATCTCTTCGATCCCGTAGGCGCCGGCTGCACACAGACAGAAGATCATGAAGACAACGGTGGATGTCTTCATCTCATATTGCTTCAGCCCGTGGTGTGCAGGATCTATCGTGACTGAGATCTTCTCTGAGGTCGTCACTTCAGAAGCAACTCCTGGTGATCCACTTTCCGTCTGGTCGCGGCACTCGTGCCGGCCGCAGACGCTATAGCCGCCCGAGCTGGGCGTCGAGGGCAGCCACGAGCAGGTCCGAGTGCGCCTCCTGGAAGGGCATCGGCGGGCGGATCTTCAGCCCGTTCGCCGCGGGGCTCATCTCCACGGGCCCGGTGGGGGCGTAGGAAAAGGAAGCGATCGGCAGTCCAGCGCCCTCGCTCGGATCAGCTGGACATGATGTCGGATGCTTCCGAGAGCGCTGTTCGCAGGATGGTCCCGATCTCGCGGAACTCCTCCGGCCCGGCGATCAGAGGCGGTGCAAGCTGGATCACGGGCTCCCGTTTGTCTTCGACACGGCAGATCAGCCCGAGCTCGAAGAGGCGCGGTGACAGGAAATCGCGCAGCAGCCGGTCGCATTCCTCCTGCGAGAAGTGGGCGTTCGTCTGCTGGTCTCGCACGAGCTCGATGCCGTAGAAGTACCCCTCGCCCCGGACGTCGCCGACGATGGGCAGCTCTCGCAGCGTCTCGAGTTCGCCGCGGAGCTCCGACTCGTATCGCAGCACCCGCCCCGGAAGGTCCTCGCGCTCGAGGATATCGATGTTCGCGAGCCCGACCGCGCAGGCCACCGGGTGGCCACCGTAGGTCAGGCCGTGCATGAACACGTCGCCCGTGTCGACGAAGGGCTCGGCCAGGCGATCGCTGATGATGGCGGCGCCGAGGGGCACGTAGCCCGAGGTCATCCCCTTGGCACAGGTGATGATGTCCGGCTGATAGTCGAACCGATTGCACGCGAACATGTGGCCGAGGCGTCCGAAGGCGCAGATCACCTCGTCCGAGACGAGGAGCACGCCGTGGCGGTCGCAGATGTCCCGCACGCGCTGGAAGTAGCCCGGGGGCGGCGGGAAGCAGCCGCCAGAATTCTGGACGGGCTCGAGGAAGACGGCCGCCACGGTCTCGGGGCCCTGCTCGAGAATGATCCGCTCGATGTCGTCGGCGCAGGCCTTCGCGAGGGCCTCGCCCTGCTCGTCTGCGCGGAATGCGCAGGTGTGCCGGGCGTGGAAGGCTCCCGGGGGCAGGGGCTCGAAGGGCTCGCGCATCGGCTGATAGCCGGTGATGGCGAGGGCGCCCAGGGTCGTACCGTGGTAGGCGAACTCCCGGGCGATCACCTTGTGGCGCTGCGGCTCGCCCTTCGCGCGGAAGTACTGCTTCGCGAGCTTCCAGGCCGCCTCCACCGCGTCGCCGCCCGCCGTCGTGAAGAACACGCGATTGAGGTCGCCGGGCGCCAGCTCGGCGAGCTTCGCAGCCAGCTCGATGGCCATCGGGTGGGTGTAGGTCCACAGGGAGAAGAAGTGCAGCCGCGTCGCCTGCTCGTAGGCTGCCTCCGCGAGCTCCACTCGGCCGTGGCCGACCTGGCTGAGGAAGAGCCCCGACAGGCCGTCGATGTAGCGCTTGCCCTCATCGTCGATTACGTAGCAGCCCTCTCCGCGTGTGATGACGGGGGACGGCTTCCGGCTGCTGAGCTCCGAGAAGTACATCCAGAGGTGTCTCTGCGCGAGCTGCTCGAACTCCTTGCGCGTGCGTTCCTTGGCCATGGGGTTCCTTCCGTCTCCTGCGCGAAGCTGGATTGTACAGGGAATCAGGTTCCGGGTGCCTTCATCAGCACGCGCAGGTGTGGCGACAGGCGAAAGGCCGAGGCCAGGATGGTCGAGCCGGAGTTGGCCGTATCGAAGGTCGGGAAGACGAAGCGTTCGGCGTTCTTCGCGCCATCTGCTCTGCGCTCTCGCGTCGGATCCGTTTCCGCCGAAATGGCGATCGGATCTGTGTCTACCAGGCCATCGGGAAAGCCGAAAGCTGCCGGATCCCGAACTCTTCAGCCGGCTCACGGCTCGCGGTCTGCGGGCAGAAACAGGGTGCAAAGAATGCGAATCCCACACGATCACCGTCTGGCTGTGACGTCGGTCTCTCGCCCAGCCGGGTCGTCAGAAGGCTGCTCGAGTGATCTGGCCACCTCGAGGAGTTCGAGGTGGCGCGATGGCTCGATCAGGCTGCGAGGCTCCGCAGGTACTCGATGCAGGCGCACCGCGCAGCGCCTCGGAGAACACCCGACCCGCCTCACTCGTCCGCTCGGCCGTCGCCGAACTTCTCGTCGAGTGCATACTTGTCCTCGAGGCCGACGACTTCGCCGAATTCGTCGAAACCCATCATGCGATCTTCGAGGCCCTTCGATGTGCCGTGCTCGAGCAGGTGTTCGTAGGTCCGCTGAATCGTCCTGGCTGCGGCGTAGAGACCGGTCAACACATAGCCGACGCTGATGAAGCCCAGCTCGTGCGCCCGCTCGAGTGGCAGAATGGGTGTCCTGCCTCCCTCGATGTTGTTGACGGTCTTGAGTCCGGGAATCTCGCTGTTGATCCGCTTCATCTCCTCCTCGGATTCTGGCGCCTCGACGAAGATGACGCTCGCACCCGCTTCGCGATAAGCGATTCCCCGGCGGATGGCTTCGTCGATCCCGAGTGGGCCTCGCGCATCGGTCCGTGCAGTGATGATGAACGACTCCTTCAATCGGTCGCGAGTTTCGGCCGCAGCGCGGATCTTCGCGACGTGCTCCTCCATGGGCACGACGCTCTTGCCACGCATGTGGCCGCAGCGTTTGGGCCAGGTCTGATCCTCGAGAATCACGCCCGCGGCCCCCATCCGAATCAGCTCCTCCAGCATGTGAACCACGTTCAGTGGGCCGCCGAAACCTGTATCGCCATCGACGATCACCCGGACGTTCACGGCCCGGCAAACCCGACGCGCGACGTCGAGAACCTCCGTCTGGGTGAGCAGGCCGAAGTCGGGCTCGCCCAGATAGCTCGCGCTGACCGCGTAGCCGCTCAACACGACTGTATGAAAGCCGGCTCGCTCTGCGAGCTTCGCGCTTAGTACGTCCCACACACCGGCAGAGATCAACACCTTTCGGTCTTGAATGAGCGGGTGCAGCTTTCCCATGAAGACCTCACCATTCGGATCCGACAGGAGGTTATGCTCTGGAGGGGCGCGCGCAAACCGGCTCGGTCACGAAATCGGCCCCAGAGAAGTGGCCAGGGGCGCGTAGCTCGGCGACCTCGCCGATCTACGATCGGCGGTCCCCAGTGTATGTCGTCGCTTCCCGCCGATCTTCTGCTCGTGAGCACCGATGCTCGAGGTCGGCTTCGCGTGATGCGTCGGCGGTATCTACGCACTGGCAGGGGGCGGCGAGAATCGGCGTCCGAAACGGCCGAGGGCATAGGGCGTTCAAGCTGGGCTTTTCCTCAACGTCTCAGTGTGGATGTAGTGCTGCGCCGCCCCAGAGCCGCAAGGACAGACCACGGTCATCACCGACGCGATTTGTTCCCCATGAAATCAAGTCATCGATCGCGCCCTAACTGTTCTGAGTGTTGTGCTTGCGTTCTCCGGGCCCGAGTGATCAGCAACGGGATGCAGACGGAGGGAGGGCAATGGCCTTCGTGAAACTTCAAGTCGTGCTTGGTGTCTTTTTGGTTACGACTCTGGTCGCGCCCGCGCGCGGAGCTCGTGGATCAGGGCGACGGCACGATCTATGACACGGTGCTGAACGTCTTCTGGATGGCTGACGCGAGCTACGTGATGACATCGGGGTACGACGCCGACGCATTGATGGGTCGGATTGGTGGCGTCGCCTGGGCAGACCAGCTGGTCTTTGCGGGCTACGACGATTGGCGGCTCCCGGAGATGGACGTCAACGGAGGCGCGATGGCGATCTGGGCGGTGCGAGACGGCCCCGCGCCTGTCTCCGGCTCGAGCACTCCCTTTCTGTTGACGCTCGTGGATGGCATTGGCGTCAGCGGTATGAGACGACTCCGCAGCATGCGTGAGGATGTCCGAGCGGTGAAGCAGATCGAGGCCGGCGCGCCGGCCAGGGAGCGTTCCCTCCGAGCGCGAGCCGACCCGGGCAGTCCGTGATATCCACTGGGCGTGACTGACGCGACGGGGGTGGCGGCGGCGCACGAGGTCCTCTCCGAGGTCTTCGGCTACGCAGAGTTCCGCCCTGGCCAGGCCGAAGTGATCGAGGCGGCTCTCTCGGGTCGGGATGCCGTCGTGGTCCTGCCGACCGGCTCCGGCAAGTCGGTCTGCTACCAGCTGCCCGGGCTCATCGCGGGCCGAGAAGGCCGGGGGACGACCATCGTGATCTCCCCGCTGATCGCGCTCATGCAGGACCAGGTAGGCTCCGTCGGAGCCCGGGGCATCCGAGCTGCCGCCCTCCACAGCCACCAGGAGAGCGACGCCCAGCGGGAGGTCGTCAGCCGCTTCCTGCGCGGCCAGCTCGACCTGCTCTACGTATCTCCCGAGCGCGCGGCCAAGGAGAGCTTCCGTAGGATGCTGGGCCGCACGCCGATCGCGTTGCTTGCGATCGACGAAGCCCACTGCGTGAGTCAGTGGGGACACGACTTCCGGCCCGACTACATGCTCCTCCATGAGCTTCGCGGCGTCGTCGACGTTCCGATCATGGCCCTCACCGCCACCGCAACGCCAGCGGTCATGGCGGAGATCGAGAGCCGACTCGGCCTGCGGAACCCGGCGGTGATCTGCACCGGCTTCGATCGACCCAATCTCCACTTCTCGGTGCGTGCTCTGCGCGCTCAGAGCGAACGCCTGGAAGTGCTGCGCAGCGAGCTCGAAGCGTCGGGTCTGCGCGGACGAGGAGCCGGTCGCGGGCTTGTCTATTGCAGCACGCGCAAGACCGTCGAGCGGGTCGCGAAGGAGCTGCGAACGGCCGGCTTCGCGGTCGGCTACTACCACGCCGGTCGCACCAAGCTCGCGCGCGAGCGGGCCCAGAGCGCCTTCGAAACCGGACGCACGCGCATCCTCGTTGCCACCAATGCATTCGGGATGGGGATCGACCTCCCCGACATCCGCCTCGTCGCCCACTTCCAGACCCCAGGCAGCATCGAGGCGTACTACCAGGAAGCCGGTCGCGCCGGGCGGGACGGAGAGCCCGCACGCTGCCTGCTCTTCTTCGGCGCGGGAGACCTGGTGACCCAGCGCCGCCTCTCGTCCAGCGCCTCGGGCGCAATGCAGCAGCGGCGGGACGACGCGCTCCGGGCGATCGAAGCCTACGCAACCCGAGGAGGCTGCCGGCAACATACCCTGATCGCCCACTTCACGGGTCGCAGCGACCAGCCGGCTTGCGGGTCGTGCGACGCCTGCGACGGATCCCTCGAATCGAGCTGGGTCGAGGTCGAGGCCCAACCCGTGCGCCCTGCGGCGATCTCCCTTTCGGAGCCGGAGAAGGCGCGCATCCTCGCCGCGGTCGACCAGCTCTCACGACCCGTCGGCAAGACCAACCTGGCCCGTGCCCTGCGCGGAAGCCAGGCGAGGGCACTGTCGCGTCTGGGGCTCCGGAAGATCGCGGAGCACGGCAGCCTCGCGGCGCATGACGAGCCCTCCATCGTGGCGGCTATCGAGGAGTTGCTCGCCGACGGTCGGTTGCGACGAGCCGGCAGCAAGTACCCGACGGTGTGGATCCCCGGCAAGCCGATCCGGACCGCAAATCCCTCGGGTACGGAAGGTGCTCGCCCATCCACCCGGCGCTCGAAGCGATTCGGCGGCCCGATCGCGCGGGCGCTCGACAACTACCGCAACCGCACGGCCCGTACCCTCAAATGGAAGGCCTACATGGTCCTCCAGCACAGGGTCATCCTCGCCATCGACCGACAAGAGCCGGACAGCCACGAGGCGCTGGCGCGGATTCCCGGCCTGGGCCCCGCGAAGATCGAGCGCTTCGGCGACGACATCCTGGACCTCGTGCGTCGCAATCGCGGCGCCCCGGGCTGAGAGATCGCCTCGGCGGTCAGTGCACTCGCGACCGGCTGTTGCGTCGGCGCTGGTCCGTTGACGCTGAGGCTGGGATTCCGACGCCGGAGACCGCGCGCCCCGCCGCATACGGCGGCAGTCTCGATGTCTAAAAATCTATATTTATCAGTCACTTGAGTGTTTTTCCTGCGTGCTCTGGCCAGGCTGGCATGCACCGTGCTCTCTCCCCGCGCCGAGGAGGGAATTTTCCATGAGTGCTGCAATCCAGACCGACCGACACCCCGACGACGAGCCGCTGGCTGTGACGCTGGCCGAGCTGCTGGCCGTGATCGCCGAGGTCACCCCGGACGAGGACGAGATCGTCGCGACCATGCTCCACATGGTGGAGACCCGTCGCGTCCGCCTCATCACGCCGGCGCTGGCGTACTGAGCCGGCTCGATCCTCGGGCAGCGTCCTCGAACGGGCGCGCTGCCCGAGGCTCGGGCTCTTCGGGGACCTGCCCAGGGAGGTTCCCGCGATCCCTTTGCTCGCGTGCCCGATCCCGCGCGCGGTGTACTCAAGCTCGCATCGCCTTCCGGAACGAAGCATTCTCCGGGGCGTCGGCGCGCATCTCCTGAAGCTCGTCGGGCTCGGCTTCACGAGCGCTCCAACGACTCGATCGAACCATCGAGCTCTTTCTCGCGATCGACGACGTCTCGATCACCCGCGACCCGCGAATGTCCGGCCGCGCCTCAGCTCGACGCGCAGAGGCGGCGATCTCGATGCGGAGACGATCGCCTACGTCGCCAGCGAGGACCCGATGCGACTCCCCCCGACCCGCACGCTAGGCTCCATAGAGGAGGAGAAGCATGAAGGTCCTGAGAACCCCCGATGAGCGCTTCCACGATCTGGCTGGGTATCCCTTCGCGCCTCACTACACCGAGGTGC
>CALDCK010000485.1 GCA_937937315.1 uncultured bacterium
CTGCGTCTCGCGGCGGAAGCGATCGGCCTCGCGGCCCGTGGAGGAGTCCCCTCCCTCGCGTGGGCTCAGCAGCTTGATCGCGACCGACTTCCCCGTCGCGAGCTGGCGCGCCTCGTACACCCGCCCGAAGCTGCCCGACCCCAACACGCCCAGGATCTCGTAACGACCCTCGAAGCGGGTGCCGCTGGCGAGACGGGAGCCCTCCAAACCCATGGCGTCGCCCGTCATCGACTCCACCTACCCGTTCCGAGATCATGCAACGCCAATGCCGACCGGGTGCCGACGGAGCCCTCCCGGAGCCACACCCGCCCCCTCCTACGGGGCATCGCGCCCCGCGCGCTCCATCGAGAGGGGCATGCTGGTAGACCCAGGATCCCTAGGCCACCTGCTACGCGGCGACCAACTCGCCGTTACTCAGGACACCAGGACGCCAAGGACGCTGGGGCCGGACAAAACGGATCGAAGCCCACGGGAATCGCTGTCCCGGGAATGCCGTGCATGGTGCCCAGGTGTCCACAAGCCGGTTGGATCCGCCGCTATTCGACCTTCGCGCCACGAACTACACCCCTCCGTGTATGCGAGGCTCGCCTGATGTATCCTCAGCGATCTGGAGGGACCCGCTATGCGGCCATTCCCCTCTCCTCTTGGTGGCCCTGCCGCTCAGGCATTCCTGCTGGTCTCGTCGCCAGCTCCCCAACTCGCCTGCGCCACGCCATTCCCGGCCGAGAATCTCGCAACGGGCATGACGACGGAGACCGCATATGAGAATCTTGGTGGACCTGAAGCCATCGACACCAACTCGTTGACTCGTTCGTCCTGCACCTATACTGACCAAGCGCAGTGGTGGGCGTTGATGATCTCTCTCCAAGCATCACAGAAGGAAGTAACAGAACCGTCACAAGTAGCCGAACCGACCAGATCCGCGACTCAGCCTGAGGCGTCGACCTCGACAGGCCCTCCACCAGCGAGATAAGGGAGAACTCCATGCCTCGAAGCACTCGACGAAACACGGCTTCGGAAAATGCCCCCCCGATCGCCAATTCTCGCGTCGCGCTGATCCTCGCCGGCGCCCAGATCGAGATACCTGGGTACTGGAACCTCCAGCTGGACATCCACGATCGGGCGACCCTCATCTCGCGCGACGGCCGCGTCTACAAGCGCCACACGCTCGAGAGTCGAGCCCGTGAGGCCTTCGAAACGGAGCGCGACATCCTCGCTGAGGGCAACTACCGCATCGCCCTCAGCGGCGCGCCAGACGTCGTCGACTTTCTCGAGATCATGCGGGCAAAGCTGCTCGTCTCCGACGGCCAGGAACCCATCGAGGTCGTCATCGCCGAGGAGCAGGAGGTCCTGGATCACGAGCCCACGCCGGATCGGGAGCCGCAGGTTGTCGGGCGCCGCGTGGTGCATCGGCGTCTGGGGTATCCCGATGAGCCTCTGCCCGAAGGCATGGTCGTCTTCGACCTGAGCGACGAAGGGGGAAGCGACGCCCACGGATCACAGACTCCCATCGAGATCCCCGGCACGCGAGTCGTCGGCTGGCGCGGCTTGCGCAACCGTGTCCAGCTCCTGCACGAGGCCTACGCGGATGCGGCAGCGCGATCCCTAATCGCGCGCGCCAACGCTCTCGGCGCCGAAACATCCGGCGAGTGGGGGATCTACGTCGGGCGTCGAGCGCAGGTTGCCGTTGCGGTGCTGCGGGAGTCGCGCGGCTTCTACGCGGGTCGGATGATTCCCATTCTCGTGCGCGAGCAGTGGCGTCACGACGTCCCGGGCACCGCACCGAGCTGGCGCCCGCTCGGCCTTCGGCTGCTGGAGCAGACGCGCGTCGCGTGAGCCCGGCCGTCCCATGAGGCATCGGGAGCACTCGCTCTTCGACCTCGCATCGCTCCGGCTCGCGGGCCCGACGGGTTTGCGTTCCAACGCGAACGGGCCCTGAACGCCACGTCGCGGGCGTTCCGTGCGCGAGGCAGGCTGGCAGGCACCTCCCTCATGGCGATGGGGTGTGACATTCGCGCTGCCAAGCGCTCGAGTAGAGGAATCGTGCACGAGAAAGGCTGCGCGGATCCTGCCACGCGGGATGGTTTAAAGGCGAATGCGTACCGGACCTGCATCGCTCTCGACTCGTACGACCAGCGACGCCTGACACCTCTTCTCACGGAGCGACCGGAATGTCCTTCGCGACGTAGGCGTCGAACCTTGCGAACAAGGCGGCTTTCTCCGATGCGTCGAGGAAGGAGGCCGCAAACGAATTTCGCGCGATCCGAACGAGCTGCTCTCGGGAGAGCCCCAGCACCCGCTGCACTTCGCGGTAATTTTCGTTCAAATAGCCTCCGAAGTAGGCCGGGTCATCCGAATTCAACTTCAGGACGAGACCTCTCTGCAGCATCTCACGCAGCGGATGGTCTTCCAGTGTGAGATTGCAGATCCAGTCGGACACCCTGTCATGATGAGGACGGGGGATGACCGAGGGGATCTAGATGACCGAAGATCAACGAGAGATCAAGCGTAAGAAGCGAGTCCTCGAGTACGCCGAGAAGCACGGCAACATCAACACGACATGCCGGCGCTTCGGCATCGCGAGATCGACGTTCTACCTGTGGCGAGACCGATACCGGGAGCTCGACGAAGCCGGGCTCGCACGTCGCCGGCAGTGCCCTCACAATCATCCGAACAAGACGCCCGACGAGGTGATCGATAAGATCCTTCACCTTCGCCGGACCTATCACATGGGCCCGATTCGCATCGTCTGGTACCTGCAGCGGTACCACGACATCAAGACGTCGGATGCGACCGTGTATCGCGTCTGCAAGCAGCATGGCCTCAATCGGCTCCCGAGCCGCGTCGGGAGGCGGGCCGTTCATACGCCCATACCAGAAGCAGGTTCCTGGTCACCACGTGCAGGTGGACGTCAAGTTCCTGACCCTAAAGAGGAAACGAGGCGGACCGGTGCGGCGTTGTCAGTACACCGCGATCGACGATGCGACTCGAGTTCGGGCGTTGAAGGTCTACAGGCGACACACGCAGGCCAATGCGATTGACTTCATCAACTACGTCGTGAAGAAGTTTCCATTCCGCATTCGCACCATTCGAACCGACCGCGGTCACGAGTTCCAGGCGCTCTTCCATTGGCATGTTGCTGACCTGGGCATGGAACACGTCTACATCAAGCCGCGCACACCGCAGCTGAATGGCAAGGTCGAGCGGTCGCATCGCACCGACAAGGACGAGTTCTACCAGCTGCTCACCTATCGCGATGACGTCGATCTCGTGAAGAAACTCGCGGCCTGGGAGCGGTTCTGCAACTACGACAGGCCGCATGGGGCACACAAGGGGAAGACGCCGTACGAAGCGTTGCGCCAGAAGCTAAGCTGATCAACAACGTCCGGCTGGATGCCTGATTTCACGCTCGGAGACGCCCAGACGATCGCACACGTGCTCGACCGTCTGGCGTCTCCGTGCCGGGCTCAGAAGTTTCCCGAGGCTGCTTCTTTCAGGATGGCATTGTCCAACGCTTGATCGGCGACGAGCTTCTTGAGCCGAGTGTTCTCGCGTTCGAGCTCCTTCAGGCGATTCGCCTGGTCCACCCGGAGACCACCGTACTCCTTGCGCCAGCGGTAGTAGGTCTGCTCGGTGACTCCGAGCTTCTTGCAGACCTCGCCCGTGGTCTTGCCCTGGGCCAGCTCGACTTCGGCCTCCCGAAGCTGCCCGATGATCTGTTCAGCAGTGTGGCGTTTTCGCGGCATACCCTGTTCCCCTTGTCCCCGATCCTCGCAATCTAGCTGGATCGGTATGAGGGGGTCAGGTCAGGCCGGTGTCTTCCATCAACAGTGCCGATGCGAACGAGTGTCTCGAGCAGGTCGAGGCGAATTCTGCCCTCGATTGCGATTTTCGCTGCGGCAACGGGCAGATCGATGCAGCGCACGGCGAGACCTGCGACGACGGAAACCAGACGCCGCTCGACGGCTGCGACGCGAGCTGCCTGATCGAGTGGCCCTAGCGGAACCGCTCCTCCGCTCGTGCGCATCCCCGCTCAGGCGGCCGGCGCTCCGCTCCAGGATTCGCTCCCGCCACTTCCCTCAGAGCGGATGGCGCGCCAGGAACCCCGCCAGCGTGTCCGCGACCAGCTTTGGATTGCTGGTGAGCATCGCGTGATCGACGCCCGGCAGCTCGACGAACTCGGTCTGCGCAACCAGGGAGCCGAAATATCCGGCGCCCGCCACGCTCACCTCGAGTTCGCTCCAAGCTAGCCCGCGATCGGATTCTCCCACCGCAACCCCGGAAACCTTCCAAAGTCCCCGTCCGTTGACGCGACGCTACACCCGTGATCGATCGCGAGCGCCGCGAGCTGGGTATCGGGAATCAAGTTCCCGGTTGGTGAGACCTGCGCGATCAGCTCCGCCAAGATTTCGCGATACCGCTCCGACGGCTCCGGAATCCAGACGGACTCACAATCGAGCCACTCCTCGACTTGTTGCCACGCAGAACCTACGGGTTCCGGCCGCGCGAACACACGCGGATTGGTCACGAGTCGAAGGAAGGCGAGCAGGCTCGACCAGGGCAGCCCGACGCGCGCGCGCCCGTTCAGTCGATCATCGAGCCACTCGCGCGCGACCGCATGTTGGTCGAAGTCGGAGATGTGCGCATAGACGAGAATGTTGGCGTCGACGAGGATCAGCGGAGCCCGTCTCCCTCTGCGACGGCGAGCACCTCGGCGATGTCATCGATGTTGCCGATCAAGCATCCGCCGAGCGAAACGGCCTTCGTCGTGTGCGCTTTGCGTGGACGGTTCGGCGCTTCGAGTTGGGGCAGGCCCTCGCGGAGCGCCTGGTTGACGACGTCACGCAGCGTGAGGCTTCGCTGTTTGCGGAGCCGCTCGATTCGCTTGGCGACATCATCGTCGAGAGTCAGCGTCGTTCTCATGCACCAGAGCATATCCAACGTGATGTCTTGATGCTAAACCGCGACCAAGGAAGACGTGGCGCACCTCCTGCGGACCTCCTTCTCGATCACTAAGTATCTGATTTACCGTCGCTTTTGGCCGTTGGCCCGCGGGTTCGATTCCGCCGCCTCCACCATTTCCCCTGCACAACCAACGGCTTGTGGCCCTTCTCGAGAACCCGCAGCCGCCACACAAGAGGCCCGCGAATCCGGGCACTTGCCGGCGGCCAGCCTCAGAGCGGGACGGTGGCTCGCTTGGCCATGACTCGCGTCTCGTACCCGGGGCGGGCCGGGGGGCGCCTCGGCGCGAACAGCCGGTCCTGGATTGGCGCGGGGCTACGAACGCGTCTCGCTTCGCCAGCGTCAGCGCCTCGTTCGTCGTCGCGATGCGAGTCGCGCGAGCAGCCCGTGCAATCTCTCGAGATGCTTGGTCGGAATCGTTTCCGGACCGCGGGGAGCAATCTCCGTCCAGCGAACCAGCTGGGCGTGAGACTCGCTTCGTGTCGTCTCGAGAGATCCAGAGGATCGAAGTCCACGCCGATCTGATTCGTCTGAAAGACGGGTCCAGCGAGTCTACGGGCGCACGGCCCAGGTCAGCGCGGAGGCTTGTTGAAACGATCGCCCGGGTCGCGACGCCACCCTCGGAAGCAGATCTTGAACTCCGGCCCCAGGGAGAGGGACGGCCGCAAGAGGTGAGGAAACTCGCGCTCCGGTTCGGCCAGCTCGAGATCGCAGTGGTGCAGGATCGTCGCCAGCGTCGCTCCCATCTGGACGCCGGCGAGTCCGGCTCCCACACATTGATGCGGTCCGCGACCCCACGGCGCAAACACGTCCGGGCGTCTGTGTTCGTCACGAGGCGGGCGATGGCGATCGATGTCAAAGCGCTCCGGGTCTGGGAAGTACGCCGGATCGAAGTGGCAAGCCGACGTGAATACCATCACCGAGCTGCCCCGATCGACCCGGCAGCCCTCGAACGTGAAGTCGCGCGCCGCCGTTCGCGGCATGGCAAACGCTACGGGATGAACGCGCAGCGTCTCGTTCACCGCACCATTGATGTCATGGGCATCGCGCAATGCCTTCGGATCCAGCTGCCCACCCTCGAAGAGCCTGTCCGCCTCGGCACGCACGCGCTCGAGCAGCGCGGGATGTCGCAGCAGTTCATAGAGGATGAAGACGTTCGTCTGGCCGACCGTGTCGACTCCGGCGAAGAAGGGGAGTAGCCCGGCGGACACTTGTTCCCCCTCGGCGAAGAGCTCGGGATGCTCGAGGGAAGCGAGCTGAACGGCATCGATGAAGTTCGACGGCTCGTTGCCGCCTTCCGAACGCCGCTCTTCGACGAGCTCGCGTGCGAAGGCGAACGAGGCTTGCCGGTCCCGCCGAAGCGATCGGCCCTGCGACAGCCTGAACAGCCAGCGTGGCATGCGCCGAAGCGAAAGGTTGACCACGACGGCATTCGTGTAGCGGAGGATGGCTTCGTGCTCGTCCCGCGAAGGAGTGCGCCCGACCAACAGAGTGCCGACCTGACGGGAAGCGAGCGCCTGGCTGAACGCGACGAAAGGAATCTCGTCGCCGCTCGAGTGCTCGGCGAAGGCGGTCAGCGTGAGGTCGACAAGCGCGGGGAGTCGGGCCTCGGCCGCTTTGCGAGAGAAGTGATTCGCAAACTTCTTCCGCAGCAAACGATGCGGCTCGCCGTCCAGTCCGACGAAGTTGTTGGGCGCTCCGAATTCGTGGAGAGTCGGCGCCCAGGTCTCGCGATTCGATAGGCAATCGGCTCCTTCGCCGTGGGCGAACGCATTCGCGCGCTCTCCCGCGAGCACCACGAGCTTCATGTGGGCGGCCCGCACCCGGAAGATCGGACCGAGCCGGCGATGCTGTTCGCTGAGGAAGCCGAGCGGGTCGGACGCCATCGCCCGGGCACTGCCTAGAATGGGCGGGCCGGGAGCCGCCGGTGGGCGAGGTAGGGCAGCAGTAACCATGGATCGAATGTCCTCCGAGGGCACTCCCATTTTGGCCGAATCGCGCTCGTGGTTCCGCTTCCTGCCGTCCTCTCTGGGAATCCAGACCTCGGATTTGTCAGATCTCCGCTCGGGCTTCGACCCGGAGGGGGAGTCATGAGCGATCAGCGAGTGACGAGTGGGAGCGCAGCGACCAAGAGGGTTCGAACCGCCCTCATGCCACGCTTCGTCTACCGAAGCGATCCAGGGACAAGCACGGGACAAACGTTTACGAATCAGACTTCTTTGGTTTCGAGGACTTACGCATTCTGGAGCCGGGTTCGATTCCCGCCGCCTCCACCAAAGCGGATCTGCCCCTCAGGCTCACTCAGCCCCGGCTCGATCATGTGAGCAGCGCGTGCTGTTTGCGGCCTCGCCGCGCGACCGCAAGCCTCACCGATCCGCGACGAGCTCCTCCTGCGCATCCAGGCCACCGAGGACGCGCCGGATGTCTCGCGTGATCCATGCAACCCAGCCGGCAAAGGCCAGACCGACGAGCACGGTCGGCAAGAAGGCCAGTGCGGCGGCCCAGAACGCCAGGAAGAGCAGCCAGCGCGAAGAGGCGGCCGCGAAGCGCGAGGGAACCGATCCCACCCCGGGCGAGTACGCGAACGACTTCACGCCTACGAACCAGCCATTCGCGATCAATGCAGCGACGAAGAGAATTC
>CALDCK010000486.1 GCA_937937315.1 uncultured bacterium
ATCCCTGCCCGTGGTGACCAGCTACGACGCGAACCTCACGCTGGCCGGCGTCGCAACGGAGAAAAGCCGGCACCGTTTCCAGGATCGCGCACAGCAGCTGCAGAAGGGCCCGATCGAGAGCGGGCGCGCGCGAAGGCGCGGCCCGAGCCGGAGCTCGACCACGAGCCAGGTCTGACGCCGGGAGGATCGTCGCGACCGGTGCCCCCGGGCCATTCTCCGAAGAGAGCCTCCTGGGCACTCGAATTGAACGCGTTATATCGCGTGAAGCGACCGGGGTCGGCGACGCGACTCGCCAACTCCCTACCTTCTTAACGCAGCGAGGGTGGAGCGGCGAAACGCCCGCTCGGGCGTCTCGAAGAGATCCACTTCCCCGTGGTGCGTGAACTCGACCCTTACACCCCCGAGCCCGTGAGCTCTTCGCTGCGCGCCCAGAGCCGCGCGGCGAGCTCCAGGTCGTCGGCCCGGGTGCCGGCCTTTGCGGGCGCGCAGTCCGAGAAGTAGCCGCCGCCGCTCGTCCCGAGCTCCGACGCGGTCGCCGCGTAGACCGTGGTGGCGGCGCCACGCTGGGGGCTCTTCAAGGCCGGGAGCATGAGGAGCCCGACGATCCTCATCGGCCAGCGCTGATCCCGGGCGAGCTCCGTCCGCACGATCCCCGGATGGAGGGCGTGGGCGACGATGCCCTCCCCTTCCAGGCGACGAGAGAGCTCTCGGGCGAAGAGCACGTTCATCAGCTTCGAGTCACCGTAGGATCGCCAGCCACTGAAGCGACGCTCCGTCCAGTCGAGATCGTGAAGCTCCGGAGTGAGCGTGGCGAAGTGGAGCGCCTCGGAGGAGACGGCCACCACCCGAGCGGGTGCGCTCTCTCGCAGTCTCGGGAGGAGCAGCGATGTGAGCAGGAAGTGCCCGAGGTGGTTGATGCCGACGTGGGCCTCGAAGCCATCCGACGTCTCGCGCCGGTCCGGCAGCATCACGCCCGCGTTGTTGATCAGGAGGTGGAGGGGTCGTCCGCTCGCGAGCAGCTCCGAGGCAGCGGTCCGGACGGACGCGAGGTGTCCGAGATCGAGGCGGAGCAGGTGCAGCGCAGCGACGTCGATGCGTCCGTCGCTCTCGCGGAGGATGCGCTGCCTGGCAGCCTCCGCCTTCGCGATGTCGCGACAGGCGAGGGTTACGCTGGCGCCGCGGAGCGCGAGCACACGCGCCGTCTCATAGCCGATGCCCGTATTGGCCCCGGTCACCACCGCGTGGCGCCCGGAGAGATCGACGCCCTCGCTCACCTGCTCGGCTGTGGAGCGTCGCCCGAATCGCGACGTCGCCCGCTCGCTCATGGATGCGAAACCCCTTTCTGCTCACCGCTTCCCATCGGAGTCCTCCCGCGCGACCCGAACGCGCGATTTCCGCAGATCCTTCGGATGGATGGATCCACTCTATCCGCCCGTTCCCGGCCGAACCAGCCCGCCCCTGGAGCGTCGCGCCCGTACTCCATCCCGAGAAAGGGGTTGACGACACCCGGGACCGAACCTCTAATGTGCGCGTCCAGGGCGCGGATCCGATGCGCGGATTCGCGATCGAAGAGCAAGCGGAGTTTGTAGTTGGCCCGTTCGGAGACCCGCAGACCCATCGACAGGCTCGACCCTCTCGCCCTCAGCTGGGCGTAGAGTCTGCAGCGGACGAACGGAGACCCCCCAGATGGCGATGCGCTTCCGTGTGGCTCCCATCGTGGGATGGGTGTGCGTTCTGGGGGCCTGCGTCCTGCTCTCGCCGGTAGACGCCGCAGCCGAGGAGGCCACCGACGAGCCGGGTCGGACGGAGGTGGAGGCCACGGACGACCTCGAGGCCGAGCTCGAAGCCCTGCTCGACGATGCCCTGGGCGAGGAGGCACCCGGCGACGACACGTCCCGAGAGCCCGGGTCGGCGGAGGTCGCGGAGGATCCCGCCGAGGGCGACGAGAAGCCGGAGGCCATCCTCGGGGACGAGCCGGCGGAGATCGTCCTCGAACGCGACGCCACGAAGATCGACCTCGAGGACGAGGACGTCGAAGTCATCCTCGTGATGGCCAACAAGCGGGCCGAGAGCCTTCAGGACGTTCCGATCTCCATGGTCGCCCTGGACGGAGGATACCTCGAGAAGGCGGGCGTCACGGATTTCAGCGAGATCCAGAAGTTCGTCCCGAACCTCTCGATCGAGGGGGGCACCGACACCCGAAGCACCTCGGTCCGGATTCGCGGGATCGGATCCGTCGGCACCAACGCGGGAGTCGATCCGAGCGTCGGCCTCTTCATCGACGGCGTCTACCAGGGGCGCGCCGGCATGAGCATGGGCGACCTGGGCGACATCGAGGCCGTCGAGGTGCTGCGAGGCCCCCAGGGCACCCTCTACGGAAAGAACACCGCCGCCGGTCTGATCAGCATCCGCACCCTGCGTCCCAGCTACGACTACTCCGCGACGGCCGAGTTCGTCGGCGGCAACGAGAATACGCTCGAGGGACGCGGGTCGCTCAACGTCCCGGTGATCGGTGATCGCATCGCCACACGCATCTCCGGCTATCGCTCCCTGCGCGACGGCTGGGATACCAACATATACGACGGCGACGACGTCAACGACGCGGACAAGTGGGGCATCCGGAACAAGTGGCTCTTCGACGTCAGTGACCAGGTCTCACTCCTCCTTGCCGGCGATTACGGCAAGGAGGACACCAAGTGCTGCGTGTCCGACATCATCACCTACAAGGGTGATTCCCTTCTCTGGGACGGGTTCAACCCCCCCAGGAACCCCAACGTCAACCTGAACCCCAACTGGGACAAGCTGGGGGGGTTCTTCAACCCCGACGGGCCGAATTTCAACGGAAACCTGGTGGACCCCGCCAAGCCGGAGCTGCGGAACTTCCGCGACTTCGACGGGAAGGTCGACGTGGACCGGTCGCCCGAGAACGAGGTCGAGATCTGGGGCGTCCAGGCCGACCTGGATCTCGAACTCGGAGATTGGGACGTCAACTGGCTCACCGCATACCGCGCCTACAACACGGACAGCCAGTTCGACGGCGACTTCTCCTACTTCAATGCCGTCATCGCGGATACCCGGGAAGACCTCGACCAGGTCTCGACCGAACTCCGTCTGCAGTCGCCGCTCGGGGGCCTCGTCGACTTCACGACCGGGCTCTACTTCTTCTACATGGATCACGATACGGTCGGACACATCGGCTTCGAGCAGGATTTCGCAGACATCTTCATCGGCCCCAACTACGAGCCGATCATCAACAACGACCGCAGCCAACACCGGACCTACAGCTACGCGGGATACGGCCAGTTCAACCTGAACTTCTCGGAGCTCTTCCGCTTCACCGGTGGCCTGCGGCTCAGCCACGAGAGGAAGACCCTCGACGGGTCGCAGGTCTCGACCTCGGAGCTGCCCGCGCCGCCGGTGGCGGGGCCGCCCGACTTTCGCGACGAGGAGCGGGACAGCACCAACGTCTCCGGGACTGCGAGGCTGCAGTACTTCCCGACCGAGGACATGATGTTCTACGCGAGCTTCGCGTCCGGCTTCAAGTCCGGCGGCTTCAATCAGCTGCGGACGGCCCAGGAGGTAAGCCCCGAGTTCGACGACGAGACGGCCTACAGCTACGAGGCCGGCTTTCGCAGCGCCTGGCTCGAAGGCCTCCTCACCTTCAACGCGACCGGCTTCTTCACCGACTACGAGGATTTCCAGGCCCAGAGCTTCACGGGCACGGCCATCGCGATCCGCAACGCCGGATCCTTCTACAGCTACGGGCTCGAGTCGGACATGGTCGTGACCCCGATCGAGAATCTCATGTGGCGCACCTCCCTCGGCTTCAACATCACCGAGTATCAGGACTTCGACCAGGCAGAGAACACGGTCGAGAACATCGTCGACCTGGGGGCCGAGTACGGAGTTGCCCCTTTCCGATTCGCCGCCCTGGTCCAGGACCGGATCGACAACCCGGACGACCCGTTCAACCCCGTCCCCGCCGGCGTGACCACGGCCCAGGACCTGAAGGGCGAGCGACTCGACAACGCGCCACGCTGGTCGGTGAGCACCTCCCTGGACTACACGTGGCCAATCGTCGATCTGCCGCTGAACTGGGTGTTCCACGCCGACTACAGCTTCCGGTCGTCGCTCTTCCTGAACCAGGACCTCGACCGGAATCTGAAGGAGGACCCGCTCCACCTGGTCGCCTTCCGCACCGGCATCCAGCAGGAGGACTCCCGCTGGGAGCTGCTCTTCTGGATGCGCAACGTCTTCGACGAGGAGTACATGGTGGCCGGCTTCGACGTGCCGGTTCTGGGCGGCTTCGCCGGGCTGCATGGCCCGCCGCGCCACTACGGCGGCACCTTCCGGGTGCGCTTCTGAGCCCCACGGGGCCGCAACCCTGCGAGGTCTCGGGGATCGAGCCGCCGGCAGCGGGAATTCCGAACGAGAATCTCGCCTCCAGGGCAAATTTCCTCACCGGATTTCTGCTCCCGAGTCTAGAATACTAGTACGTGTTAAAATCGCTTCGACCGAGAGAGGGCGCCATGCACAGAACGAATCTTCGCCAGTTACCCACGATCCTGGCGGTCTTCCTGTTACTCGCGACCTTCGCGACCGCCGCCCAGGCCGGCCACTGGGCCGTGATCTACGACCTCGCGCCGGGCAGCGGGCTCGAGACGACCAACCCCGGCGGCGTCTACAACGACCCCATCACCGGCAACCTCAGCTTCACCTACGATGCCGCCACGCCGGGCGCGCCGCTGAGCAATCCGCGCCTGGTCAATCCAAGCAAGATCGACGGGTCGATCAGCCAGGATGCCGGCATCCTGAAGGTGACCGGGACCAACATGAACGTGCTCCACCCCCCTGCAAGCGGGACGCCCGGCGTGCTCTCGGGGGCCGTGCTGGACCTGGCAGTCGTCGCCGACCACGACCTCGACGGCTATATCCACTGCACCGAAGCGTCGGGGGGGCCGGGAGGCAACTGCGACATCTTCTTCGGGACCGTCAATTCGAACAACATCCCCCAGACCGGTACCGGCCCCTTCACCATCCTCGATCTCAACTTCGCGGCGACGGCCGGGGTGGGCGACTTCACGTCGGATACGAGCACCATGACGACCGCGATGGGTGTGGTGACCAAGGCGACCTACGTCGGCAAGGAGATCTACCGCACCTACAACGTGCCGGAGCCTGCGGGCTTCGCGATGCTGGCTTCCGGGGCGCTCCTGTTGGCGGGGCTACACGCTGCACGCCGCGCCTCGAAGCGGTGACCGCCGACTGACCATCGCTCGCGAGCGGCCCGCTCGGGCCGGACATGGCCCCGGACCCCGAATGAGCGCTCGCGTTCTCGCCTGCACACTGGCCTCGGCCGCGGTGCTCACCGGATGCGGCGTAGACCGGGAAGATCGATCCGCCCGCGAGCGCTTCGACCAGGCCGTGGAAGACCGCGACCCGGTGCGGGCGCGTGCCGCCGCCGTCGATCTCGGGCGGGAGCTGCCCGACACGCCCGAGGCGGTGATCGAGGTCGCGCGTCTCCTGAGCGAGATCGGCGAGATGAACCGGGCGCACTGGATGCTCCGAGAGGCGCGATCCCGGCACCCGGACCGCGTCGACCTGACGCTGGGGCTCGCCGAGACCAGCATCCGCATCGGCGACGCCGCCGGGGCGCTGGCGGCGCTCGAGGGCTTCCCTGAAGGGGCACAGCAGGCCGCCTACGCCGAGGTCCTTCGGGCCCGCGCACACGTCGAGCTGGGGAAGTTCGAGGAGGCGCTCGCCATCCTCGAGCGCGGCCAGGAGCGCTTCGAAGAGCCCTCTCTGCTTCGTCTCGAGCGGATCGACCTCCTGGAAGATGAGCGGCGCTTCGAGGAGGCGCTCTCCACCGTGCGCGAGATTCAGGAGGACCCGACCGCTCCGGACACGATGTACGACTGGCTGGCGCTCAAGGAAATCGACCTCGTGTACGCGGCCGAGGGGCCCGAGGCCTCGCTGGCCCTGCTCGACGTCCTCTGGGCCGAAGACTCCAGCTCGGTGGAGGTGGCCACGCGACGCACGTCCCGACTCGTCCAGCTCACGCGCGCCCCAGAGGCTCTGGCGGATCTGAGCGCTGCACTCGAAGCCCATCCCGAGGCGACGGGGCTCTACGCCGTCGCTGCACGGGCTGCGATCGCAGCCGGCGACCTCGACACTGCGGAGGCCCTGCTGCGGCGACACGTCGAGAGCGATGCCAGTGCGGCGTCGCTGCGCAATCTGGCGCTCTTCCTGAACCAGCGAGGGCGATCCGCCGAGGCGGCGGAGCTCCTGGCGGACCTGCCCGAGATCTCGGATCCGGCCCAGCGCATCGAGCTGCACTACCTCGCAATCGCCTTGCGCATCGAGGCGGGGGATCTGGCCGCCGCACGCCACAGCGTCGAAGAGTTCGGACGGGAGTACCCCCGCAATCCCAGGCTCGGCTATCTGCAGGCGCGGCTCGACCTCGCCGAGGGAAACGCCGAGGCCGCCGCGGCAAAGCTGTCGGAGGTCCTGACCCGACTGGATCGGCCCGACGTCAAGCACCTGCTGGCCGTCGCTCTCGAACGCCAGGGCGATCACGCGGGGGCCGAGGTGCGCTACGGCCTGGCCGCCCAGGAGAATCCCCAGCAGATTCCCTCCCTGCTGGGCCTGCTGCGCACCCTGGAGGCCCAGGGGAAGTGGGAGCGCGCCGCGGACGTGGCGGCCCGCGTGATCCGGATCGCACCGGCGGATCCGTCCGCCTACCAGGCGCTGGCGAGAGCCCAGATCGCGCTGGATCGGCCCGATGAGGTCGAGACGCTGCTTCGGGGACACATGGCGCGGCATCCCGGGCTGCCGGGCCCGCGGGTGGCGCTGTCCTTCGCACTTCGACGCCAGGGACGGGCCGCAGAGGCGCTGGCGGTCCTCGACGAAGCCGAAGCCGAGCAGGCGCGCAGAGCCGAGCTGAGCGCCGAGCGCGCCGTGGTGCTCGGGCAGCTGGGGCGCGTGTCCGAGGCGTTCGACGTTCTCGAAGCCACGGAAGCCGCCGAGCCCTCGACCCGCGCACTGCGCCACGCACGCATCTACCTGCTGTTCGCTTCCGGGCGCGGCGAGGAGGGGCTCGCGGCAGCGGAACGCGCTGCCGAGACCTCCGGCGACGACCCGGCGCCTCACCGCATGAGCGCCGACTTCCTGGCATCCCGTGGCCGCTTCGAAGAAGCCGTCGCGCCGTATCGGCGTGCACTCGACCGGGCGGCCGACGCCGAAGTGGCCTTCCGGCTCGGCGTCGCGCTCGAACGCAGTGGCCGCGACCCCGAGGCGATCGCTGCCTACCGCCAGGCCATCGAGATCGACGAGAAGGCCGTGGGCCCGCGCAACAACCTCGCCCTCGCGCTATCGCGGACCGGGGCCACTCGGGAAGCGCTCGAGATGGCGCAGAGCGCCTACGCACGCGCCGAAACGGATCCCGTGGTCATGGATACGCTCGCCGTTCTCTATATCGAGTCGGGTCTGTCCCGCCGGGGTGTGGCGCTCCTGGAGAAGGCGAGGCGCTCGGATTCCGAGTCTGGCGAGATCGCCTACCACCTCGCCCTCGCCTATCGCGATGAAGCGCGGCGCGATGAAGCGCGGGCGCTGCTGATGGAGCTGGACGCGCGCCTCGGCCCAGGGCACGCTCTGCGTGAGCCCGTCGATGCCGCCCTGGCTTCGTTGCGCTGAGCCCATGTCGAAGTGCTTCGCCCTCGTCTCGACTGCTGTCGCGCTGGCCCTCGCCGGGTGCGGGGACGCGTCCGACGACCTCGCGCCGGAGGCGCGACTGGCCCGCTTGAACCGACCGAATCTCGTCCTGCTGATCGTGGACACACTGCGCGCCGACTGGCTCGAGCCCTACGGCTACAGCGAGCCCGTCTCCCCCGAGCTACAGAGCTGGGCGTCCCGGGGCATCGTGTTCGAACGAGCGCTCGCACAGTCCTCGTGGACGAAGATGTCGATGGCCTCCCTGTTCACGTCACTCTGGCCGCGCACCCACGGGGTCGAGCTGTCTACCGACGGACTTGGAGAGGGAGCCCTCCTGCTCGCGGAGATCCTGCGCGACGCGGGCTACGCCACGGCGGCGGTGCAGAGCAACGGCTGGCTCGAGCAGAGCTTCGGGTTCCAGCAGGGCTTCGACCACTACGTCTTTCCCAGAGCCTGGTCCGTGAAGCAGTTCTCTTCCGCCTGGCCTCACCGCGACCGGGTGCTCGAGGAAGCGAGCCGCCTGCTCGAGGCTCACGATCCAGAGCGGCCGCTCTTCCTCTATCTGCACTTCATGGACGTACACGAGTACGCGTCACCGCCCGAGTTCCGGACCTTCGGAAACCATGAGCGGGGCTTCTACCTCGCAGCGATCCGCTGGGTCGACGAGGCCCTGAGGCACGTCCAGGAGATGCTCGCGGAGCGAGACATGCTCGAAGACACCGTCGTGGTCTTCGCCAGCGACCACGGCGAGGCGTTCGGGGAGAACCAGGCCTACGGCCATGCGTACAACGTCTTCAGCCCCGTGCTGCGCGTCCCGCTGGTCGTCAAGCTGCCCTTCGACGTCCCAGCCCGCCGCGTCCGGACCCAGGTCCGCAACATCGACATCGCACCGACCCTGCTCGATCTAGCGGGCGTCGCCATCCCGGAGGGCTTCGAGGGGTCGTCCCTGGTCCCGCTGATGTTCGGCCCCGAGCCCGAAGTGGATCGCGTCAGCTACGCATCCCTGCGCGCCCACATCATGCTCGACTCGGAGCTACAGACCGCGGTCAACGATGGGAGCTGGACGCTCGTGCGCAATCTCGACGAGGACGGCGAGGAGCACCTCTTCGACCTGGCCGTGGATCCCCGGGAGGACGCGAACATCATCGATCTCGAGCCCGACCGCGCGGATCAGATGCGCAAGCTGCTCGACGCCCACGAGCGGACCGGAACACGGGCCGGCGTCAATCGCGAAGACGTGAGGATCGATCCCAAGATCGCCGAGCGATTGCGGGCCGTTGGCTACCTGCAGTAGCCGCTGCGGGTAGCCGCGAGGCGTCCTGTGTAGCGGCTATGCGCAGCGACGGCGGACAGCGATCCCGACCAGGCCCGAGAGCAGCAGCAGACCCGTGCTCGGCTCGGGCACGATCGTGTAGCTGTAGAACTGGGTGATCGTACCGGCTGCGGCATTGGAGTTGTCGATGACCGTGATGGTCTGAGCGCCTGAATCGATCACGGCGGAGCTGAGGAGCTCCGCGCCATCGGCCGGCGGCCAGCCCAGGATGGGTCCCACGTAATCAGGCGCGGGCCCGACCGTCGGGCAGATGAAGCTGCCCAGGCCGCCCAGGACGGTGCACGTCTGGGTTCCTCCCCCCATCGACGTGATGTTGCCCGCGCCATCGATGGACGTGATGTTCTGGCTCCAGTTCTCGATCTTGATCTCGACGTCATCGCCGTCCAGGTTCAGGTCGATGAAGAGCGAGTAGTCCTGGAGAGTCAGGGTGCCGGTCCCGAGGCCGAAGTCGATGTTTCCCGAGCCCGTGAGGGGCAGCGTGGGGTCGTAGGTCTGCAGGACGTTGCCGCTGCCACCGACGATGGTCACGGCGTCCAGCGAAAAGTTGACCGGTACCGCGGATGCGACTCCGGCCCAGAAAACGAGCACTGAGGTCGCGATGGACAGCCTTCGCGCGAGCTTCATTTCCGACTCCTCGGCGGGCGGCGGAAGCGACACGCCTCCGTCCGAGGACTCGCGATGATCGCGGAGATCCCCTTCCCGGGCTTTATCGTGTGCAATCTCGATGCCGAAGCGGGAGCTGCCCTCGCAATCGTTGATTCCGAAACTAAAACAAAAGGTTACAGGCCCTGCGTCGACCGGAGACGCGCCGAAGTTCGCCGGGGCCGGACATGATTTCGCCAATCCGGGAAAACGTTTTCCACTTCCCGGAACGGGTCTCTGGCCCGTCCCCGGCGCGGGAGGGAAGATCCTGGCGCCGACCGGGCTTGCTAGAGTGCGCCCCGCGCGGGGCGGTGGCCCCCTCCGGAGCCCCACCCTGCCCGACTCGAGCATGGGGTGCTCCCGGATCCTGGTAAATGGAACGGCGGCCCGGCAGGCGTCGTCGTCGACAGCGCGAGTGGGAGGAAATCAGTGGGTGCCAACTCGATCTTCGACCTGAGCGGGCGCGTCGCGGTCGTAACCGGCGGAAGCAAGGGGATCGGTCTCGGGATGGCGCGGGGGCTGGCGCGCGCGGGATCGGATGTCGCCATCTGGTCGCGCAACCGCGACCAGGGCCTGACCGCCGCGGCGGAGCTCGAAGAGCTCGGGGTCCGCGCGCGGGCCTTTTCTTGCGACGTCGGCAGCGAGGCCTCGATCAAGGACGCCTGCGCGGCGACCCTCGAAGAGCTCGGTCGCATCGACTCCTGCTTCGCCAACGCCGGCCTCGGCGACTTCTACAACCCCTTGAAGGCGAGCCTGGAGCGCTGGCGACGGGTGCTCGACATCAATCTCGACGGGACCTTCGTGACGTTTCGCGAGGTCTCGAAGCACATGGTGGAGCGTGGGGGAGGCGGCAAGCTCGTCACCATCTCCTCCATCACCGAGCGCTTCGGTGCCGCGAAGCAGGCCAGCTACGCCGCCAGCAAGGCCGCCCTGGGCGGGCTCGTCCGATCGCTCGCGATCGAGCTCGCGCGCCACGACATCCAGGTCAACAACCTCCAGCCGGGATGGATCGACACGGATGCGACCGGGCCGATGCGGG